>JBOIGD010000278.1:0-11719 GCA_050742615.1 Casimicrobiaceae bacterium | reverse complement strand
ACGCTCGGGCGCGCGCTGCCCCGCCCGCGCGCGGTGTTGATCGCGTCGGCGCACTGGGAAACGTCGATGCCGATGCTGACCGGCAATCCGCGGCCGCAAACAATCCACGATTTCGGCGGGTTTCCCGACGAGCTCTTTCAGCTGCAATACGATGCGCCGGGTGACCCGCAGCTCGCCGCGCGGGCCGCCGCAATGCTCAAAGCCGCCGGAATCACCGCCGGCATCGATGGCTGCCGCGGCCGCGACCACGGCGCGTGGGTGCCGCTTCGCTGGATGTATCCGGATGCCACGATACCGGTCGTACAGCTCGCGATCCAGCCGGAATTCGGGCCCGCGCATCACCTCCAGCTCGGGCGCGCGCTGGCCCCGCTCGCCGACGACCGGGTGCTGATCATCGGCTCGGGCCATACGACGCATAACCTGCGCGACTGGATGGCGAACCCGCGCCGGCAGGAGCCGCTGCGTTACGCCAGGGAATTCGCCGCTTGGGTGCACGATCGCCTGGTTGCACACGACGTCGAAGCGCTCGTCGACTACCGCGCCCAGGCGCCCGACGCAGCGCGTGCGCATCCGAGCGAAGAACATTTTCTGCCGCTTTTCGTGGCACTCGGCGCGGCGGGGCGCGACGCCGGCGTCGAGCGCTTCGTCGACGGTTACGAGGCCGGTGCGCTGGCGATGGATTCGTACCGTTTCGGTCCGCGCTGATTCCGGCCCGTTCTGCGCGTCGGATCATGTCTTACGCGCAAATCGGCGATGCGCCGATTCCCGCGCGGACAGGGACCCTCTACAGTGGCCTCATGTTCCACCATTGGAAATGAGTCCACGATGAACCATCGAGTGATCCGGCTGTACCGCGCAGCACCCTTCGTCGCGGGCGCCGTCATCGGCATGTCGATCGTGACCCCGGCCTATGCGGCAATGCCCGCCCTGCCCGAACAATGGCAGCCATTCCTGCTCATCGGATCGCTGGTCCTCTTGGGCATCGCGCTGATGTTGAAGGCGCTGCGCACGCGCCGCCCGCGGAACTCCCATGCCGCGGCCGGCGCAGTGGACATGCGCGACGCGTATCGCGCCGAGTCGATCGACGTGCCGATGCCTCAGTAGCGGAAGCGGCGCCGCGGGAGCTTGCCCCGCGCCGCCGGGCGGCGGCTTAGTGCAGCCGCTGGCGGCCCTTGCGCGAAGTCTCGCGGCGTTGCGCCCGCCGCTCGGCGCGATTGGCCGATTCGGGGCGGTTCCGCTCCTGCCAGAAACGGTAGATCAGCACGGCGGCGATCGGCAGCTCGTCGATCATCCCCTGCCGTTTTTCGTCGGTGTCGACCCAGTCGAGGTATTCCGGGTCGTGGTCCCCGTAGGCCAGGGCCTCGATCGGCAGCATCCAGTCGCGCGCATCGTCCTGGCTGTACAGCGGCTCCCATTCCGCCTCGCGCAACAGGACGCCCGTCATGTAGCCCTCGCACCACGCGCTCGCCTCGGGCGGCGCCTTGTCGCCCTTGGCGTTGTCCTCGCTGTGATAAAGCAGCGGCTTGAAGCGCGTCGGCGATTCGCGCAGCGTGCGCGCGATGCTGTTCTGCACGCGCAGCACCAGTGACAGGATGCGGCTTGCCTGCTCGTTGTCGGAAAAAACCGGCGCGACGCTGCGCTGGCTGTCGCTCCAGACCACGGGTAGCCACTCGGAGGGCTGGATCATCTCGGGGCCGCTGACGATGGCCGTCAGGAAGCCATCGAGCATTTCCAGGTCCATGCAGTCCTGCGGCACACCGTTCGAGGCGAGAAAGGCCTCCAGCTCGTCGTAGTCTGCATCGGCCAGCGGTTCGTCCAGCTTCGCGGGCTCAGTCATTGGCGGGCTCGTTTGCGCATCGGGCCGTCATGATCCTCCCGCGACAGCCGGAATGCAAATGCCCTCATGCGGCCGCGGCGGCACAGCGACCCGGGTGGCGCAACGCGTGCGCCACGTTCAGCGCCGCGGTGAAGAGCAGCACCGCTCCCGCTTGGTGAGCGGCGGCGAGCGGCAAAGGCACGACCATCAACAGGGTGGCGACGCCGAGCACGAATTGCGCGGTCAGCGCCGCCAGCAAGAGGTGCGCGGCGATCTTGACGCGCGCGGCCACCGCCGCCGCCTGCACGCGCCACCAGAAAAACGGGATCAGCAAGGCGAGCAGCCACGCGATCATCCGGTGATCGAATTGCACCGTTGCCATGTTGTCGGCGAAATTCAGGTACCACGGATCGAGCGACAGCAGCTCCCGCGGCACCACGCGGCCATTCATCAGGGGGAACGTGTTGTAGGCAAAGCCGGCGCGGATTCCGGCCACCAGCGCACCCAGCAGCGCCTGCACGAAGATCAGCGCGACGATAATTTCCGCGAAACGCCGCAGCCGGGCGCCGCGGGGCTCGCTTGCCGCGCGCAGCGAGGCAGCCGGCTGCAGCAGCGACAATCCGACCCAGAACATCGCCGCGAGGATCAGCAGCGCCAGCCCGAGGTGCGCGGCAAGCCGCAGCTGCGACACGCGCGGATCGTCGACGAGCCCGCTCTGCACCATGTACCAGCCCAGCGCGCCCTGCAGCCCGCCGAGCAGGAGGACGACGAGTAGTGCCGGCCCGAGGCCGCGCGGCAGTCTCCGGCGCGCGGCGAACCAGAGCAAGGGCAACGCGAACGCGACACCGATCGCGCGGCCGAGCAAGCGGTGGACATATTCCCACCAGTAGATCGACTTGAATGCGGCGAGGCTCATGCCCTGGTTCACCTCCCGGTATTCGGGAGTCGCCTGGTATTTGACGAACGCTTCGTCCCATTGCGAAGTCGACAGCGGCGGCAGGGCGCCGACGATCGGCTGCCATTCGGTGATCGACAGGCCCGAATGGGTGAGCCGCGTCACGCCTCCGACGACGACCATCGCCAGCACCAGCGCGCAGCAGAGCAGCAACCAGACCGCAACCGCGCGGGGTTCGCTCGTCGCCGCATCAATGGAAACCGCCCGGGCGGGTGCGGCGGAGGTCGAAAGGCTCATGGAGCCATTCTACCGAGCTGTCCCGGTCTGCATCAGTGCATGTGTCCGCCCGACGGGGCGGGTTCGTCGTCCCCGTGCAGGCGGTCCGCCGCGTCCAGCATCGCCGCGGCCTGTGCGGCGTTCGGACCGGAGACGCCGATCCACCGCGCGCGGATCAATCCACGGCGATCGATCAGGAATTCGGCGGCATCGGGCGCTGCCGCGACTCCCCCGTGCTGCGCGGCAAACATCGCGTAGGTTGCGGCGACGTCCGATGAGGTTGTGGCGCGTATCGACGCGCTCCCCGGGAAGCCCGCCGCGCCGGCCCCGCTTGCCGCTGCCGCGACTGCCACGATGCGCACGCGACGTGCGTCGAATGCGCTGCGCTGCCCAGCAAGCGCTCGCAGGCGAGCGAGCGAGCCGGGAAATGTGTATAGGACGACGAGCGTCCCGCGCGACGAGCCGATTTCGAGCAGGGTCTGTTGACCACGCTCCGGTAACTCGAAGCTGAAATCGGGCGCCGCGAGCGGGCGGCCCACCGCGTCGGCGCCGTGCGCGGCGGCCAGCGCAGCGCTGTCCGACAAGGCACGCAGGAACTGCACCACGCTCCACACCTGCTCGCTCGAGAGCACCTTCCCAAACGGGGGCATGCCCTCCCGACGACCGTGAGCGATCCACCAATAGAGTTCGCCCGGACGATGATGGCCGGCATGCTCGACCAGATTCGGTGGATGCGTCGGGAGCGAGGCGGCGGCGGGACCGTCGCCCGTGGCGTCGGCGCCGTGGCAGGCGGTGCAGTGTTGCGCGAACAACCGCGCCGCTGCCTGGATCACCACCGTGGTGTAGGGCACCGGCGAAGCGGCATACGAGGTCGGATAGGCGGGCACAGCCAGCAGCCATCCGGACACCGCCGCCGCCGCAACGATGCCGACCAGACCGGCCGCGACCCGGCCCCAGACGCGGCCACGCGCACCCGCGACGATGACCGCCGCGCCGGCGGCAGCCACGAGCAGTGAAGCGGCCAAAAGCAAGCGCGTCGATATCGAATCGCGCACCGGCGTCCAGCTCAGCGAATGGGCAAACGGCCAGAGCGGCGATTGATGCGCTGCCGGGATCGTGATGCCGAGCACACCGACAATCATTACCACCAGCAGGCCGGCCGCGATTTCGAGCAGCGCATTGCGCCGCAGCCGGTGCGGCGCCTGCCGATCGCCGCCGGCAAGCCGCGGTGTCAGTACCAGCCGATTTACCGCAGCGAGCGCCAGCATCACGGCGAGCAAGACGAGCTTGGCGAGCAGCAGGCGACCGTACAAGGTACCGAGCAACGCGGGAATGCTTCCGACCAGAAACCAGCTGTTGCCGATGCCGCTCAGGATCAATGCGCTTACCCACGCGACCGCGACACGCGAGAAGCGGCGGGTCGCCCATGCCGTATTCTCGATTGGCTCTGCCGCGCCGAGCAGGTACACCAGCGCCGGCAGCGCACCCAGCCACGCGCCGGCGGCAAGCAGATGCACGACGTCGAAGGCAAGGCGCGCACCGCGCCATGGCGTCTCCGTGGCGTGCCCGGCCCAGGCGAGCGCGGCCAGATATGCGCCGGCAAGGATCGTGCAGAGCACGAGCCGCCGTTGACCGCCGCCGGCGCCTGGCCGCCACGATGCCAGCAGCAACAAAGCGGCGAGGCCGAGGCGCAAGGTCCAGACCTTGCCGAACAAGGTGCCGCCGAGAACGATGGCCAGCGTCGCGGGAGCGATCGCCCGCCACAGCGGCATGCCGCTCATTGTCGCGGCCTCCGCGGCGAGCCAGACCATCCAGGACCCGACGCCGATGCCTATGCTCAGGCGCGCGACGAACGGCAGCCTGCGGCGCAGCATCTCGCCCGGCCGGGTCGGCCCGACCCGGCCGGGCCAATCCGCCAGCACGCAGGCGAGCACCGCCTCGCCGAACAGCCACATCGTCGCAGCCAGATGCACGGCCCGTGCGGCTGCCAGAAGTTCGCTCATCGCGGCAGGCGCGTCCTACGCGCGGGCAAGACCTCAGCGCGCGACATCGAAGCTGAAGTCGCCCTCGGTGGCGTGCGTGTCGACCGACACCACGCGCCAGCTCACCCGATACCGGCCCGGCCCGAGCGCGTGCACCGACACGGTCAGCAGCGTCGCGTCGTTGCCGTCGACCCGCGCGTCGCCCTGGTCGACGCGCTTGCCGGTCGAGTCCGACACCTGCACCCCGCTGAACGCCGGCTCGAGTTCCTGCGTGAACCAGAGCTTCACCTCCGCCGGCGGCGCATGGACCGTGCTGCCCACCGCGGGTTCGGCATGGTCCAGGAACGCATGGCCGGCGGCGAGCGGGGCGAACACCGCGGCGCA
This sequence comes from Casimicrobiaceae bacterium, assembly GCA_050742615.1. Classification (GTDB taxonomy): domain Bacteria; phylum Pseudomonadota; class Gammaproteobacteria; order Burkholderiales; family Casimicrobiaceae; genus PALSA-1003. The sequence goes on along the minus strand of JBOIGD010000278.1, from coordinate 6,366 downwards.
CGCCGCGAGCAGCAGCAGCAGCGAAGTCCTCATGTCATTGCCGGAAGATCGGCTGGCCGATCGTCGTGGGGAAGAGATCGTCGAGAAAGAAATGCAGTTGCGCGATCCAGCCGACTTTGCTGCCGCTTCGGTTGTTGACCGGAACGACCGCTTCGACGGCGAGCTGCGCGTAGCGGCCAGCCCAGATGATCCCGGGGTTTACCGTGCCGGTCGTGCCGCTGGCGTCGCGGTCGAGCGCGGTCGACATCGCGAACTCGACGACCGGGATCAACTGGTTGAACGGTGCGCGCAAGCCCACGTCCCGCACGAACGACTGCAGATACGGCAGGCTGTACTCCACGGCGAAACCCCATTCGAGGGTGTGCGGATGGCGCTCGACGCTAGCCTCGCCATCGTCGCCGATCGTGGTCGTGCCGGAGCGGGTCGGGATGCCGAGGCCGACGAGCCCGGTCACCGCGAGAGGACGCAGGAACTGCATCGTGTCGGGCAGATCGCCGAACCCTTTGCCGAAGAACAGCGCCGGCGTCAGGGTGCTGAACGACTCGGCGCCGACGCGCTTCGAGCCGCTGCCGCCGATGTCCCAGTCGATCCCGGCAGATAGAATCGTCTCGTGCTCGTCGCTCTGGTAGAACTTGTACTTGGCATTGGCCTCGAGATTGTCGAACCCGCGCTGCGTGTCGCCGCCGTCCGGGCGCAGGACCAGGTAGGTGGCGCCCAGGCCGATGCCGAAATTCTCGGTCACCCGCTTCGACACGTCGATCGCCAACCCGGTCTCGCGCGTTGCCGGCTCGTCGCCGCCCGCGGACATCTTGCGGCTCTCGATCGTCGGCAGCGACAGCTCGTCGGCGACGAACGGATCGTCGGTCGCCAACGTCGCCGGAAAGAAGCGCTTGCCCGCGATGCCGTGCGCGGCGGCGGGTCCTGCCGCCAGGATTCCGATACATACCGCGGCCAGCGCCCACAGTGTCGCCGTCAGGTGAATCTTCTGCTTGTTCATGCTCGCGTCTCCTTTGCTTGCCGCGCGCCGCCGCTCGGCGGTCGCGCCGGCGTGTGGCAATCAAGGGTTGACATGCGGCTGCATCGCGCCCGCTGCCATGCTCTCGACCTCGACGTTGACCTCGATCGATCCGGCCTTTTCAAATCCCAGCGTCAGCGGAAATCTGTCTCCCGCGTGCAACGGCCGCTTGAGGTCCGTGAGCATCACGTGATAACCGCCGGGCCGCAGCATTACCCGCTCACCCGGCTTGACGTCGATGCGCTCGACCGCGCGCATGCGCATGACGCCGGCGTCCATCACCATCTGATGTATCTCGGCCGTACCGGCAACCGGGGTCGATACATGCAGCAGGACGTCGGGCTTCGCGCCCTTGTTTTCGATGCTCAGGAATACGCCGCCGGACCGGGCGCCCGGAGGCGTTGCGCGCGCGAACGGATGATCGATGCGGAGCGAGTGGAGCTGATAATCGCGCGCCGATACGCTGCCTGTGGCAGCAAACGCGGCGAGTGCTGCAAGGGCCAGGACTTTGATCATGACGATCCTCTTCGGAATTCGACGGACCCGGGCCGCGGGGATGCCCGCACGACCGGGACGGATAGGTACGGCGACCGATGCTCCGGCGCCGTACCGTGGCTCAGACGTCGATCGAAGGGGGACCGCGCGGTGGCGGCAGCAGAGCGGACGGAAATGCAAACCGGGCGCACGCGTCGTCGGGCGTCACGGCTGCGAGCGCGAGTGGTCGCACGGCGACCAGCGGCGCCGACGGCAGGACCGCGGCAGCAAGCGCAGCACCGAAACAAGACGCGCAATGCAGGTGGACGTGACGGTGCGGCAATGGCGCGGAGATGCCGGACCCTGAGCTCGCGGCGCGCTGCTGCGCGCGCGCCCCGGCATCGGATGGAAGGCCTACCCGCACCGCCGCCGAGCAATAGTCGCCGAATGCGGCCGTCGGACGCACCGCGGCATACGCGCCGACCGGTGCAATCAAATGCATCGCCAATGCGGCGATGGTAATTGCGAGGCGGCAGCGGCGCTTCATTGCTGCAGAGTCTACACCGGCGACATGCGAGGCGGCGTCCGGCCCACTTGCAACATGGCCCGGCGGCCGCCATTGACACTTCGCCACGGGAGGCGTTGAATGCGGTCTGGCCACCTTACCAGATGGTCGTTTTCGCGCTTGCGGCTTCCCGGATAACGGGCGCCGGCGCGCAGCAGACCACAAACCCGTTGGAGGAGCACATGTCCGTATTCATTCGCGCGCTCGCGCGCTCCGTGGCCGTATTGGGCCTCGCGTTGTCGTTCAGCGCCTTCGCCCAGCAGCCGATCACGCTGCACGGTGCCGTGCAGTTCGACGACACGCATCCGTTCACCAAGTCGCTGGTCAGGTTCGCGGAACTGGTGCAGAAATACTACGGCAAGCCGGTCAATTTCGTCCTGCACAAGAACAGCGAGCTCGGTCTGGAGAAGGACTATTTCGCCTACATGAGCCAGGGTATCTCGGTCGACTACGGCGTAGTGTCGCCGGCGCACATGTCGACCTTCGCCAAGGCCGCGCCGTTGCTCGACATGCCGTTCCTGTTTCGCGACCTCAACCACTGGAACAAGGTGCTCGATTCCGACGCCTTCCAGCCGATCATCGACGACGTATCGAAAAAAGCCGACGTGATGATCATCGGCTACGACGGGGGCGGGACGCGCAACATCATCGCCAACAAGCCGATCCGCAACATGGCTGAGCTGCGCGGCTTCACGATGCGGGTGATGGGCGCGCCGATCCAGACGCAGATTTTCCAGGCGATCGGCGCCAAGCCGGCGGTGATCGCCTACAACGAGGTCTACAACGCGATCCAGACCGGCGTGATCCAGGGCGCCGAGAATGAGGCCGCGGGCCTCGACGCCATGAAGTTCTATGAAGTCGGGCCGAACATCTCGCTGACCCAGCACGCGATCACCGTGCGGCCAATCTGCTTTTCCGGCAAGACTTTCCGCAAGCTCCCGCCCGCTCTGCAGGCGGCGATCCTCAAGGCCGGCAAGGAAGCGGGTAAATACGGCCGCGAGCTCGAGTCGGGAGCAGATTCGGGCCTGCTCGCCAAGCTGGAAAAGGAAGGCAAGCTGAAGACCTGGGTGTTCACCGACCGCGCCAAGCTGCTCGAGCTGGCCGAGCCGGTCAAGCAGGCGTACGCGAAGGAAATCGACGCGACCGCGATCCTGAACAAGGTCAACGCGATCAAGTGACGTCGGACCAAGCCACGCGCATGCGGGGCTTGGGGCCCGACGTCATCCCGGGCGAGCGCGAGCGAGGCCCGGGATCCAAGGAGCGGATGGGCGCTTATGACGCAACGCAACTTGGGTCCCGGCCTGCGCCGGGACGACGTCCGCGCCGGAATGATGGCACCGGCCTAAGCTGCCGCCGACGCCGCGTCGGCGGCACCGAGGGCCTGTCGGCCGACCCTAGTTGATTTCCATCCGGGACGACCATGCGCGCACTGAACGCTCTGATCTACCGCGCCCTGCGGATCGCGATCACCGTGCTGATCGCGGTGATGCTGATCCCGGTGACGCTGCAGATCTTCTCCCGCTTTTTCGAGTTCATTCCGCGCTACATCTGGACCGAGGAAGTCGCGCGCTTCTGCCTCATGTGGCTGATCATGCTCGGCGCGACCATCGCGGTGCGCGATGGCACGCACTTCGACGTCGACGTGCTGCCGACGCCGCGCACCAACCATGGCAAGGCAGTCGCCCGGCTGGTCGTCCACGTCCCGATGCTGCTGGTCGCGCTGATCTTCATCGGCTTCGGATGGCGCTTCGCGCTGTTCGGCTACGAGCAAAGCTCGGAGATGACCGGCATCAACATGCTGTCGATCCACATCGCCTGGCCGCTGGCCGGGATCTGCTGGCTGCTGTTTCTGGCCGAGAAGATCATCGACGACGTCGGGATCTACCGGGGCGAGCGCAGTGGGTCCGGTTGACGTCGCGCTGATCCTGTTCGGGGTCTTCGCCACGCTGATCATCCTGCGCGTGCCGGTTGCGTTCGCGCTCGGTCTCGCCTGCGTGCCGGTGTTCTTCATCGACGATCGCCTGACGCCGTTCCTGCTGCTGAACGAGATGCTGAAATCGTACAACTCGTTCCTGCTGCTGGCGATCCCGTTCTTCATGCTCGCCGCGAATTTGATGAACACGGCGGGCATCACCGAAAAGCTGATCAAGCTCTCGCGGGCGCTGGTCGGTCATCTTCCCGGTGGCCTCGGCCACGTCAGCGTGCTGGTGTCGATGCTGTTCGCCGGCATCTCGGGCTCGTCGACGGCCGAAGCTGCGGGAGTTGGCGGCGTCCTGATCCCGGCGATGAAAAAGCAGGGCTACGACACCGAGTTCACCGTCGCGCTGGTGGCCTGCGCGGCGGTGATGGGCGTGATCATTCCGCCGTCGATCCTGATGGTCGTCTGGGGCGGTGTGATCTCGGTATCGATCGGCGGATTGTTCCTAGCGGGCGTCGTACCGGGCGTGCTGATGGGCCTGTCGCTGATGGTCGCCGTCTACGTCTACGCCAAGCGGCGCAATTACCCGGTGTATCCGCGCTCGACCCTGAAGGAGTTCGTATCCGCCTGCGGCCAGGCAATTCTGCCGATCCTTACCCCCGGCATTATCGTTGGCGGCATCGTTTTCGGATTCTTCACGCCAACGGAGGCCTCCGTGATCGCCGTGCTGTACGCCATGCTGCTCGGCGGCCTGATCTACCGCGCGCTGCCGGCCCGGGTGTTGCTGCACACGCTGTATGATTCCGCGCGGTTTGCCGCGATTGCGCTGTTCTGCATCGGCACCGCTTCCGCCTTTGGCTGGATCCTCGCCTACTTTCACATTCCTCAGCTGGTCGTCAATACGGTCGCCGCCTGGGGCGGTGGCTTGACCAGCGTCGGCTTCATCACCGCGGCGGCGTTCCTGTTCATCGGCTGCTTCATCGATGCGATCCCGGCGATCATCATCGTCGGCACGATTCTTTCGCCGCTGGCCGAAAAGGTCCACATGCACCCGATTCACTTCGCGATCATCGGCGTGATCTCGATCGCCTACGGGCTGGTGACGCCGCCGTACGGACTTTGCCTGATGATCGCCTGCTCGATCGGCGGCATCAAGATCAAGCAGGCTGTGAGGGACACCGCGATCCTGTTCATACCAATGTTGCTGGTGCTGCTGATCGTGATATTGTTTCCGCAACTCATCCTTTGGCTGCCGCGGCTTTTGATGCCGCAGTACGTCAAGTAGCACGCCGCGGCGCGGAGCAGGGCGCGCGACGCGGGGATGCGACCGCGAGGCAGGTGGCCGACGCGCGGACTGAGGTGAGTACGGCAGCGCAAAGAGGCCGCCGCGCGACAACCATCGAAAAGGATCGACCATGCTGACCACGAGACCGCTTTGCCCGGGTTTCGGCCTCGAAACCTCGGCCGTCGACGTATCCGATGCGCCGTCGGACGCTTCCTTCGACGAGATCGCGCGCACGTTCTTCGCGGCGCAGGTACTGGTGCTGCGCGACCAGCATCTGACGCCGCAGCAGTTCCTCGCGTTCGCCCGCCGCTTCGGGCCGCCCGAGCCGCATGTCATCGACCAGTTCCATCATCCGGAAGAGTCGAACATACTGATTCTGTCGAACCGCAAGAAAAACGGTCAGCCCATAGGCCTCGCGGATGCCGGGACCTATTTTCACACCGACTATTCGTATCTGCAGGTCCCGGCCCGCGCGACGATGCTGTACTCGATCGAAGTGCCGAAAGCGGGCGGCAACACGCTGTTCGCCAACCAATACGCGGCATACGACGGGCTGTCGGACGCGACAAAGCGTCGCATCGCGCCGATGATCGCCGTCCATCACTACGGCAATCGCAAGGTGGCCGACGACATGAGCCGCGTCGCCGCATCGCCGCTGACCGACGAGCAGAAGGCGAAGATGCCGCTGATCACCCATCCGATCGTGCGGGCGCATCCGGTCACCGGGCGCAGGGCGCTCTACGCGGTTTCAGGCAGCTCGTACAGCATCGTCGGCCTGCCGGAAGACGAAGCGGTCGCACTGCTCGACGAGCTCGCCGCGCACGCGATACAGGGGAAATACGTCATCAGCTACGCGTACCGGGTCGGCGACGTCGTGATCTGGGACAATGCCTCGCTGCTGCATTCGGCGACCCTGACCGATCCCGACGATCCGCGGACGCTCTGGCGGATCACGATCAAGGAACCGTCGACGAAGCTCGATGCGGTCGAAGTCCTGGCGCCGACGTTCGCTTCCAGGACCGCGTAACGCGGGCGTAGCCTCGCCGTTACTTCCGCAGCGCCGCGACGCCGCGCTGCAGGCCGTCGAGCGTCAGCGGGAACATGCGCGG
>JBOIGD010000277.1:0-6018 GCA_050742615.1 Casimicrobiaceae bacterium | reverse complement strand
GGCGCCGGGCAAGTGCGAATCCGGATACAGCGAAAGCAAGCAAAGACCACGGCGCCGGTTCTGGTATCGTCGCCACCGGCGTTAGTGAAATGTTATCCACATACTCCAACGGCGTAGTGGCGGTGTTCTGGAACAGCCGCGTGATCTGCACTTGAAGTGGGTGGTTTATAGCTGCCAGGTCTACTACGAAGTCAAACGACCCGCGAATCGTCTGCCCTGGCAAAATGTCCCCTGTTGAGGCATTGGCCTCCGTTACGCCGTCGATGAAGACTGAAAAGTCGCCACCCGACGCGTTCTCCGTCGCGGCGGGGTTGAACGCCGCAAAGTCCATGTGAAAGTTGAACGAGCCGAATGGCGTGACGAAGTCCTGTTGGATACCACCGCCCGCAGGCACTCCCGAGTTAAACGTCACCTGGCCGACCTGGAATTCACCGGCACAACTGGCGCCAGTACCGGTAACGTCAAAAGATGAGACATCCGGCCGTGGCGGAGGCCCAAGGTCGCCGTTCGCAGTTAAGAACGTTGACCAACCGGTGAAGTCACAGGTCGCGAAGTCTCCGTTCGCGATCAAATTTGCGTTCGCCGAGGTCGCGATAATTGTGCAGACGACTGCGATAATGGACAGACATCCGCCACGACGCATCATGCAACCCTCCCGGTTTCGGTCGATACCGCCAAAACGGTCTTACTGAACTTTGTAACGCTGAGGCCGGCGTACGCATACCGTATGCCACAACCGCATCTCCATGAAATGTAGTAGTATTTCTCTTATGCGAACGTCATCGTGTAAAAAAACTCGACAAAAGGAGCGACGTTATCCCACCAGCTAGTAGGACCGTCAAGGTTGGGCCTACCCCGATACCGATGACGGCAAGTGGGTCGTGATCTCGCACTGAGCACGTTACGGCTGCGACGAGCGGCAGATATCCAGCATCCGGTCGACGTCCGCGTCGGACGTCGCCCACGAGGTCACGAATCGATGGTGCCGAGGATGCAGGCGCCAGTCGCGCTGGAACTTGCATCCGGCGCTCGCGAGCGCGTCGCACATCGCGGCGGGAATCGAGGCGAAGACCTCGTTGCCTTCGGTCGGATGGACGAGCGCAACGCCATCGATCCGCGCGAGGCCGGTGGCCATTCGCAGCGCCGCCCGGTTGGCGTGCCGGGCGTTGTGCAGCCACAGATCGCTGTTGACGTATGCCTCGATCTGCGCGCCCAGGAAACGGCTCTTCGGCGCGAAGTGCCCGCCGCGCTTGCGAAGGAACGCGAGCCCCGTGTTGTACTTCGGCGTGAATGCGACGATCGTTTCCGCGCCGAACGAGCCGCTCTTCGTCGTCCCCAGCGTGACGATTTCGACGCCGGCCTTCCAGGATAACTGTGCGGGTGTGGCATTCAGGAACGCCGCGGCGTTCGCGAATCGCGCGCCGTCCAGATGTGTTCCAAGCCCGGCCTTCCGTGCGACGCCCGTCAATTCCGCGATCTCCTCCGGCCGGTAGGAAGTCCCGGCTTCGGTGAGATTGGTCAGGCTGAGTGCGGACGGCTGTACCGCATGCACGACCCCCACGCGCGCCTCCCGCAAATGCGCGGACAGCGCGTCAAACGACATTCGACCGTGCTCGCCGGGCAGCGGAACCTGCCGGGCGCCCGCGCTGAACATCTCCGGCGCGCCGCATTCATCCGTGACGATATGCGCGTCCCAATGGCAAAGGATCGAACCGTACGAAGGCACCATCGCACCCAGTGCGATCGCATTGGCAGCGGTGCCGGTCGAGACGGTGAAGGCCCACAGCTCGTCGGTCTCGAAGAAGTCGCGCAACGCGCGCAACGCGCGCCCGGTCCATGCCTCCGCCTCGAAATTGGTGGCATAACCTTGGTTCGCGGATGCGAAAGCTTCCGCGAACGCCGGATGCACCGGCGACGTGTTCTCGGACCCGAAGTCCATGATTGGATGCGATGGGCAGTCAGGCGTTGTCGAGACGGAACACGAGCATCCGGCGGCCCGGGCCATGCGGCACGAAATCGGCCTTGACCGCATGCCCGGCCAGCGACGGTGCATCGACCGGTGCGGCCGGAATCTGCGCATAGACGAGCGCGCCCTCGGTCAGCTCCACCGCGGCGAACACGTACGGCGCCTCGTCGTTGAATCCATCGTGATGCGTACGGTAAACGGTGGTGTGCGCGATCACGCGACCCGTGCCGGCGGCCTGCTCCCACGCGAGCTCGGCGTGCCGGCAGTAGGGGCAGCAGACCCGCGGGTAGAAGATCGCACGGTGGCAGGCGTGATTCAGGCAGCGCTGCAGGACGATGCGTCCCGCGTCGATGCCGTCCCAGTACGGCTTGCTGAGAACGGTGATGCGCGGTTGCGGCTTGTTGATGGCCATCGGACCCTACTGAACGCGTTCGAGGATTGCGGCGCTGGACGACAGGCCCCGCCCATAGGCAATCATTCCGTAGCCCGACACGATGCCGCGCTCGCAGTCGACCTGCCGCTTCCCCGCCCGTCCCAGCAGCTGCGCGACGCCTTCGACGACACCGATCATGCCGCCCGCGGCACCCGCCTGGCCGGCGGAAAGCTGACCCCCGCCGGTATTGACCGGGAAGGTCCCGTCGACCGTGATGTCGGTGTCCCTGGCGTACCGATGCGCCGTTCCGACGGAGCAGATCCCCAGTCCCTCGAGCTGCGCGAAGCACATGACCGGATAGTCGTCATACAACTGGGCGAAATGCAGGTCGCGCGGCCCGCAGCCGGCGCGGCTGTACAACCGCTCGGCAAAGCCCTCCCAACTACCCGGCAGCGCGTACACGTCGTTTGCGGGGAAGTTGTGCAGCTCCTCCGAAGCGAGGATGCGCAGGCCGGGGCCGGGGAGCGTGCGCGCGACCTTTTCCGATACGAGAACGATGGCATCTCCGCCGACGCATGGCAGGACGCAGTCGTACAGGCGGAGCGGGTCGGCGACGCGCCGCGCATTCAGATAGCCATCCATCGTCAGCGGCTCCTTGAACAGAGCATTGGGATTGCGCAGCGCATTTGCACGAAGCGCGATGCAGAACCGCCCGAAATCCTCGCGTGTCGCGCCGTAGCGCTCCATGTACAGGCGCGTATGGAGCGCGAACATCCCGTTCGCCCCGCCGAAACCCTGCGGCGACATGTAGTTGCTGACCGAACCGTTGAAGCGGTCGAGCGTCTCGTTGTGCGAAGCGACATCGAATGCGTCCGCCGCCGCGCACACGACGACCTCGCACGCGCCGTCGCGGATAGCGCGCGCCGCATGCGTCATCCCGATGACGCCGGACGCTCCGCCGTACAGGCCCTGGAACAGAAACCGAGCTTCGACGCCGAAGTGCTCGGCGACGGTGGCCGCATTGTCAGGTGGCAGCATGAACGACGTTATGGCGAGGCCGTCGACGCGGTCCCACCAAAGCCCGGCATCCCTGAGCGCAGCTGACCCGGCGTCGTAAAGCAGCTTCTGCACGCCGTCGGGCGATCGCTTGGCGTAGACCGTCTGACCGGAGCCGACGATGCGCACTCCATCGAAAAGTGCGCTCATCTTTAGATCACCCCGCTTGCCTTCAGGTCCGCGAACTTCGCCTCGGACATGCCCATCGATTCCACGTAAACGGCCCGGTTGTCCGCACCCAGCGCGCGCCCGGCATGCCGCACCGCGCCCGGCGTGTCGCTGAACTTCGGCACGACCCCCTGCATCCGCACCGATCCGAAATCGTCGTCGTCGACCGCGACGATGTCCTGCCGCGCCAGGTAATGCGGATCGCTGACGATGTCCCGGATGTCCAGGACCGGTCCGGCGACGACGTCACGGCTCTCGAACAATTCCATCACCGCGTCGCAATCGCGCTTGGCGAACCACGCCGCGAGCAGCGCGTCCAGCTCGACGTCGTTCGCGCAGCGCGCGGCGTTGTCGGCGAAACGGGGATCCGTCAGCAGCTCCGGCATGTCCATCGCCATCGCGAGGCGCTCGAACGTCCGCCGCGAGCTGGCCGAAACCCCGATCCAGCGATCGTCGCGGGTTCGATAGGTGTTGCGCGGCGAGTCCTCCGACAGGCGATTGCCCTGTCGCGTCTTGACGATCCCCAATTGGTCGTAGCCGATCACCTGCGCCTCCACCAGTCGAAACAGCGGCTCGTAGAGGCTTACATCGATTTCCTGTCCCTTGCCGCCGTTGTGATCGCGGTTGTAGACGGCAAACATCGCCGACATCGCGGCGAACGTCGCCGCCACCGAATCGGCCATCGGGAAGCCGGGCAGCGTCGGTGGCCGGTCGGGAAATCCGGTGAACGACGGGATGCCGGAAAACGCCTCGGCCACCGTGCCGTAGCCGCCGCGCTTCGCATACGGCCCCGTCTGCCCGAATCCCGACACGCGGACGAGCACCAGGCGCGGGTTGATCTGCGAGAGCGCCGCGTAACCGAGTCCCCAGCGCTCGAACGTGCCCGGGCGGTAGTTCTCGATGATGATGTCCGCGTCGCGCACCAGATCGCGAAAGATCTCCTGGCCCTCGGCCCGGGACAGCGTCAGTGTGATCAGCTTCTTGTTGCGGCCGATGACCTTCCACCATAGCGACCGGCCTTCCTTCATGGGCGTCCAGTGCCGCATCGAATCGCCGCCTTCCGGCAGCTCGACCTTGATTACATCGGCGCCGAAATCGGCCAGTTGCGTGGCCGCCAGCGGTCCGGCGATCATGTTCCCCGCGTCGATCACGCGCAGCCCCTGCAACGGGCCGAATCCGGTCGCCGGCGATCGCTTCTGCGTTGTCTTCGTTGCCTGCTCTCTCATTCTCGCTTCCGCTCCTCGATCATCGGGATGTCATTTCGGCACGTGTCTTCGCTGTCGCGCGTCACAATTGGTAGCCCTGCTTGAAGCGCTTGAGAAACGCCTCGAGGCGCGAGGATTCCGGATGCTCGAACAGGCGGGCCGGATTACCCTGTTCCAGGATCTCGCCATCCGCCATGAAGATGACGCGATGCGCGAAGGCCCGCGCGAACGACATTTCGTGCGTCACGATCATCATCGTCATGCCGTCCTCGACCAGGCGGCGCATGACGTCGAGCACTTCTCCGACGAGCTCGGGGTCCAGAGCGGAGGTCACTTCGTCGAACAGGATGGCCTTGGGACGCATCGCCAGTGCCCGGGCGATGGCGACTCGTTGCTGCTGTCCGCCGGACAATTGATTGGGCATCGCGTCCGCCTTGTCCGCGAGACCGACCCGCGCCAGCAGCGTCCTCGCGAGTTCCTCCGCGTCCTTCCGCAGCGCACCCAATGCGCGGACGGGGCCGAGCGCAACGTTCCTGAGGACGCTCATGTGGGGAAACAGGTTGAAGCTCTGGAACACCATGCCCACCTGCGCACGCATCGCCGCGATTTCGCGCTCGGTGCGGCGAATCCGGCGGCCGGCGGCGCCGATCGTGTAGCCCATCGCCTGCCCGCCAATCATGATCTCGCCTTCCTGGAAGTCCTCCAGCAGGTTCACGCAGCGCAGCAGCGTCGTCTTGCCCGAGCCGCTCGGCCCGATCACGACCACCGCCTCGCCCTTCTTCACGTCGGTCGAGATGCCGTTGAGAACCTTGTGCTCCCCGAACCATTTCGAGACCTTGCGGATCGCGATTTCGGCGGTACCCGCAGCGGCGGCGACGTCAGTTGACATAGCTCAATCGTCTTTCAAGCCGCTTGCCCAGGCGCGACAGCAGGAAGCACAGCACGAGGTACATGAACGCGACGGCGCCGAAAATCTCGAAGGGGGCGAGCGTTCGCTCCACGATCGCCTTGCCGACGTAGGTCAGATCGGCTAACCCGATGATCGACACGAGCGAGGTCCCCTTCACGACCATGATGCAGGTATTGATGAACGGCGGACCGGCCACGCGCATGGCCTGGTTCAACAATAGGTAGGTCAGGATGCGCGTTGTCGAGATCACGATCGCGCGCCAGGCATACATTTGACAGCGAGGGATAGAAAGCTAGGCAAGGAGTAAGAGTTCATTGTTGAATTCAGCTAAGTACTCGGA
>JBOIGD010000276.1:0-19245 GCA_050742615.1 Casimicrobiaceae bacterium | reverse complement strand
GTGCTGCTGTCGTCGATGCCTGGCTACGCGCCGACCGAGGTCAAGATCACTGGCGTGTTGCACGAGTACTCGGCGCTGGACGGCGTCCAGGAGGACGTCGTCGACGTCCTGCTGAACCTCAAGGGCGTCGTGCTCAAGCTGCACAATCGAGATCACGTGACGCTCAAGCTCGCCAAGACCGGGGAAGGCCCGGTGACCGCGGCGGACATCGAGCCCAACCACGACGTCGAGATCATCAACCCGGACCACCTGATCGCGCATCTGACCGCGGGCGGCAAGATCGAGATGGAGATCAAGGTCGAGAAGGGACGCGGCTACCAGCCTGCAACCGTGCGCATCAAGCCCGACGGCGGCCGCAGCATCGGCAACATCCTGCTCGACGCCTCGTTCTCGCCGGTTCGCCGCGTCAGCTACGCGGTGGAGAGCGCACGGGTCGAGCAGCGCACCGACCTGGACAAGCTGGTGATGGACATCGAGACCAACGGCGTCATCGAGCCGGAACAGGCGATACGCTACGCGGCGAGCATCCTGGTCGAGCAGCTCGGGGTGTTCGCCGATCTGAAGGGCACCGAAGCGCCCACCGAGCAGCGTTCGATGCCGCAGGTCGATCCGATCCTGCTGCGCCCGGTCGACGACCTCGAGCTGACGGTGCGCTCGGCCAACTGCCTGAAGGCCGAGAACATCTATTACATCGGCGACCTTATCCAGCGCACGGAAACGGAGCTCCTGAAGACGCCGAACCTGGGCCGGAAGTCGCTGAACGAAATCAAGGAAGTGCTGGCCTCGCGCGGCCTGTCGCTGGGAATGAAACTCGAGAACTGGCCGCCGGCGAACCTCGACCGGCCGTAAGGGATAACCATCATGCGCCACCGACACGGGCTGCGTAAGCTCAATCGCACCAGCAGCCATCGCCTCGCGATGTTGCGGAACATGACGAACTCGCTGCTGACGCATGAAGTCATCAAGACGACCTTGCCGAAGGCGAAGGAATTGCGCAGCGTCGCCGAGCCGCTGATCACTCTGGGCAAGACTCCTACGGTGGCCAATCGCCGGCTCGCGTTCAATCGCCTGCGCGACCGCGATGTCGTGAGCAAGCTGTTCGACGAGCTCGGGCCGCGTTTCGCCAAGCGCCCCGGCGGCTACCTGCGCATCCTCAAGTTCGGATTCCGCCAAGGCGACAATGCGCCGATGGCGCTGGTCGAGCTCGTCGACCGCGCCAGGGAGGCCGGCGGCGAAGACGCGGCCGAGACCAAGGCGGGTGCGGCCAAGGTCGCGAAGTCCAAAGCCGCCGCATCGAAAGCCGCAGCGTCCAAGTCCGCGGTCGCCAAGGCCGCGTAAGGAATCGTTGCACGAGCAGCCGGGCGCTCCAGCCCGGTTTTTTTCGCGCCCACCGCGCCCGTCAAGTAAGATCGCACGATGGGAGACACCGTCCTCGTCACCGGCGGCGCGGGCTACATCGGCTCGCACATCGTCGTCGAGCTCGCGCGCGTCGGTCACAAGCCGGTGGTCATCGACAACTTCTGCAACAGCTCACCGGCGGTCGTTCCGCGCCTCAGCCGCATCACCTGCCGGCCGATACCCTGTGTCGAGGCCGACGTGCGCGACCGGGCGGCGCTGGCACACCTGTTCGCCGAGCATGCGGTCACGGCCGTCGTGCATTGCGCGGGGCTCAAGGCGGTCGGCGAGAGCGAGGCGCAGCCGGGCCGGTACTACGACAACAACGTAGCCGGAACGATCGCACTGGTCGAGGCAATGGCGGCCGCCGACGTCAAGCGGCTGGTGTTCAGCTCGTCGGCGGCCGTCTACGGGCAGCCCGAGAGGAATCCGGTGACCGAAGACGCGCCGCTCCGGCCGCAAAGCGTTTACGGACGGACCAAGCGCATCATCGAGCAGTTGCTCGAGGATCTGGCCGCCGCCGAGCGTTCATGGCGGATCGCGCTGCTGCGCTACTTCAATCCCGCCGGCGCGCACCCGAGCGCGGCGATCGGCGAAGCGCCATCCGAGGTGCCGAACAACCTGGTGCCGCTGCTGGCCGATGTCGCGGCCGGCAAGCGCGCGGAGATCTCGGTTTACGGCCACGACTGGCCGACGCCGGACGGCACCGGCGTGCGCGACTACATCCACGTGATGGACCTCGCCGAATACCACGTCGCCGCGCTCGCGTATCTGGCTTCCGCACCGGGCCTGATCGCGCTCAACCTCGGGACCGGAAGCGGCCACTCGGTGCTCGAAGTGATCGCGGCGTTCGAGCGGGCTTGCGGCCGGCCGATACCGCAGCGGGACGCGCCGCGCCGGCCCGGCGACACGGCCGCCTATTACGCCGATCCCTCGCGCGCCGCGGCCGTGCTCGGCATGCGAGCGCGCCACGGCCTGGACACGATCTGCGCCGATGCCTGGCGCTGGCAGCTGCAGCGACCCGGCGAGTGAATCGCGATGCCGGGCTCGAACCGAGCGGTTTCCCGAGCAGCGCAGCCCCGCCGATGAAACGCATCTACACCGGGCTGAACCGGCTCGATGCGTACCTGGTGCTGCATCGCCTGCAGCATGCCGGCATCGGCGCGCACGTCTTCAACGAGCACGTGTCCAGCATCGTCGGCGAAGTGCCGCCCGACGTCGCTCAACCGCAGGTCTGGCTGGAGAACGAGCGCGATCGACCGCGAGCCGAGGAGGTGCTGGCGGCGCTCGCGCGCGAGCGGCTGAAGTCGGGCAGCGTCTTCTGTCCGTCGTGCCACGAGGAAAATCCGGCGAACTTCGAACTGTGCTGGCACTGCGGCGCGAGCCTGTAGGCGCAAGCCTGCCAGCGGCCAATACCCGGGTCCTCCGGCGCCGCTTATTCCGCCGACGAAGGCGGATTGTCGTCGAGCAGCGCGCGCGCCCGCGCCACGGCGGCGGCATCGGCCGGCATGGCGAGCGCCGCGGCGCGCTGCCGCCGGCGCAGGATCCGCCACCATGCCAGGCCGCCGGCGGCGAGCAGCGCGAACGGCCCGAACCACAGCAGCCAGGTCGTGCGCTTCAACGGCGGGTCGTAGAGCACGAAGTCGCCATAGCGGTCGACCAGATAACGCCGTATCTGGTCGTCGTTTCTTCCCGCCACCGCGAGCTCGCGCACCTCGCGCCGCAGATCGGCGGCGAGATCGGCGTTCGAATCGGCGAGCGTCTGGTTCTGGCAGACCAGGCAGCGCAGCTCGGACTCGAGCGCCTTGAGCCGCGCATCGAGCGCGGCGGCGGACGAGGTGCCCACGTCCGCGCCCGCGGCGCAGGCGAGGAGCGGCCACGCCACCAGATGCATCGCCAGCAGCAGGCGAGGCTTCATTGCTGCAACTGCCGGGCCAGGGGAAGAATCTTCTGCTGCAGCGATTCCACCGTCAGCGGGCCGATCTGCTTGTAACGGATGACGCCGGCCTTGTCGATCAGGAAGGTCTCCGGCACGCCGTAGACGCCATAGTCGATCCCCACCCTGCCGTCGCCATCGACGATCGACGCGGTGTACGGGTCGCCGTGCTCGGCGAGCCAGGCCAGCGCGTCGGCGGACTTGTCCTTGTAGTCGAGGCCGTAGACCGGCACCACGTTGGCCTTGGCGAGCTGCAGCAGCAGCGGGTGCTCGACGCGGCACGACACGCACCAGGACGCCCAGACGTTGAGCAGCCACACCTTGCCTATGAGGTCGCCGGCCGCGAGCGTGCTGCCGGGGTCGTGCAGCTGCGCCAGGCGGAATGCCGGCGCGGACTTGCCGACGAGCGGCGAGGGTACTTCGCGCGGATCGCGGCCCAGCCCGAGCCAGAGAAACGCAAGCAGCACCAGGAAAATCGCCAGCGGCAGCGACCAGCGCAGGGTCTTCATCGCAACGCCTGTTCAGTCAGCCGCGGCGGCGCCCATCAGCACGCCGATCCTGCGCCTGGCGGCGAGCCGGTAGCGACGATCGGACACGGCGACGAATCCGCCGAGCGCCATCACGAACGCGCCCAGCCAGATCCAGTCGACGAAGGGCTTCAGGTAGATGCGCACGCCCCAGGCCCCGGCCGCGGCGTCCGCGCCGCCTTCGACCGGCTCGCCGAGCGAGACATAGCGATCGCCGCCGAGCCTCGTGTCGATCGCCGCGATGGTCATCGACTGGCCCGAGGCGTTGTAGACGCGCTTCTCCGGCCTGAGCGTCTCGAGCAATCGACCCTCGCGCCGGACTTCGACGGCGCCGACCAGTGCGCGGTAATTCGGGCCCGGCGCCGGCGTAACGCCGAGGAACGTGAAGTCATAGCCGCCGACGGCGACGCTCTGGCCGACGTCCAGCCGCACGTCGCGCTCGATCTCATAGCCCTTGACCAGCGTGACGCCGACGATGAAGACGCCGACGCCCACATGGGCCAGCAGCATGCCGTAGTACGCCGGCGGATTGGCCGCGAGCCTGCCGAACAACCCGGCACGCGGCGAGCCGCGGACGCGCTGCCAAACATTGACCGCCGTGGACGCGAACAGCCATAGCGCCAGAAACAGGCCCAGTGCAACGAGCGGCGACCAGCGGCCGAGCAGCAGCGGCAGCAGCAGCGCGCTGACCAGCGCGACCGCCAGTGCCCACTTGAGCCGCGCCGCCAGCTCGGGCACCGGAGCGCGGTTCCAGCGCGCGATCGGGCCGATGCCCATCAGGAAAACGGCAGGGGCCATCAGCGGATAGAACACCGCATCGAAGTAAGGGGGCCCGACCGAAATCTTGCCCAGGTTCAGCGCATCGAGAAACAGCGGGTACAGCGTCCCGAGCAGCACGCTCGCCATCGCGACCACCAGCACGATGTTGTTACCCAGCAGCATCGATTCGCGCGACACCAGCGCGAACGACCCACCCAGCCCGACGGCGCCGGCGCGCCACGCGAAAAGCGCGAGCGAGCCGCCGATGACGATCGCGAGAAACGCGAGGATGAACACGCCGCGCGCGGGGTCGGTGGCGAAGGCGTGCACCGAGGTCAGCACGCCCGAACGGACCAGGAACGTGCCCAGCAGCGACAGCGAAAAGGCGAGGATCGCCAGCAGCACCGTCCAGCTCCGGAACGCGCCGCGCTTTTCGGTCACCGCCAGCGAATGGATCAGCGCCGTGCCGGTGAGCCAAGGCATGAACGAGGCGTTCTCGACCGGGTCCCAGAACCACCAGCCGCCCCAGCCCAGCGTGTAGTAGGCCCAGCCGCTGCCCAGCGCGATGCCCGTGGTGAGAAAGGCCCAGGCGACGGTCGTCCACGGCCGCGACCAGCGCGCCCAGCTCGCGTCCAGCCGGCCTCCGATCAGCGCCGCCAGCGCGAACGAGAACGCGACCGAGAACCCGACGTAACCCATGTAGAGCAGCGGCGGATGGAAAACCATGCCCGGATCCTGCAGCAGCGGATTCAGGTCGCGCCCCTCGGGCGCCGGCGGAACCAGGCGCGCGAAAGGGTTCGACGTGAACAGCAGGAACAGCAGGAAGCCGACGCTGACCAGACCCATCACCGCCAGGACGCGCGCTGCCAGGGCCCGGGGAAGGTTGCGCGAGAAAATCGACACCGCGAAGCTCCAGCCGCCGAGCATCAGCGTCCAGAGCAGCAGCGACCCCTCGTGCGAGCCCCAGGTCGCGGCGATGCGGTAGTGGAGCGGCAGCTCCGAGTTGGAATTGGCGGCGACGTTCTGCACCGAGAAATCGTTGACGACAAACGACCACGCCAGGCAGGCGAACGCGGTCGCGACCAGCAGGAATTGCGCGCGCGCCGCGGGGCGCGCCAGCGCCATCAGGCGCGGGCGGTCGAGCGCCGCGCCGAGCATCGGCAGCGTCCCTTGCACGATGGCGACCAGCAGCGCGACGATCAGCGCGAAGTTGCCGATCTCGGGGATCATCGGGCGGCGCTCCGCTCGTGGAGGCTCGGCATCGTCATGCCCTTTTTCGCCTGGTCGATCGCCGCCTGCGCCTGCGGCGGCATGTAGTTCGCATCGTGCTTGGCGAGCACCTCGGTCGCGCGGAACGTGCCGTCGGCGGCAAGCGTTCCCTGCGCGACCACACCCTTGCCTTCCTTGAACAGATCGGGCAGCAGCCCCGTGTAGGTGACCGGGATCGTGCGCGCCGTATCGGTCACCAGGAAGTGCACCGTAAGGCTGTCGCGATCGCGGGTGAGGCTGCCGGCTTCCACCATGCCGCCGACGCGAAACGCGCGGCCGTGCGGCGCTTCGTTGGCGGCGACCTGCGACGGGGTGAAAAAGAAGACGAGGTTCGACTGGAAGGCATTGAGCACCAGCGCGGTCGCGATACCGAGCAAGCCGAGGCCGGCCGCGATCCAGCCGAGCCGGCGCGTTCGGGGCTTCATCGAGCGCTTGCCCCGTCGCCGGCGGCGCGCCGTGCCGCGGCGAGCCTCGCCCGCACCGCGACGACTTCGGCGGCGATGAGGATCGCACAGGCCGCGTACGACCCCCAGACATAGAATCCGTAGCCGCCCATCGCCAGGAATTCGCCGACGCTCACTGCGCGCCTTTCGCGGCCAGCGCGATGCCGCCCAGCCATGAGGCGCCTTTTTCGCGTTCGAGGATGATGGCGCGCACGCGGGCCAATGCGACCGCGATCGAATAGCACCACGCGGCCAGCGTCATCAGGAGCATGCCTTCGAGCATGACCGCGGCCATCGTCGGCGCCGAAGTCAGGCTGACGCTCGCGCCCTGATGCAGCGTGTTCCACCAGCTGACCGAGAAATAGATGATCGGGACGTTGACGGCGCCTACCAGCGCCAGGACGGCGCTGGCGCGATCGGCCCGACGCGGCTCGTCGATGGCGTTGCGCAACGCCATGTAGCCGAAATAGAGAAACAGCAGGATGAGCTCGGAAGTCATCCGCGCATCCCAGGCCCAATACGTGCCCCAGGTCGGCTTGCCCCACAGCGCTCCGGTGACGAGCGCGAGCGCGGTGAACAGCGCGCCGGTCGGCGCGAGCGCCTGCGCCATCATCGCGGCCAGCCGGGCCTTGAACGTCAGCGACACCGCGCACCAGAAAGCCATCACCAGGTAGACGAACATCGACATCCACGCTGCGGGCACGTGCACGAAGATGATCCGGTAGGCATCGCCCTGCTGCGCATCGGTCGGCGCGACGATCAGCCCGAGATACAGCCCGGTCGCGGCGAAAACGGCCGCGGCCGCGGCAAACCATGGCGCGAGCCGGCCCGCCAGCGGAAAGAACGACGCGGGCGATGCGAAACGGAACCAGTTCAAGCACCTTCCTCTCGATCAATCGACCGCAATGCGCACCGCCGCGGCGGCGGCGAGCGGCGCGCCGACCAGCGCCGCGAGCAGTGCCGCCGCCAGCATCGACAGCTCCCCCGCCGCACCGAGGCCCGCGCGCCACGCATCGACCGCGCCGGCGCCGAAAATCAGGATGGGGACGTAGAGCGGCAACACCAGGAGCGAGAGCAGCGCGCCGCTCTTCAAGCCCAGCGTCAGCGCGGCGCCGACGCCGCCCAGCAGCGACAGCGTCGGCGTCCCCAGCAGGAGGCCGAGCGCCAGCACGAAGAGCTCGTCGCGGCCGAGGCCGAATTGCAGGCCCAGCAGCGGCGACACGACGACCAGCGGCAGGCCGGTGGCGAGCCAGTGTGCCGCTATTTTACCGGAGATCAGCGCCGGCAGCGGAGATGGCGAGAGCACCATCTGCTCCAGCGTACCGTCGGCGAAATCCAGCGCAAACAGCCGCGGCAGCGCGAGCAGTGCGGCCAGCAGCGCCGCGATCCACAGCACGCCGGGGCCGAGCGCGCGCAACAGCGCCGCGTCGGGTCCGACGCCCAGCGGCACCAGCATGACCACGAGCACATAGAACGTGAGCTGCACGCCGAGTTCCGCCTTCGAGCGCAGCGCAAGCCGCGCGTCGCGCCGCAGCGCCCAGGCGAGCCCGCGCCATGCGGCGGGAGCACCCGGCTCGCGCTCCGGTGTCGTCGCCGCCGTCATGGTAGCGACAGGCTGCGCACCCTGGGCCCCGGGAGCGCCAGGTCCTGGTGCGTCGCGACGATCGCCATGCCGCCATGCGCCAGGTGCGCGCCGAGGATTTCGCGCAGCAGCGCGATACCGGCGGCATCGAGCGCGGCCGCGGGCTCGTCGAGCACCCAGAGCGGCCGCTGCGCGAGCTCGAGCCGCGCCAGGCCGACGCGCCGCCGCTGGCCCAGGGACAACGCCCGCGCCGGCAAGGCACGCTGCCGATCGAGCGACCACGCGGCGAGCGCGGCGCGGACCGCGTCGGGTGACGCGCCGCCGCCGTGCAGGCTCGCGAGCGATGCGAGGTTCTCTTCCGCGCTCAACTCGTCCTTCAGCGCCGCGGCGTGCCCGATGTAGAGCACCGCGGCACGCAAGCCGGCATCACCGGGCGCGACCGGCGCGCCGCGCCACGAAAGCGTCCCGCGCATTGCCTGCGAGAGGCCAGCCGCGATCTTCAGCAGCGTCGTCTTGCCGCTGCCGTTGGCTCCGGTGACGAGCAGCGCGTCGCCGGGCAGCAGTTTGAAATCGACGCCGGAGAACAGCGTCGCGGCGCCGCGCTGCGCGGATAGCTCTCTCGACTCCAGCATCGGATTCGCGCAGCGGGATGAAGAAGCCCGATTATAGCCCCGGCGTCACCGCGCCCCCGTTGCGACGGCGGTGCGGCAGATGTGCTAAGGTTGCGGCCGACCGTCGTCCAAACCGCCGTTCCGGCAGGGGCCATCGATGCCTGGGTCGCTAGGATTCGCACCGCGCCTTGTCCGAAGCGCAACGAGCTTGATGCCGGTTCTGCTCGCGGCGCTGACGCTGGCGCACGCGCCGCAGGCGCATGCGATCCGCGGGATCCTGTCCCAGGCCGCGCTGCTGGCCGAGATTGGCCACCCGTTCGAGGGCCGATTCATTCCGGTCGGCAGTCATTTGCCGAAGTATCCGCTGCAGTGGTCGCTCAATCCCGCCGACTGCTTGGCCGCCTCCGGCATCGTGCTCGACGCGAACACCGGCCGACTGTCGGGCACTGCGCTCGCGCCTCCTGCCACATACGACTGCGAAATCGTCGCAGTCGACACCTTTCCCCGTTCGGTGACCACGGCACGCAGGGCGTTCACCCTCATCGTCGATCGCGGGCAGCGCTGCTCGGCAGCTTCGATTGTCGACGGTGCGCTGCCTCCCGCGACATCCGGCATTCCGTACGCGTTCCACATCACCGCGTCGGGCCGTCCGGCGCCGACGCTGACGGTCGCGGGATTGCCGGCCGGTCTGGCGTTCGACGCGGCGTCGGGCGGCATCCACGGAACGCCGGGCGCGGCGGGAGCGTCCATCGTCACCGTCACCGTGGACAACGGCTGCGGCGCTCCGGTGGTCCGGACGCTGACGTTGACCGTCGGTCGCGCAGCGACCGCGCTGTCGCTGGTCGCGCTGCCGGATGTCGCGGTCTTCGGTCAGCCGGTCATGGCGACGGTATTCGCGTCGGGCCCCGCGACTCCGCAAGGCGCGGTGCAACTGTGCGTGCGACCGAGCGGCGCGTTCTGCGGCCCGCCGTTCGATACGGTGCCGCCCGCAACCCCGGCGGACAGGATCGTCGCGCCGTTGTCCGCCGCGCTCGATGCGAGCGGCCGCGCGCAGTTCGTGCTGACCGGACTCACGATCGACACCTTTGCGCTGTCCGCGTTTTACCCAGGCGACGCTTCGCACGACGCCGCGAGCGCCGGCCCTGTGAGCGAGCTGGTGATCAAAGGCGTGCTGCTGCCCCCGCCGCAGGTCGCGCTGGATGCGCCGGCGCGGGCGCAGTCGGGCGCTGCGATGAGCGTCGGCGTCGCGGTCCGGTCGGCTGCGCCGGAGGCGATTCCGACCGGTGAAGTGCGGCTGTATGCCGATGCGAATGTGCTCACCGCGAAGACGCTCGACTCCACCGGCGCGGCGCAATTCCAGGTCACGGCGCCGGGCACCGGCGTGCTGTCGCTTCGTGCCGAATACCGGGGCGACGGCAGGTTTTCGCCCGCGGCCTCGCCCGACGCCCGGGTGATCATCGCGC
This sequence comes from Casimicrobiaceae bacterium, assembly GCA_050742615.1. Lineage (GTDB taxonomy): Bacteria > Pseudomonadota > Gammaproteobacteria > Burkholderiales > Casimicrobiaceae > PALSA-1003. The sequence continues at coordinate 9,260 of JBOIGD010000276.1, read as the reverse complement.
AGGCACCGCTCGCGAGCGCGATACCCGCTCTCTCGTCGCGCGCCCTGGCGCTCCTTTGCGCGGGCGTCGCGGCGCTGGGTCTGGCGGCGCTGCGCCGGCGCTCGCAGCCGTAGACTGCACGCCGGGCCGTGCGTCTCGCCCCCGGCGCGCTTGCCGCATGGCTGACCGGCGCGCCGCGCTGGCTGGTCGGACTGCTGATCATCGCTGTCTTCCTGTTGCACCCCCTGACCCAGGTCGGTAAGACGAGTCTCCTTGCCAAGCTCGAGGCCATCGCCTACGACACGCGTCTCAAGCTCACGCTGCCGAATCGCGGCGACCCGCAGATTGTCATCATCGACATCAACGAGCCCAGCCTGCAGCGCGAAGGACGCTGGCCGTGGTCGCGCGACAAGCTTGCCCGGTTGACGACGCAACTGTTCGAGCGCTACCGGGTGCGGGCGGTGGGGTTCGACGTCGTCTTTGCCGAACCGGACCGATCGTCCGGCATCGACGTGCTCGAGCGGCTGGCGCGCCGCGACCTCGAGGATGACCGGCGCTACGCCGAGGCCCTCGCGAGGTTGCGGCCGGAGCTCGACTTCGACGCTCGCTTCGCCGAGGCCATTCGCGGCAAGCCGGTCGTGCTCGGCTTCGGCTTCACCAACGAAGCGCAGCAGGTCGGCGCTTTGCCGCCACCGGTTTTCGCGGCGCAGGATCTCGGCCGCGACCGCATCCCCATCCTGCCCGCCGTCGGCTATACCGCCGCCATCGGCGAGTTGCAGCAGGCCGCGGCCGGCAGCGGCCACGTCGATCCGTCCTTCGACGCCGACAACGTCGTACGCAGGGTCCCGATGGTCGAGCTCTTTCGCAACGCGTACTACCCGGCGCTGTCGCTGGCGATCGCGCGGGTCGTGCTCGAAGCGAAGCATGTCACGCCGCAATTCGGCCCCGACGACGCCCTGTACGCCTTGGACGTCGGCGGCCTGACGCTGCCGACGGCAGCGGATGGAACCGTCCTGATCCCGTTTCGCGGACAACCCAAAACCTTCCGCTACTATTCGGCCGCCGACGTCCTCGCCGGCGAGGCTCCCGTGGATTTCGCCGGGGCGATCGCGCTGGTCGGAACGACGGCGAAGGGGCTGCAGGACCTTCGTCCGACGCCGCTCGCCGCCGATTTTCCCGGCGTCGAGATTCACGCCAACCTCATCGCCGGCATGCTGAACCAGGAGATCAAGTCGGTCCCGGCCAACGCCGACGCGATCGAGGCGCTGGTCATGCTGCTGGCGGGCTTGCTCGCGATCTTCGCCATCCCGGTCCGCGACGCGGTGCTCAATGCCTTCGGCGTCATTGCGGTAATGGGACTGGTGATTGCCGGGAATCTGCTGCTGTGGATCAAGCAGAACGAGGTGATCCCGCTGGCCGCGACGCTGCTGATGCTGGCGGTGCTGTTCGCCTGGAACATGCTGGCGGGTTTCGTGCGCGAAGAGCGCAAGATCCGTCGCGTGTCGGCGATGTTCGGCGAGTACGTGCCGCGCGAGCGCGTCGCGCAGATGGTCGAGAGCGGGGAGCGGTACAGCATGGTCGGCGAGAGCCGCACGATGACCGTGCTGTTCTGCGACGTGCGCGAATTCACCGCGCTGTCGGAAACCCTGTCACCGCGGGAATTGTCGGCGATGCTTAATGCCTACCTGACGCCGATGACCGAAATAATCCACGATGCGCACGGGACCGTCGACAAGTACGTGGGCGATTCGATCATGGCCTTCTGGGGCGCCCCGATCGACAACCCCGATCACGCCCGCGACGCAGTCCTTGCGGCGCTGGCGATGCAGCGGCGCATGGCGACGCTGGCCGAGGAATTCCGCAAACGCGGCTGGCCCGAGCTCGGCATCGGCGTCGGCATCAACAGCGGCGCAATGAACGTCGGCGACATGGGCTCGGAGTTCCGCAAGGCCTATACGGTGCTGGGCGACGCGGTCAACTTGGCCTCGCGCCTCGAGGGCTTGACCAGGGAGTACGGCGTCGGCGTGATCCTCGGCGAGGACACGCGCCAGGCGATCGTCGGCCTCCGCTGCCGCGAGCTCGACCGCGTGCGCGTCAAGGGCCGGGCGAACCCGGTCACGATCTACGAGCCGCTGCCCGACGCGGCCGATGCCGGCGCGGCCGGCGAAATCGACGCGTGGGACCGGGCGCTCAGGCAATACCGCGATCGCTGCTTCGCCGATGCGGGCGCCGGTTTCGGCGCGCTTGCCGCCGCCCATCCGGCGACGCCGCTCTACGCGTATTTCGCGGCGCGCAGCGCCGGCTACGCGGCGTCGCCGCCGCCGGCGGATTGGGACGGCGCGACCAACTTCGCGACCAAATAGCGCCGGTCGAACCTTGCGCCGGCACGCGCCGTCAGCAGCCGCTGGCGGTGCACTTGCGGTAACCGGCGACGCCTTCGATGACGCCGCCGTTGCGCGTGTTGAAGTAGTAGTCCATGCCGATGCCGGCGCCGCCGGGTCCGGCGAAAAAGCCGGTGAAATTTCCGGCGACCAGCGGCTGGCAGCCGCCGCCGGCGCAACCGGTCGTCGCGCCGCCGATGCCTCCGGTCGAGAACCGGCCACCAACGATGCCGGCGCTGCCGCCCATCGTGTAGCTCGCGTCGCTGAAGCCCACGACGAGGCCCGAGAGCGCCAGTTGCGCCGTCGTGAAGTTGACGTTGATCGTGCCCCCGGAAACGAGCGTCCCGACCGCGCCGGTGCCCGAATCGGTGGGGCGCGTTCCGCCGATCGCGGCATAGGAAACCATGCCGGAGGCGGGCAGCGCGCTCGCGGTATTGCCGTAGATGTAATGCAGATCGCCGCCGTCGTTGTGGACGATCTGATCGCCCAGCACCTGCGTGATCGTCGACCCGGGGCCCGACCAGCGCCCCCAGTTGAAGCCGCTCCCCGCGGCCTGGCGCGACGACGGCCCGTCGCTGCCGACATCGACGATCGAGGCCGGGCCCACGTCGGCGGTGAGGGCATCGTTGTGAAACGAACGCAACGCGCCGGCGACGATGCCGAGCTGCAGCGCCGGATTCGCCGTCGAGTCGAGCTCGAGCGTGTAGCGGTCGGAGCCGACGGCGATCGTCGTGCCCGTGGCGATCAGATCGGAGCCGAGATCCTCGGTGGCCATGAACGAGAACGTCGGCTGCGGCGACGCCGGCACCGGCGCGGTCTCCGGGACCTTGGCGAAGCGCAGCTCGGTCGGGGCCGATTTGGCGACCCGCACACGGCTTTCGAGCTTGTCGGAAAGGAAGTCCGGCGGTCCCAGCCAGCGCAGCGGCGCCCGGCCGTCGGGAACATAGAAGAATTCGTCGGCCCCGAAGTCGCCGCTGCCGAATCCGTTGGCGACGACGACGCCGCCCTCGTAGGCCCCGCCGTATATCCCCGGCGGCGCGTCGGCGCCGCGATTCCTGCATTGGCCGGGCGCGCAGACCTGCACCGCATAGTGCGTGCCGCGGATGCCTATCGTCGCCTGGGTGGTGAGGAGCTGGTACCGGTCGCGATTGAGCTTGCCGATCTGGCCGGTCAAGGTCCGGAAGCCACCGCGCACCAGGCGGAATACCGCGATCTCGCTGCCGTCCTGGCGGCCGTCGAAGTTGAAGCGCTCGATACGGAATTCCGACTCGGGCTTCAGCGCGACCAGCGCGTCGTCGCCGAAGCGGATCTGCGCATAGCTGTCCGCACCGGTGATAACGTTGTCGCCGGCACTGACCGCGGCGCCAGCCGCCAGCCGGATCCGCTCGGACCCACGGACGGCGGAAACGTCGCCGACGGCGAGCAGGATCTTGCCGGCGGTTTGGGCCCACGCGGCATCCGCCGCCACCGCGCAGCACAGCAGCAAGGCGAGCCGCCACATGCGCGCGCGCCGCGGCGCACCGACTCTGTCATTTGAACTCATAGCGAACCTTCAGTGCGCCGAGATGGCGCGTGTATTCGTACAGCTCGATATTCGAGGTATTGCGCGCGTACCGGTACTCGGCGCGCATGCTCAGGTTAGGGTTGATCAGGTAGACCGCGTCGAGACCGGCGCCGAGGTTGCGATCGCGCCGGGTCAGCTCGAGCAGCGGAGTCTGCGCATCGTAGTCGCTTTGCGCGAAGCTCAAGCTCGCGTTCAGCGCCCAGAACGGCGACGGCGATACGGTGAGGTCGACCCCGGCGCCGCGGATCCCGCGTCCGAGATCGCCGCGACCCTCCCGGTTGTGCTCGTCGCCGTAGAAGATCGTCGCGTTCAGGATCGGTTGCCAGTGCCGCAGCCATACGTGCCGGAAGCTGGCGGTGAGCGCGGTCAGATCCGCATTGCGTGGCGCGTTGTCGCCGGCGTAGCCAATGCGCACGTATTGCGGCGCCAGCGCGAACGACGAGAGCTCGGAGACCTGGCGCCGCCATTCGAAGCCGATGCCGTCGGTGAAGCGGTAGCGCGAGCCGTCGAGGGTGATCTCGCCGTGGGCGTAGGAAAGCGCGTAGTCGTTCCGATCGGCGCGGTGGCTTACACCGACGCCGGCCCCATAGTTCGACAGGTCGAATTCGGACGCGGTGGCATAGAAGGTGCCGCCGCCGTAGACGCTGCCGTCGACGTTCCAGCCGGGCGCGAGGGGATGATGGATTTCGCCTCCCGCCGCGAGCCAGCCGAAGCCGGAGCCCTTGCGGACGCCGAAATCGGCCACGGTCACCGGCCCCAGCACCGGCAACCCGATTTCGGCCTGCGCGACACCGGCGTTGGCGTTGCTGTCGTAGCCGCCGCCGACCTCGACGAACGCCAGCCTGCGGCCGCGGTAGCGCGCTTCGCGCACCGCCAGCGCGGCGAGATAGCGGTCGATGCCGGCCTGGACGTCGGCCGGCGGTTTGCTGCGGGCGACGGCTTCGAATTCCTCGCGCGAGCGCACGTCGTCGCCGGCGTAGAAATAGGCGCGCGCCAGTTCCAGGCGCGCTCGCGCATCGTCGGGAAACTGCAGCACGTAGCGTTCGAGGGTGAGCACGCCTTCAGCGGCGCGGCCGATGTCGACCGCGGCGACGCCGCACCAGAGGTCGAACGACGGCGGCCGCTCCGTCGCATCGGCCGACGTCGCGCAATAGGCTGCATAGGCCGCCGCCGAATCGCCGGCTTCGACCGCGGCCCGCAGATCGTCGAGCGGCGCCGCGAGCCCCGGAGCCGCGATGCCTGCGATCCATGCGACAACGCCGACTGCTGCGGCCCGGCGCCGGCCCGTCCGTTGCGCGGAAGAGTCGTCCGAAGGCATTGACATACGACGCGCCGCCCCTCCCGATTTGGCTCGGCGGCGATCATAGCACGGCGGCACGGCGCGCTTTCCGCGCCGAAAGACCGGCTAGGGCACGACCTGGTCGATGGTGATGCGCAAGCCGCGGCTGCCGGGCTTCGTTGGCGCGCTGCGGCCGAACAAGTCACCGGACTGCGGCAGCGCATTGCCGCTGCGGGAGACGCGCGCCTCGACCACGACCTCGCTTGCGCTCGACAGCCTCGCACCGGACGCCATGCCCATGCTGTCGTCGAGCCTGAAGTCCTTCGGCAATTCGGCGACCGGAACACGAAGCACCGCGAGCGGCATGCGCGGTCCGGTGGCGGCACGCGCGAAAATGAATACGGTGTCGGTCGGCGCGATCGTCGACGCGAACGCCGGGCTCAGCTCGACGCGCCCGTCGATCGCGCCGCCGGACGCCGCGGTGGCGGACGCCGCGGTGGCGGGCGCTGCGCGGGCTTCGGGCGACTGCTTCGCGGGGCTGGCGGCGCCGCGCGTCGCGGCGTCGACTCCGGCGATCACGCCGGCGACCTCTCGCGCCTCCTCCGAGCCCGGCGGAAGCTGCGCGGCCAGCCGGCGCCAGTATGCGAGCGACTTGTCGACCTCGCGCGACTCCAGCGCGGCGGTGGCCGCGAGCGCCAGCGCCTTCTTGTGGCGCGGGTCGATCGCCAGCGCGCTCTCGGCCAGTTGCTGCGGCTTGCCGGCGAGTTTGCGCCCCTGCGCCATCGCCAGCGCGTCGGCGTAGTCGGCGAGCATATCGGCGTTGCCCTTCACGAGCGCGTTCGCCTTGGCGTACGCGTCGGCGGCCGCGGCGAAGCGATCGAGTGCGTAGTTCGATCGCGCCAGGAGCACCCAGCCTTCGGCGTCGTCGGGATGCTGCTTCAGCCGCTGCGCTAGACCGGCGATCATCGCGGTGATCTGTTGCTCGTTCAGCTCGTGCGCACCGTCGCCGGCCGCAGCGACCGCGGCCGCGCCGGGGTCGCCCACGCGGCCGTACAGCAGGATCGCCAGGGCCGGAATCAGCAGCAGGAGACCCAGCGCAAGCGCCCACGCGCGCGCCGGCATCGCGCGTCCCACCGGCGCACGCGGCTGCTCGCGCAGCTCTTCGGCGACGCGCTGCGCCAGCTCCGAAACCGCGGCGTCGCGCTCGACGGCGGTGATCACGCCCGACGCAAGGTCTTCGTCGACGGCGCGTTTTTGATCGCGAAACACCGCGATGGTCGCGGTGTCGGCATCCGCTCCGGCACGGTCGCCTTGCGTTCGCAGCAGCGGCCAGAGCAGCGCGCTCAATGCGCCGACGAGCAGCAGGGCGGCGGTAATCCAGAAAAGGAGCATGGGAAGGTCCGGCGCGCGATCGGCGCCACGCACCGATTATACCGGCCAGCGCGCATCGACTCGCTGGATCGCGCGCCGCTCTGCCGGCGCCCGAGTGACGCCCGTGAGTCAGGAAGGAGTCCGCGCGCCGCAGAGACCGCGCCGCCTTCTGCTATGATCTTTTTAAGCGGACGACGAGATGAGCGCGAAGATGCCCGACCACGACATACGCGAGGCCTCGCTCGAATACCATCGCGCGCGTCCGGCTGGCAAGATTGCGATCCTGCCCACCAAGCAGCTGACCAACCAGCGCGATCTCGCGCTTGCCTACACGCCCGGGGTGGCCGCCGTCTGCGACGAGATCGTCCGCGACCCGGCCGAAGCGCGCAATCTCACCGCCCGCGGCAACCTGATCGGCGTCATCACCAATGGCACGGCGGTGCTGGGACTCGGCGCCATCGGGCCGCTGGCCAGCAAGCCGGTGATGGAAGGCAAGGCGGTCCTGTTCAAGAAATTCGCCGGCATCGACTGCTTCGACATCGAGATCGACGAGCGCGACCCCGATCGCCTGGTCGACATCATCTGCGCGCTGGAACCCACGTTCGGCGGCATCAATCTGGAAGACATCAAGGCGCCGGAATGCTTCTATGTCGAGCGCAAGTGCCGCGAGCGGATGCGCATCCCGGTTTTCCACGACGACCAGCATGGCACCGCCATCATCGTCGGCGCGGCGGTCCTGAACGGGCTGCGCGTCGTTGGCAAGGAAATGCATGCCGTCAAGCTGGTGTGCTCAGGCGCCGGCGCCGCTGCGCTGGCGTGCCTCGACCTGCTGGTCGGCCTGGGCCTGCGGCGCGAGAACATCTGGGTGTCGGACATCGCCGGCGTCGTCTATCGGGGTCGCAAGGAGGAGATGGACGACAACAAGGCGCGCTACGCGCAGGCGACCGATGCGCGAAAGCTCGCCGACATCATTCCCGGCGCCGACATCTTCATCGGCCTATCGGCCGCCCGCGTCCTGAAGCCCGAGCTGCTGAAGTCGATGGCGGACAAGCCGTTAATCTTGGCGCTGGCCAATCCCGAGCCGGAGATCATGCCGGATGTCGCCAAGGCGGCACGGCCCGATGCCATCATCGCCACAGGCCGCTCGGACTTTCCCAACCAGGTCAACAACGTTCTTTGCTTTCCGTTCATTTTCCGCGGCGCGCTAGATGTAGGCGCGACGACGATCAACGAAGCGATGAAGCTGGCGTGCGTGCGGGCGATCGCCGACCTCGCCATGGTCGAGCAGTCGGACATCGTCGCCGCCGCCTACGGCGTGCAGGACTTGAGGTTCGGTCCCGAGTATCTGATTCCGAAGCCGTTCGATCCGAGGCTGATCGTCATGATCGCGCCGGCGGTGGCGCGCGCGGCGATGGATTCCGGCGTCGCGACGCGGCCGATCGAGGATTTCGATGCCTACCACGAGCGCCTGCTGCAGCTCGTGTATCACTCCGGCCTGCTGATGAAGCCGATTTTCCAGGCCGCCAAGAAAGCCCCGAAGCGCGTCGTCTACGCCGAGGGAGAGGAAGAGCGGGTGCTGCGCGCGGTGCAGGTCGTCGTCGACGAGGGTCTCGCCAGGCCGATACTGACGGGGCGCCCCGCAGTCATCGAGCGCCGCCTCGCGCGTTACGGATTGCGCATCAAGCCCGGCGTCGACTTCGACATCATCAATCCGGAATCGGATCCGCGCTATCGCTCGTACTGGACCGAATACTACCGGCTGACGCAGCGCAAGGGCGTGTCGCAGCAGTTCGCCAAGATCGAGATGCGCCGCAGGCTGACCCTGATCGGCGCGATGATGATCCACATGGGCGACGCCGATGGCATGCTGTGCGGCACGTTCGGCGCGCACTCGGCGCACCGGCACTACGTCGAACAGGTGGTCGGCTTGCGCGAAGGGGTGACGACGTGGGCGGCGATGAACGCCGTGCTGCTGCACAACCGGACCGTGTTCATCGCCGACACCTACGTCAACCGCGACCCGACGGCCGAGCAGATCGCCGAGATCGCGCGGCTCGCTGCCGAGGAGGTGCGCCGCTTCGGCATCACGCCCAAGGTCGCGCTGGTGTCGCATTCGAGCTTCGGCTCGAGCCCGGATCCGCAGGCGCGCAAGATGCAGGTGGCGCTGGAGCTGATCAATGCGCAGGAGCCCGATCTGGAAGTCGAGGGCGAGATGCAAGGCGACGCCGCGCTGTCGGAGGACATCCGCCGCGCCGCGTTTCCCGATGCGCGGCTCAAGGGGGACGCCAATCTTCTGATCATGCCGACGCTCGACGCCGCCAATATCTCGTTCAACCTGCTGAAGGTCGCCGCCGGCAGCGGTTTGACCCTGGGCCCCATCCTGCTGGGCGTCGCCAAGCCGATCCACATCCTGACGCCATCGGCGACGGTGCGGCGCATCGTCAACATGACGGCCCTGGCGGTCGTCGACGCGGGCGTCGACCGGCAGCGCGCGCTGCTCTAGTGCGCTGAGTCAGAAATTCACTCGATAGTTCGCGGCGGCTTTGTCCGCCATGCTGCGTTGCTCGACGTCACCGTAGCACGAGCTACGGTCTCGGTCTGGCGCCCGGCCTGGCGGCCCAATCCACTTGCTCCTTTATCGTCGGAACTTCTGACTCAGCACACTAGCGGTCGTCGAACCTCCTCC
>JBOIGD010000275.1:0-3753 GCA_050742615.1 Casimicrobiaceae bacterium | reverse complement strand
AAGTTGATCACGCCGCCGATCGCATCCGAGCCGTACAGCGCCGAGGCGCCGTCCTTCAGGATTTCGACGCGCTCGATGGCCGACAGCGGGATCGAGTTCAGGTCGACGCCCGCCGCGCTCGGCGACGAGGTGTTCGACAGCGCGTAGGGAGCGGTGCGCCTGCCGTCGATCAGCACCAGCGAGCGCTGGGTGCCCAGGCCGCGCAGCGACACGCCGTTGAAGCCCACCAGCGTGGTGCCCTCGCCGAGGGTGTTATTGAAGTTTCCGATCGACTGGGCGGCGCTCAGGCGATCCATCAGGTCCATGACGCTCTGCGCGCCGCTCTTCTCGATGTCATCGTGGGTCAGTACCTGCACCGGCAGCGCGCCCTCACCCTCGACGCGGCGGATGCTCGACCCCGTGACCTCGATCTTTTCCTTTACCGCCGGCTGACCCGTGGTCTGCCCGTACGCGGGTGCGCCCGCCAAGGCGGCCAGGCCGCCGACGCCCACGACCGACGCGAGCGCCAAAGCGAAGCTTTTTCGCTGGAATTTCATGTTAGGAACCCCCAAGGGAAAATTATTTGAAACGACGAATCATGTTCGCCTTTCGGCCCACAGTTGCAACGTTACAACAGTGGGAATTGTTGCTGCAACAAAATGGTGGGCTTGTTACAATCCCGGTGTACGTTTTGTTGCAATCTGCCAACAATGGCGATCCGGCCGACCCAAGCGACTGATTTGGCACACGTGCGTCGCGCGAATCACGCAAAGTCGACCTCGGGCGGGGATCGCGAACGCGGGGACCCGCCGCCGCATTGCCGGATCGTCGTGTTCGCTCGCCCTGCGCGCCGCTCGCAGCCGGACGGTACAATCATCGTGTAGATGCTGCCGTCATTCCACATCGCGCCGGCCGCAGAGAGCGACGTGCCGGCGATCCTGCGGATGATCCGTGGGCTCGCCGAATACGAGGGCCTGGCGAAGCTCTGCGTGGCAACCGAGGCGGACCTCGCCGGCGCGCTGTTCGGCGAGCATCCGGCGGCCGAAGTCCTGCTGGGCATGGAAAACACCGAGCCTGTCGGTTTTGCGTTGTTTTTTTATAATTTCTCGACGTTTCTGGGGCGAAAAGGGCTCTATTTGGAGGATTTGTTCGTATGGCCCGACTATCGGGGCCGCGGTTACGGCCGCGCCTTGCTGGTGCATCTGGCCCGGATGGCGGTCGAGCAGCGCTGCGGCCGCTTCGAATGGGCGGTGCTCGACTGGAACGCGCCGGCGATCGCTTTCTACCAGGCGCTCGGCGCCGTGCTGCTGCCCGATTGGCGGATCAGCCGACTGGCCGGCGACCCGCTGACCCGGCTCGCCGCGCAACCCGCCGCGTCACCGAACGGCGACCCGATACGATGATCGATTGCGGCACGATGCAGATGATGCAGACGAAACAGGAGTCCCGATGCTAGCCTCGCTCCGCACCGCGTTCGGACAGCTCGCATGCGCCGGCGACTTCTGGTCGCTGCGCGCCGTCGACGAGCGCGCCGACAGCTATGCGGTGCGCAAGAACGTCGCGCAACCGCCGTCGCGAACGATCGACACCGGCGCGATGCTGACCGTGTACGCGGGGGGCGGCTGCGGCTATGCCGCGACCAACGACCTTTCGCGCGAAGGCCTGCAGGCCGCGCTCGATCGCGCCACCGCATGGGCGCAAGCGAGCGCACGCGCCAGCCTGATCGATTTCAATACGGTTGCCCGGACGGCGCCGCGCGGCGAGTACGCGTCCCCCGACCTCGATCGCCCCGGCAGGTCACGGCACGATTGGTACGAGCTGCTGGCCGAAGAATCGCGCCAGGCGGGCTGCGATCCCCGCATCGTCGACTGGGAAGCCAGCGTCGAGACGCGCGCGGCCGAGCACCTTTACCTGACCAGCACCGGCGGTGACGTCCTGCAGCGCTACCGTTTCGTGATGCCCGGCCTTTCGGTCACCGCGCACGCCGGTGGGGACACGCAAACCCGCACGCTCAACGGCTACCGCGGGCTCGCGCAACAGGGCGACGAAGCGATGCTCGATCGATTCGACTACATCGGCAGCGGCAGGCGGACCGCCGACGAGGCGTTGCAGCTCCTCGCCGCGCCGAACTGCCCGAACGGCAGGATGGACCTGCTGCTGCTGCCCGACCAGATGATCCTGCAGATCCACGAATCGATCGGGCACCCGCTCGAGCTCGATCGAATCCTGGGCGACGAGCGCAATTTCGCCGGCACCAGCTTCGTTACGCTCGACATGTTCGGCAGCTATCGCTACGGCTCAGCGCTGCTGAACGTCACGTTCGACCCGACACGGCCGGAAGAGCTCGCCAGCTACGCGTACGACGACGAGGGCACGCGCGCCGAGAAGCAGTACCTGATCCGGAACGGCGTTCTCGAGCGCCCGCTGGGCGGGGCGCTGTCGCAGGCGCGTGCCGGTATCGCCGGCGTCGCCAACGCGCGCGCCTGCAGCTGGAACCGGCCGCCGATCGACCGCATGGCGAACATCAACCTCGAGCCGGGCGACGCTTCGCTCGACGCGATGATCGCGGGCATCGAGCGCGGCGTGCTGATGAGCACCAACAGCTCATGGTCGATCGACGACTCGCGCAACAAGTTTCAGTTCGGGTGCGAATGGGGCCGGCTGATCGAGAACGGCCGGCTGACGACGGTGGTCAAGAATCCGAACTACCGGGGCATATCGGCCAATTTCTGGCGGAGCCTCGCGCGGGTCGGCGATGCCTCGACCTTGCAGGTGCTCGGCACGCCCTATTGCGGCAAGGGCGAGCCCTCGCAGGTGATCCGCGTCGGCCATGCATCGCCGGCGTGCGTCTTCTCCGGCGCCGACGTATTCGGAGGGGAAGCGTGATGCGCATGGCCGACATCGAAGGCTATTTCGGCGAGCTCGCCGCCCTGCTCGATCGCTCGCTCGCGGCGGGCGAGGTCTATACCTGCGGCTTTGCGGCGGAGGTCTCCGACTTCGTGCGCCTCAACCACGGCAAGCTGCGCCAGACCGGCACGGTCGCGCAGCGCTATCTCCGACTGCACCTGATTCGCGGCAGGAAGCACGCCGAGCAATGCTTCAGCTTGTCGGGCGTCGCAGCGACGGACAACGAACGCATCGTCGCCGCGCTCGCGAGCCTGCGCGAGACGATCGCCGACTTGCCCGATGATCCGCACCTCGATTATGCGACCGCCGTGCATTCGAGCCGCGTCGTGAAAAGCGATCCGCTGCCGCGATCGGAGGAGGTCGTCGAGACGGTGCTCGGCGCCGCCGCCGGGCTCGATCTGGTCGGCATCTACGCCGCCGGGCCGGTCTACCGCGGCTTCGCCAACTCGCTCGGCCAGCGCAACTGGCACGAGGTGGAAAGCTTCAACCTGCAATGGAGCCTTTACCATCGCGCCGACAAGGCGGTGAAGACCGTCTACGGGGGGTTCGCGTGGTCGGCGGAGGAATTCGCCGTGAAGATGCAGGGCGCGCGCGAACGCCTGGCGCTGCTCGCGAGCCCGCCCCGCTCACTGGAACCGGGCAGATACCGCGCTTATCTCACGCCCACCGCGATGGAAGAGATCACCGGCATGCTGTGCTGGGGCGGGTTCTCGGGACGCGCGCTGGCGACGCGCCAGAGCTGTCTGTTCAGGCTCCAGGACGGGAGCGCGGCGCTCGACCCGTCGGTCGCCATCGCGGAGAACACGGCCGGTGGGATCGCCCCGGCGTTCCAGGACGAAGGCTTCGCCCGGCCCGCGTCGGTGCCGC
>JBOIGD010000274.1:0-10607 GCA_050742615.1 Casimicrobiaceae bacterium | reverse complement strand
CCGACTGGGCCGAGTTCATCGCCGGCGACGCGAGCCAGGCGCTGGTCGCGAGCACGCTGCATGCCGGCTTCGTCTGGCCCGAGGCGAACCTCGCGCTGATCACCGAGGCCGAGCTCTACGCCGGCGTCGTGCGGCGCCCGGGCAAGCGCGAGGCACGGCGCAGCAACGTCGACGCGATGCTGCGCGACCTGTCGGAAGTGCGCATCGGCGACCCGGTCGTGCACGAGCAGCACGGCATCGGCCGCTACCTGGGGCTGACGACCCTGGATCTCGGCGACGGCCCGAACGAATTCCTGCACCTGCTGTACGCCAACGATGCCAAGCTCTACGTGCCGGTGTCCAGCCTGCACCTGATCAGCCGCTACAGCGGGGCGGCGGCCGACGCCGCGCCGCTGCACGAGCTGGGCAGCGGGCAATGGGACAAGGCGAAGAAAAAGGCCGCGCAGCGCGCGCACGACACGGCCGCGGAGCTGTTGAATCTCTACGCGCGGCGCGCCGCCCGGCAAGGCCACGCATTCAAGTACGATCTGCACGAATACGAGGCGTTCGCCGCCGGCTTCGGCTTCGAGGAGACGCCAGACCAGGCGGCGGCGATCGAGGCCGTGATACGCGATCTGACGTCGGGCAAGCCGATGGACCGGCTGGTCTGCGGAGACGTCGGCTTCGGCAAGACCGAGGTCGCGTTGCGGGCGGCTTTCGTCGCGGTCGCGGACGGCAAGCAGGTTGCGGTTCTCGTCCCGACCACGCTGCTGGTCGAGCAGCATTTCCAGACGTTCTCGGACCGCTTCGCCGACCTGCCGGTGAAGCTCGCGGAACTGTCGCGCTTCCGTTCGGCCGCCGAAGTCAAGGCGGTGCTCGAGGGCCTGTCGAGCGGACAGATCGACCTGGTCATCGGCACGCACAAGCTGCTCCAGCGCGACGTGAAGTTCCAGCGCCTCGGGCTGGTGGTGATCGACGAGGAGCATCGTTTCGGCGTGCGGCAGAAGGAGCAGCTGAAGCGCCTGCGCGCCGAGGTAGACGTGCTGACGCTGACCGCGACGCCGATCCCGCGCACGCTGGCGATGTCGCTCGAGGGCCTGCGCGACTTCTCGGTGATCGCCACCGCGCCGGAGCGTCGCCTGGCGATCAAGACCTTCGTCGCGCAATACTCGCCGGGCATCGTCCGCGAGGCGTGCCTGCGCGAGCTCAAGCGCGGCGGGCAGATCTATTTCCTGCACAACGATATCGACACGATCGCGACGATGGGACAGAAGCTCGAGGCCCTGATGCCCGAGGCCCGCATTGCGATCGCGCACGGCCAGATGCCCGAGCGCGAGCTGGAGCGCGTGATGCGCGACTTCTATCAGCAGCGCTCGAACCTGCTCCTCTGCTCGACGATCATCGAGACCGGCATCGACGTGCCGACCGCCAATACGATCCTCATCCACCGCGCCGACAAGTTCGGTCTGGCCCAACTGCATCAGCTGCGCGGGCGCGTCGGGCGTTCGCACCACCAGGCGTATGCCTATCTGCTGACCCCGCGCGAGGAAGCGCTTTCGGTGCAGGCCAAGAAGCGCCTCGAGGCGATCCAGCTGATGGAGGACCTGGGCTCGGGCTTCTATCTGGCGATGCACGACCTGGAAATCCGCGGCGCTGGCGAGGTCCTGGGCGACGAGCAGTCGGGAGAGATGCAGCAGATCGGATTCCAGCTCTACACCGAAATGCTCAAGGCCGCGGTCGAGTCGCTGCGCTCCGGCCGCGAGCCCAATCTCACCGATCCGATCGGCGTCACCACCGAGATCAACCTGCACGTGCCCGCGCTTCTGCCGGAAACCTACTGCAACGACGTGCACGAGCGTCTGGTGCTCTACAAGCGGCTGGCCAACTGCGACACCGCAGCCGAGCTCACGTCGATGCAGGAGGAGCTGATCGACCGCTTCGGCCTGCCACCGGAACAGGCGCAGGCACTGCTCTATTGCCATCGCCTGCGGCTGCTGGCGAAGCCGCTCGGCGTGCTCAAGGTCGACGCCGGCCCCGACCGCTCGCAGGTCCAGTTCGGGCCGCGGCCGCCTTTCGACGCCGGCAAGCTGATCGCGCTCATCCAGCACGACGGTCGTTACCGCTTCGCCGGGCAGGATCGCGTGCGCATCGAACGCGCCGCACCCGCGGTCGAGGACCGCGTCGGGTTGATCGAGGAGTTCCTGGGCCGGCTGCGATGAGCGCCGCGCCGCAGCTGCCGCCGCAGTTGCACGTCTTCGTCCGCGACTGGCTGTCGTCGAACAACGTGCTGCTGAAAAGCCGCGACGGGCACGTGCTGATCGACTCCGGCTACGTGCGCCATGCCCCGCTGACGCTGGCGCTGCTGGCGACACCGGCTGGGATCGGCGGCGAACCGCTGGCGAGACTGGTCAACACCCACTGCCACAGCGACCACGTCGGCGGCAACGCGACCGTCAAGGCGCACTACCGGTGTCCGATCGCGCTACCCGAAGCCGAAGCTCCGCTGATCGATCGCTGGGACGAGATGGCGCTTCTGCTCGGGTATTGTGACCAGCGCACCGACCGCTTTAGCTACGATGAAATCATCCGGCCCGGTGAGACGTACATCTGGGGCGGACTCGAATGGCGCGCGCTCGCGGCGCCCGGTCACGACATGGCGGCGCTGGTATTCCACAATCCCGAGCATCGCATCCTGATTTCGGGCGATGCCCTGTGGCAAAACGGCTACGGGTTGGTGATGCCGCTGGAAATCGACCCGCGCGCGATGCCCGCGACCCGCGCGACGCTGGACATGCTGGCCAGGCTGGACCTCCGCGCCGTGATACCCGGGCACGGCGAGCCGTTCACCGATGTCGCCGCCGCGCTCGACCGGGCGTTCCAACGAACCACCGCGTTCGAAGCCAGCAGCGTTCGGGTGGCCAAGTACGCGCTGAAGGCGCTGCTGAGCTTCGCGCTGCTCGATCAAAGGCGCATCTCGCTCGCAGCGATGCCGGCCTACGTCGAACGCGTCGAAATCTACCGCGAATTCAACCAGCGCTTTTTCGGGCTGACGCCCGACGCGCTGGCTGAAATGCTGATTTCGGAATTGGAACGGGCCGGTGCCGCGCGCCGTGAAGCGGGCTGGCTGATGGCTTCATGAAAGGCCGGGTGACGAGTACGGGCGCAGTCAGCCGCGGAACTGCGCGGCGATGCTCTTGATCCCGCCGAGCAGCATCTCGACGGCGACTGCGGTGAGCACCAGGCCCATCAGGCGCTCGAGCGCGCGCATCGCGCGCTCTCCCAGCAGGCGCTGCAGCCGTCCGGCGGCGAGCAGCACCAGCGTCGTCGCCACCATCGCGAGCGTCAACGCAAGCAGCCATACGTCGATGTGCTCGGGCTCGCGCGAGGCCATCAGCATCACCGTGGCCAGCGCCGACGGCCCCGCGATCGCGGGGATCGCCAACGGCACCAGGAAGGGCTCGCTGCCCGCCTGGTCGCCGAAGACGCCGTCGGCGTGCGAGAAGACCATCCGCAGCGCGATCAGGAACAAAATAACCCCGCCCGCGATCGAAAGCGAGGTCTCGGATACGTGCATCAGCGTCAGGAACGCGCGGCCGCCGAACAGAAAGACGAGCAGCACGACGTAGGCGATCATGCATTCGCGCAGCACCACCCGGGAGCGCCGGGTGGCGGGCGTCGCCTGCAGGGCGCTGACGACCAGCGGCACGTTGCCGAATGGATCGAGCACCAGGATCAGCAGGATCGCCGCGGAGAGCAGCTCGGATTGCATCGCGAATGCGTGGCCTCGTCGGAGCCAAGTATATCGCCCGAGCGTCGCTGTCCGGCCCGGCCGCTGGCATAATTGCGTTTTTCTGGGACCAAAACCGGAGCACCCATGACCCCGTTCCCCATCGCGACGCGCCGTCTTGCGGCCATGTTCGTCTGTGCTGCCGCCGGCGCCGCATTCGCGCAGACTGCGCCGCCGGTGGCTCCCGGCAAGGCGGTCACCGACACCTACTACGGCATGACCATCGTCGATCCCTATCGTGCGCTGGAGGACCTGAAGGATCCCGCGGTCGCCGCCTGGATGAAGGCAGAGGCCGACTACGCGCGCGCGGCGCTCGACAGGATCCCGCAACGCGCGGAGATTCTCAAGGAAATCGAGCGCTACGGCGACGACGCCGCGGCCCGCGTCACCGCCGTTCAACCGAACAACGGCGACTACTACTACCTGAAGCGGTTCTCTGACGACAACACACTGAAGCTGTACATGCGGCAGGGCATCGGCGGGACGGAACGCCTGCTGATCGACCCGGACCGGCGCGCCACCGCTCCCGGCACCCACTACGCGATCGACTACTTCCAGCCGTCGCCGGACAACAAGTACGTCGCGTACGGCATTTCCGAAGGAGGCTCCGAGGAGAGCGTGCTGCACGTGCTCGACACCGCGACCGGCAAGGATACTGGCGACACGATCGACCGCGCCAATTTCGCCTCGCCCTCGTGGCTGCCCGACGGGACGCTGGTCTACAGCCGGCTGCAGAAGCTCGCCGCCGGAGCGTCGGTGACGGAAAAGTACCTGAACCAGCGCGCCTACCTGCATCGCCTCGGCGGCAATCCCGACGACGATGCCGCGCTGTTCGGCGCGGGTGTCGTGCCCGGCATCGCGCTCGAGCCGGTCGAGAACGTTGCCGCAGTCCACGTTCCCGGGTCGTCCTACGTGATCGCGATCAACGTCACGGGTGTGCAGCGCGAATACAGGATCTACGCCGCGCCGCTCGCCTCGCTCGCCGGCGACAAGACGCCATGGCGCAAGGTCGTCGACTACGCCGACAACGTCACCGATCTGGCGATCCACGGCGACACGATCTATCTGCTGTCGCACGATGGCGCGCCGCACTTCAAGGTGCTGCGCATGGACCTCGCCAAGCCCGACGTCGCTGCCGCCGAGGTGGTCATCCCCGAAAGCGACAACGTGATCACCGGGCTGGCAAGCGCGAAGGACGCGCTCTACGTGCGCCGCATGAAGGGCGGCATCAGCAACCTGTTGCGCGTCGACTACGCGGCCGGCGCGAAGGCCGTGCCGGTCAAGCTGCCGTTCGCCGGAGACATGGGCGCGCTGACCGCCGATCCGCGACTGCCAGGCGCGCTGTTCGAAGCCGGCAGCTGGACGCGGTCCGACGCGTGGTATGCCTACGATCCGCAGCGCGGCACGGTCGCCGACACGGGGCTCCAGCCCAAAGGCAAGTACGACGCGCCCGCCGATCTGGTCGCGACCGAAGTCAGCGCGATGGCGAAGGACGGTACACTGGTGCCGCTGTCGATCGTGCACAAGCGGGGCATGAAGCTCGACGGCAACAATCCGACCATACTGTACGGCTACGGGGCGTACGGCATTTCGCAGCTCCCCTTCTATCGTCCGACCTTCCTCCCCTGGTTCGAGCGCGGCGGGATCCTCGCGGTGGCGCACGTGCGCGGCGGCGGCGAGAACGGGCAGGACTGGTACAAAGGCGGCTACAAGGCGACCAAGCCGAACACCTGGAACGACGCGATCGCCTGCGCCGAATGGCTGGTGGCCAACAAGTACACGGCGCCGGCCAGGCTCGCGATCTGGGGCGGCAGCGCGGGCGGCATTTTCGTCGGCCGCTCGATCACCGACCGTCCCGATCTATTCGGCGCCGCGATCGACCAAGTGCCCGCGTCCGACATGCTGCGCTTCGAGACCACCGCCAACGGCGCGCCCAACGTGCCGGAGTTCGGCTCGGTCAAGACCGAGGAGGGATTCAAGGCGCTGCTGGCGATGAGCCCGTACCACCACATCCGGAATGGCACCCGATATCCGGCGGTGCTGGTCATCACCGGCATCAACGATCCGCGCGTCGACGCCTGGGAAGCGGGCAAGATGGCCGCGCGGCTGCAGGCGGCGACGTCCAGCGGAAAGCCGGTCCTGCTGCGCATCGACTACGACGCGGGCCACGGCATTGGCGCGACCAAGAAGCAGGGGTACGAGGAGCGCGCGGACGTTCTCGCATTCCTGTTCTGGCAGTTCGGCGTCAAAGGCTTCCAGCCGTCACCCGTGCCGGGCGGCGCGGGCGCGCCGTTGCCGGCGACTTGAGCTCCGCGGGTTGCACCGCAAGCCGCGAAAGCCAATCGGACGCGCGTGAGGCGATGACCGGCCATTGGTTGCCTGCCGACGCTCAATGCAGCTTGACCCGGGGCTCCATGCGCCGCCGCACGAACCGGCCGACGGTGTCGAGGGCGACGCGAACCCAGCCGTAAATCGACGCCTGGTGCATCTTGTAGAGCGAGTCGTACATCCAGCGCGCGATCAGTCCCTGGACGAGCATGTTGCCGCCGATCAGCCTCCCCATCAGGCTGCCGACCGCAGACATCTTGCCCAGCGACACCAGGGAGCCGAAGTCGTGAAAGCGGAATTCGGGCAGCGGCCGTCCGGCGAGCCGCGCCCGGATCGAGCGCACCAGCAGCGCCGCCTGCTGCCGAGCCGCCTGCGCGCGGGGTGGCACCAGCGCGCCAGCCCCGTCCCGCCCCGGCCACGGGGCGGCAGCGCAATCGCCGAAGGCGAAGATGTCGGGATCGCGCGTCGTCTGCAGGGTCGCCGTGACGACGAGCTGGTGGGCGCGATTGACCTCGAGACCGTCGAGCGATGCGAGCAGCGCCGGCGCCTGGATGCCCGCTGCCCAGACGATCAGGTCGGCGCGGAGCACCGCGCCGCCGGCGGTGTGCACGCCGCCGGCATCGACGGCCACGACGCGCTCGCCGGTGCGTACCGCGATGTCGAGCCTGCCGAGCAGCTCGGTGGCCGCGGTTGCGATCCGCTCGCCGAGCTGCGGCAGGACGCGCGGTGCGGCCTCGAGCAGCGTCAGCCGAATGTCCTTGGCCGGGTCGAGCTTGTCCAGGCCGTAGTCGGCGTGCGCGCGGGTCGTCTGGCGGATTTCCGCGGCCAGCTCGACACCGGTGGCGCCGGCACCGATGATGACGATGTCGACCTGCGCCGGCCGGCCTTCGGCCGCTTCACCGTCGGCGCGCACCGCCGCCGCCAGCAGCCGGCGATGGAAGCGCTCGGCCTCGAGCGGGGTGTCGAGCGAGATCGTGTGGGCCGCGACGCCGGGAACGCCGAAGTCGCTGGTCGTGCTGCCGATGCACAGGATCAGCGTGTCGTAGGGCACGGTGCGCTCGGGAAGAATCTGCCTGCCGTCGTCGTCATCGACCGACCGCAGGCGCAGCTCGCGACGGGCGCGATCGAGGCCGTCGATCGCGCCCTGGCGGAAGCGGAACCGGTGCCAGTACGCGACGGCAAGGTAGTCGACTTCGTGCGCGTCGGCGTCCATGCGGCCGGCGGCGACTTCGTGCAGCAGCGGTTTCCATAGGTGCGTCTCGGCGCGATCGACCAGCGTGATCGCGGCCCTGCCGTGGCGCCCGAGCTGGTCGCCGAGCGCGGCCGCCAGCGGCAGCCCGCCGGCCCCGCCGCCGACGATGACGATGCGATGCAAGCCCGACGGTGCCGCGCTTGCCGCTTCAGTCACCGCGCACCGTCCCTTCGCGCCGCGGGTCGGCGGCGCCGCGCCAGCCGCTCGGCGTGCGCACGATGAGCTGGATTCCGCTGGTCTGGTCCGCGATCCGGGTCGCATCGCCCAGCGCATTGAGCTTGGGCGCCAGCGTTTCCGCGCTGGTGCCGCGCTCCAGATAGACCGGACCGTTGCGACTGCCGACGTTCGGCAGATCGACGGCAGCCTGCGGATCGAGCCCGCGGTCGAGCACGGCGATCAGCGTTTTCGCGACGTAATTGGCGATGGCCGGGCCGCCGGGCGAGCCCACGACCAGCGCGATGCGGCCGCGCGCATCGTAGGCGATCGTCGGCGCCATCGTCGAGCGCGGACGCTTGCCGCCTTCGACGCGATTGGCCACCGGCTTGCCGTCCTGCACCGGTACGAAGGAAAAGTCGGTCAGTTCGTTGTTGAGCAGGAAACCGCCGGCGGTCATCAGCCTGCTGCCGAACGCGGCCTCGATCGTCGTTGTCATCGAAACCGCGTTGCCGTACCGGTCGACGATGGAGATATGCGAGGTCGACGGAAACTCCAGCGCGTTGTCCTCGCCGAACGTCGCATTCCCGGCGGCGGGTGGCCTCCCCGCCCAGGCGCGTCCGATGCTGGCGTCGAGGCGGATCAGCTGCGAGCGCTCGCGCAGGTACGCGCGGTCGAGGAGCGCCGGCAGCGGCGGGACGAAGTCGGGATCGGCGACGTAGACGCTGCGATCGGCGTAGGCGAGGCGCCCCGCCTCGCTGAACAGATGCGCGCTCATCACGGCGCTCGAGGCGATCGCCTTGATGTCGAACCGCTCCAGCAGGCCCAGGATCTGCAGCACCGCGATGCCGCCGGAAGACGGCGGCGGCATGCTGCAAACCCGGTAGCTCCGGTAGCGGCTGCAGGCCGGCATTCGCACCACCGCCCGGTAGCCGGCCAAGTCTGCGATGGTCAGGTCGCCGGGGTTGGCGGCATACTCGTCGGCCGTGCGCACGATGTCGCGCGCGATCTCGCCGCTATAGAACGCATCCGCGCCCTCGGACGCGACGCGCTCGAGCGTCGCCGCCAACGCCGGGTTGCGCAGTCGCTGTCCGACGGCGAGCGGCGTGCCGTCGGCATTGTAGAAATATGCCCGCGCGCGATCCTGCCGGAGGAACCTCTCGGCGGCGATCTCCGCGTGCAGGCGCGGGCTCACCGCGAACCCGTCGCGGGCCAGCCGGATCGCCGCGTCGAACAGCGTCCGCCAGGGTAGCCGCCCGTGGCGCCGGTGCGCGAGCTCGAGCATGCGCAGCGCTCCGGGCACACCGACCGACCTGCCGCCGACGACGGCGTCGAAAAAATGCATCGGCTTGCCCGTCCCGTCCAGGAAGCGGTCGGACCGCGCGGCGGCCGGGGCAGTTTCGCGGCCATCGTAGGCAATGAGCTTCCCCTGCCGCGCATCGTGGACGAGCATGAATGCTCCGCCGCCGATGCCCGACGACTGCGGTTCGACCAGGTTCAGCACCATTTGGGCGGCGATCGCGGCATCGACCGCCGCCCCGCCCCGGCGCAGGATCTCGTACCCGGCGTCGGTGGCGAGCGGGTTGGCGGTAGCCACCATCTCGCGCCGGGCGTTGACCGCCTGCTTGGGCGTCCAACCGGGTGCATGCTCGGACGGTTGTGGCTGGGCGAGCGCGGGGATGCTCAGCACCAGGCCAACGACAAGCCCCAGAAAGGCGCGGCAGCAGAGTGGTTGCCGTGGGGTCACTCGGGCAATTCTACCCGCGTTCGATGCGCGGCCCTGCCGGGCTTGTGGACACGGCAACCGTCCGGACGGGTACAATGTCGGGCCCGTTGTAAGCTAGCGGAGGTCTTCGCGACCAAGGGCGTGAGCGCGCGATGCGCTCGTGCCCGGTGGAGCGAACCGGGCATCGCCCCCGAGACACACTAACGAAGGAGCACACGATGAGCCTGAAACTGACGATGAAAGCGCTGACGTTTGGCGCGATGCTGGGGATTGCCGCGCTGTCGGCGCCGGTCGTGTCGGCCGACGACACCGGCCTCTCGCCGTTCTCGATGGACATGAAGAAGATGGCGAACAAGGACGGGATGATCACCAAGAAAAACTTCATGATGATGATGGAGAAGCGGTTCAACGCGATGGACAAGGCCCATAAGGGCATGATCTCGATGGACGACGCGATGAAGATCTTCTCGGACAAGCCCTGAGCGAGCTTCGCCATGTGATGTCGGGCGCGATGCAAGGATTGACCTCGCGCGGATAGAGGAATCAGCGGCAAGGACAGGGGCGGCTTCGTGCCGCCCCTGTGCGTTTCCGGCGCCCTCGGGATTGCGCCGGGGATTGCAATCCGCGCTGTCCCACCGCATGCTGGAGATCATGAGCCGGTCACTCCTCCCCGAGGCGGTCGAGCGCTACGTGGCGCAGGAGATTTCGCAGGAAACGACGGTGCAGAAGGCGCTGCGCGCCGAGACCGCGCGCATGCCGCACGGCGGCATGCAGATCGGCGCCGACCAGGGCGCGCTGCTCGCGCTGCTGGCCAAGCTCGTCGGCGCGCGCCGCGCGCTCGAGATCGGGACGTTCACCGGCTACAGCGCGCTGGCGGTGGCGTCGGCGCTGCCCGCCGACGGCAAGCTGATCTGCTGCGATGTCAGCGACGAATGGACCGGCGTGGCGCGCCGCTACTGGCAGCAGGCAGGCGTCGCGGGGCGCATCGAGCTCCGCTTGGCGCCGGCCATCGACACGCTCACTGATCTTTTGCGTCAAGGTGGCGCGGGCACGTTCGACCTGGCCTTCATCGATGCCGACAAGGGGAACTACGACGCCTACTACGAGGCCTGCCTGCAGCTCGTGCGCGCCGGCGGCGCCATCGCACTCGACAACATGCTCTGGTCGGGCAAGGTGACCGATCCCACCGAGCACGACGAGGACACCGACGCGCTCCGCGCGCTCAACGCCAAGATCCGCGACGATCGCCGCGTCGACGCCTGCCTGCTGACGGTCGGCGACGGCGTGATGCTCGCCCGGAAGCGCTAGCCTCCGCTACTTCGGGGCCGCGTCGCCCGCGGGCGGGGTCGCCGGTGCCGGCGCGGTCACCGGCGCGGCGACAC
>JBOIGD010000273.1:0-14930 GCA_050742615.1 Casimicrobiaceae bacterium | reverse complement strand
CCGCGGGGGCGACGTCGACGGTCGCCACCGATGCGCCGGTGCCGGCCTTGGCCGCGAACACCATCTTGACCGCCTTCTCGCCGACGCTCTTGCGCAGAATGGCCGGCCGCCCGGCGGCGAGGTTCGGCTTGTAAACGTAGAACTCATCGGGGTTCACCGCGCCCTGGACCACGGTCTCCCCGAGGCCGTACGACGCGGTGATGAAGACGACCTGGTCGAAGCCCGATTCGGTGTCGAGGGTGAACATGACGCCGGCGGCGCCCTGGTCGCTGCGCACCATGCGCTGCACGCCGACCGACAAGGCGATGTCGGCATCAGCGTATCCCTGGTGGACGCGATAGGCGATGGCGCGATCGGTGTAGAGCGAGGCGTAGACCTCCTTAATCGCTATAAGAAGATTATCCAAGCCATTGATATTAAGTAGAGTCTCTTGCTGTCCGGCGAACGAGGCATCGGGCATGTCCTCGGCCGTCGCCGACGACCGCACCGCCACCGAGGCCCCGGGGTTGTCCGCGGCCAGGCGTCGATAGGCGGTCTCGACGTCGGCGCGCAACGCGGCGGGAAGCGGCGCCGCGACGATCCAGCCCCGGATTTCGGCGCCGATGCGGGCGAGCTTCCCGACGTCGTCGACGTCGAGGTCCGCCAGTGATCGTGCAATCCGCTCGGTGAGTTTGCCCTCGGCCAGAAACTCGCGGAAAGCCGAAGCCGTGGTGGCAAACCCGCCCGGCACGTGCACCCCCTCGCCACCGAGTTGCGCGATCATCTCGCCGAGCGAGGCGTTCTTGCCGCCGACCTGCGCGATGTCGCTCATGCGCAAGCGATCGAACCATATCACTCGCTTAGAATCTGCCATGCCCGCGGTCTCCGTATTCGTCCGCGCGAGCAGATGCCGGCGCTAAGCGACCGCTCGATTCTAGCCTGCGACGTGCGTTCGACGGCGAAAAGGCGTGCGCCGCGACAAGCCGGCCGCCGGTTAAGGCGGCGCGGGTTTGGAATCGGCGGGATGCGCGACGCCGGTCGGCGCCGCGGCGTGCTAGTTGGTGCCGGTCGGTTCGTCCGCGGTCGCGGGATAGTTCCGCAGCACGCTGTCGCCGTCGACCAGTGCCGGGTCGCCTTCCGGGTGCCGGTGCTTGCTGCGGACCGCGCGCCGGAGACTGCGGTAGAGGTCGGCGTGCGACTCTTTCAAATAGCTGATGATTTCGAAATCGACGCGCTTGACCTGCGACAGGTCGATTTGCTCGACATGGACAAGCCGCAGCAACTCGCGCACCGGCTTCGGCATGTCGCGGCCGCTTTCGTAGCGGGAACCGCCGCTCTGCGTGACGCCGATCTGTGTCCAGAACTGCTCTTGATTAAGGCCAAGGCGGCGCCGGATTTCACGCGGATTCAGCACTCGGTCGAACAGCTTCACAAGGACCCCGTTCAGGTAGTCGCAAAGGAATCGCCCGGCGCACGCTCCCTCGTTTCTGCGGCGCCAATACCATTGGCATATTTTTATGAATTGTTGACCAAAGCGCTCGCCAATGCAAGCGCAATCGGCGGACGCCCGGGACCGCCCGGGCGGAAGGCGGTTGTCCTAGACGATCCCCTTGGAGGCCAGGTAATCGTCGTAATTGCCCGGGTAGTGGGTCAGGCCGCCCCCGGCGAACTCGATGACCTGGGTGGCCAGCGACGAGACGAACTGGCGGTCGTGGCTGACGAAGACCAGCGTGCCCGGATAGCGCTCGAGCCCGAGGTTCAGCGATTCGATCGACTCCATGTCCATGTGGTTGGTCGGCTCGTCCATCAGGAGCACGTTGGGCCGCTGCAGCATCAGCTTGCCGAACAGCATCCTGCCGCGCTCGCCGCCCGACAGGACGCGCACCGGCTTGGCCGCGTCATCGCCGGAAAACAGCAGCTTGCCCAGGACGCTGCGGACGGCCTGGTCGTCATCGTCCTGCTGGGCCCACTGCTGCATCCAGGCCAGCACCGTCATGTCGGAGTCGAATTCGTCGGTCTGATCCTGCGGGTAATAGCCGAGCGCCGCTTTTTCCGCCCATTGGATGGCGCCCGTGTCCGGGGCGAGATCTCCCGCCAGCGTGCGCAGGAGCGAGGTCTTGCCGGCGCCGTTGGGCCCGATGATGGCCAGGCGCTGCCCCGCCTCGAGCAGCAGGCTAAGCTCCTCGAAGAGCGGCTTGTCGAATCCCTTGGCCACGCCCCGCATTTCGACGGCCTGGCGGTGCAGCCGGACCTTGCCGTCGTCGAAGCGGATGTACGGGTTCTGCCGGCTCGACGGCTTGACGTCCTCGACCTTGATCTTTTCGATCGCCCGGGCGCGCGAGGTTGCCTGTCGCGCCTTGGACTTGTTGGCGCGGAAGCGGCGGACGAACTCCTCGAGCTCGGCGATCCGGTCCTTGGCCTTGGCGTTCTGCGACAGCAGGCGCTCGCGCGCCTGCGTCGAGGCGATCATGTAATCGTCGTACCCGCCCGGATAGACCCGGATCGTTCCGTAGTCCAGGTCCGCCATGTGTGTGCAGACGCTGTTCAGGAAGTGCCGATCGTGCGAGATGATCACCATCGTCGACGAGCGCGCGTTGAGCACGCCTTCCAGCCAGCGTATGGTGTTGATGTCCAGGTGGTTGGTCGGCTCGTCCAGCAGCAGGATGTCGGGATCGGCGAACAGCGCCTGCGCCAGCAGCACGCGGAGCTTGTACCCGGGCGCGACCGCGGCCATCGGCCCCTGGTGCAGGTGCTGGGCGATCTCGATCCCCAGCAGCAATTCGCCGGCGCGCGCCTCCGCCGTGTAGCCGTCGAGCTCGGCGACCTTGGCTTCGAGCTCCGCGGCATGCAGATAGTCGGCCTCGGTCGCCGCCGGGTCGGCGTAGATCGCATCGCGCTCCCGTATCGTGTTCCACAAGAGCTCGTGCCCCATCAGGACGACGTCGAGCACGCGCAATTCCTCGAATGCGAACTGGTCCTGGCGGAGCTTCCCCAGGCGCTCGCCGGCATCGAGCGCGACATTGCCCGCCGTCGGCTCGAGATCGCCGCCGAGTATTTTCATGAACGTCGACTTGCCGCAGCCGTTGGCGCCGATGAGGCCATAGCGATTGCCGCCGCCGAACTTGATCGAGACATTCTCGAACAGCGGCTTGGCGCCGAATTGCATCGTGATGTTGGACGCGGTCAGCAAAGGGTTTCCGTGACGGGGGTAAGGTGCCGCGAGAGCGGGCAAAGCTCTCTATTTTGCTAGAATGCGCGCTCGCACTCAAGTCGCGCGTCGCTTTGCCGCTGCGCGGACCACCCGCGACATTACGACCGCCCGCGACGCCAACGATGCTCCGCTACGATCTGCATTGCCATTCGACCCACTCGGACGGGTTGCTGACGCCGGCCGAGGTCGCGCAACGGGCGGCCGCGCGCGGAGTCGATGTGTGGGCGCTGACCGATCACGACGAAGTCAGCGGCCTGCCGGAGGCGCGCGCCGCCGCGGAAGCGGCGGGTATCCGGTTCGTCGCCGGCGCCGAGCTGTCGGTCAGCTGGCGCGACGTCACGCTGCATGTGGTTGCGCTGGGGATCGATGCCGGCTGCGCGCCGCTCGTCGCCGGCCTCGCGTCGATCCGCGACGGGCGCTCGCACCGGGCGCGCCGCATCGCGGACTCGCTGGAAGCCGCGGGCATACCGGGCGCCTATGAAGGTGCGATGCGGTACGTGACCAGCGAGCGGCTGATCAGCCGAACGCATTTCGCGCGCTTCCTGGTCGAGACCGGGCATGCGCGCGAGACCAAGGAAGTGTTCAAGCGATACCTGGTGAGCGGCATGCCAGGCCACGTCGAGCACGAGTGGGCGACGCTGGCCGATGCGCTGGGCTGGATTCACGAGGCCGGCGGGCAAGCGGTGCTCGCGCATCCGGCGCGCTACAAGGTCGACGCGCAGGCGATGCGCGAGCTGCTGGGCGAATTCCGCGACAGCGGCGGCGACGCGATCGAGGTCGTGTCGCCGAGCCACACGCTGGAGCAGACCGCCGAATACGCGCGCCACGCCCGGACCTTCGGACTGCTGGCGTCCAGCGGCTCCGACTACCACGGGCCGGGCGAAGGCTGGGCCGACTTGGGCGACATGCCGCCGCTGCCCGCCGGCCTCACCCCGGTCTGGAAAGATTGGTAGGGATGCCCGACCGGCGCACGGTATTTTTCGTTTCCGACCTGACCGGCATCACCGCCGAAATGCTCGGCAACAGCCTCCTGTCGCAGTTCGAGGGCCTGAGCTTCCTGCGGCAGACCATTCCGTTCGTCGACACGCCGGAAAAAATCGACGAGATCTTGCGCCGCATCGACGAGAACGCGGCGGCCGAGGGCCGCCGCCCGCTGGTCTTCAGCTCAATCGTCGACGACGCGATGAGCGCCCAGCTCGGCCGCGCCAACGCGATGGTGCTCGACCTGTTCCAGGTCTTCATCGCGCCGCTCGAGTCCGAGCTCGGCGCCAAGTCCTCGCATGCGGCCGGCCGCACGCACGGCATCGCCAACAGCCTCGAATACTTCGCGCGGATGGAGGCGATCAATTTCACCCAGGCGCACGACGACGGCGCGACCACGCGCGACCTGGCCAAGGCCCAGCTGATCCTGATCGGCGTCTCGCGCTGCGGCAAGACGCCCACGGCGCTCTACTTGGCGCTGCAGTTCGGCATCCTGACCGCGAATTTCCCGCTGACGCCGGACGATTTCGTCGACAAGAAGCTGCCGTCGTCGATCGAAGGACATC
Organism: Casimicrobiaceae bacterium; assembly: GCA_050742615.1. Classification (GTDB taxonomy): domain Bacteria; phylum Pseudomonadota; class Gammaproteobacteria; order Burkholderiales; family Casimicrobiaceae; genus PALSA-1003. Next base: position 10,193 of record JBOIGD010000273.1, on the reverse strand, counting down.
GCGACAAGCTGTTCGGCCTGACGATCGACGCCGACCGGCTGCAGCAGATCCGGGAGGCGCGACGCCCGGCGAGCAAATATGCCTCGCTCGCCAATTGCCGTTACGAAGTGCAGCAGGCGGAATTGCTGATGCAGCGCGAGCGGATCGCCATGCTCGACACGACCAGCCGGTCGATCGAGGAGATCGCGACGACGATCCTGCATCGCGCCGGACTGCAGCGCCACATCTTCTGACGTCCGGGCCTCGCCGGCGCGAAGCCCGCGTCACCGCAGCCGGTAGAAGTCCCGCGCATTGCCGCCGTAGATCGCATCGCGTTCCGCCCGCGTCAGGCCGGCGAGCAGCGCGTCGGCGGCGGCGGTCCACCCGGCATAACTCGCGGCGAGCGTAAGCACCGGCCAGTCGCTGCCCCAGATGATCCGCCGGCTGCCGAAGCAATCGAGCACATGCTCGGTATAGCGACGCAACGACTCGATACTCCAGCCCCGCCCCGCTTCGGTGACGAGGCCGGAGAGCTTGCAAAACGCCCTCGTGTGGCGCGCGAGCGCAGCAAGGTCGTCGGCCCACGGCTGCCATGCACCCACCGCGATATCCGGCTTGGCGCAATGATCGATGACGACGGCGAGGTCCGGATGGCGGCCGAGCGCCGCGAGCAATGGCTTGAGCTCGCGCGGTTTGACCAGCGCATCGAAACACAAGCCCAGCGCCGGCAGCGCGGCCAGCGCGGGCTGCACCTCGGGTCGGGCGATCCAGCCGGGATCGGGAAGATCCTGCAGCATCGGCCGCACACTCCTGAGCAGCGGATCGGCGGCAAGCCCGGTCAGCACGTCCATCGCGCCGGCGGCGGCCAAGTCCACCCAACCGACGACGCCGCGCACCAGGTCGCCGCTCCAGTGGGCGACATCGAGCAGAAAACGCGTTTCCGCGAGCGTCGGCGCCGCCTGCACCAGGATCGTCCCACCGACGTTCGCGGCGGCGAGCAGCGGTCGCAGCTCGTCGAGGGTGAAGTCGCGGCAGAGCGGCAGCAATGCTGCCGTCGGACGCAGCCAGTCGTAGTCGCCGCGGTCGAGCCGCCACACGTGGTGGTGCGCGTCGATTCGCATCACGCGGTCGCGCCCGGCAGCGGCGCGTCGGGCGCGACCAGGCTGCGGTCGCGCAGCGCCCGCCAGAACGCCGCCGGAACCGGCCATGCGGCGAAGGCGAGATTCTGGTCGAATTCGGCAATCGTGCGCGCGCCGGGAACGACGGCGACGACGGCCTGATGCGCCCGCGGAAACTGCAGCGCGGCGGCGCGCAGCGGCACGCCGAATTCCGCGCAAACGACCTCGATGGCGGCGACGCGCGCGATGCGTTCGGATGGCGCGGGGGCGTAGTTGAAAAACGGCACGCTGCCGTCGGCCGGACGCGCGCCGGTCGCGAGGATGCCGGAGTTGTACGGGCCGCCGATTGCGATCGCGACGCCGCGGCGCTCGCACAGCGGCAGCAGCTCGTGCAGCGCGGACTGGTCGAGCAGTGTGTAGCGCCCCGCCAGCAGCAGGACGTCGAGATCGGCTCGAGCCAAAACGTCGACACAGACGCGCCAGTCGTTGACGCCGAGCCCGAAGCCGCCGATCAGACCGCGTTCGCGCAGCCCGGCCAGGGCGGGAATCGCACCGGTCAGGACTTCGTCGAATCGCTCCGCGTAGCGGGCGCCGTGGGTGTCGCGGTCGATGTCGTGGATATACACGATGTCGAGGCGCGACGCGCCGATGCGCTGCATGCTGTCCTCGATCGAGCGCAAGGTGCCCGCGCTCGAATAGTCCCAGCGCTGCCGCAACGGCGGCACCGCGACGTAGCCGTTCTGGTCGCGCGGTGCCGCGGGATCGGGCACGAGAATCCTTCCGACCTTCGACGAGAGAAGATAAGTGTCGCGCGCGACACCGGCAAGCGCCCGGCCGATCCTGCCCTCGGACAGTCCGTTGCCGTAGTGCGGGGCAGTGTCGAAATAGCGAACGCCGGTCGCATGGGCGTGCCGCACCAGAGCGAGCGCGTCGTCATCGTGAACCGCCCGAAACAGGTTGCCCAGCGGCGCGCCGCCGAAGCCGAGGGCGTTGGAGTGCAGGCGCGTCCTCAGTTGCGCGTCCAGTGGCATGCCCCCGGCTCACCTGCTGATCAAGAGGTTCGGCAGCCACGTCGTCAGCGGCGGCCACAACGTCACCGCCGCGAGGACCACCAGCAACGGAATGAGGAACGGCACGATGGCACGCGATATGCGCTCGAACGAGATCTTGGCGATGTTCGATACGACGTAGAGCACGACGCCCACCGGTGGCGTCACCGTGCCGATCATCAGGTTCAGGACGAAGATCAGTCCGAAATGCACCGGGTCGATGCCGAGCTTCATCGCGACGGGGACGAGGATCGGGATCAGTATCAGCAGCGCCGCGATTCCCTCCATGAAGCAGCCGACGAACACCAGCAGAAGATTGACGATCAGCAGGTAGACGATCGGATTGGTCGTCCACGACGTGAGCGCCTGGCCGGCGAGCTGCGGAATGCGCGAAATGGCCAGACACCAGCCCAGAAGCTTGGCCACCATCACCAGCGTCATCACGACGCCGGTGGTCTCCACGGTATCGAGAATCAGCCGCGGCAGCCGGGCGATGCTGAAGCTCCGATAGACGAACAAGCCGAGGATCATCGCGTACAGCGTCGCGACCGCGGCCGCCTCGGTCGGGGTGAAGACGCCGGTCAGCATGCCGACCAGAAGCACGACCGGCGTCATCAGCGCCCAGAACGCCTCGCGGAATTTGCGCCACAGGAGCGGCAAGGTCGGGAAGTCGCCCTTGGGCAGATCGAGGCGGCGCGCCATGAACGAGCACAGCACCATCAGCGAGAGTCCCATCAGCACGCCCGGTATCACGCCCGCGATGAACAGCTTGCCCACCGATACCTCGGCGGCCGCGCCATAGACGACCATCGGCAGCGACGGTGGAATGATCGGACCGATCGTCGCCGCGGCGGCCGTGAGCCCTGCGGCCATGTCGATCGGATACTTCGCATCGCGCATGGCGCGAATCTCCACCACGCCCAAACCGCCCGCCTCGGCGACGGCCGAGCCCGACATGCCGGCGAATATCATCGACGCCATTACATTGGCATGGCACAGGCCGCCCCGCATCCAGCCGACGAGCACGGTCGCGAAATCGAAAATCCGGTTGGTCACCCCGGCGTTGTTCATCACGTGACCCATCAGGATGAACAGCGGCGCGGCGACGAAAGTGAACGAGTTCGCGGCGGAGACCTGCTGCTGCGCGATGATGATCGAGTCGACGTGTTGAGTCAGCACGAAGGCCGCGCCGGCCAGTGCCATCGCGAGCCAGATCGGCGGTCCGAGGAACAGCGCGACCACCCAGACGCCGAGTATGGCCAGCATCGACGAGGTCACAGCTGTGCCTCGGTGGTCTTGACGTCTCCCTTGCGTACGATCTCCAGCAGGTCGCGCACTCCGTAAACGACGAGAAACAGCGACGCGAACGGCACGGCCAGGTAGACCGGCCAGAAGGCGAAATCGAGCGACACCATCTGCACGTCGGCATTGCGATGCGTGATGGTCACGCCGACCACGAGAAGGATCAGGGCGAACACGATAGTCGCCACGCACCAAAACGCGTGCAGCACCCGCCGCGCCAGCGGGGGCAGCCGGTCGGCGACGACGTTGATGCCGATGTGGATGCGCTTGCGCGTCGCCATCGTCCAGCCGAGGAAGGCGACCCAGACGAACAGATATTGCGCGAGCTCGTCGGTCCAGACCAGCGGATGGTTGAACAGGTAGCGCAGCGCGATCTGCAGGATGATCACGCCGAACATCAGCACGAACAGCGCGACTGCGAGAACATCGAGCGCGCGCTCGGCGCGCTTGAACAAGGCGACCAAGTCATCCTCCCGGCGTCGCCGCGCGCCACGGCGGTGGTCCCGCGCGGCGGCGGGCTGTAGCGCTTTAGCTCAGCGACTGCAGGCGCTCGAACGTGCCTTTACCCCAGCGCGATTCGAACTTTGCCGGGACGACTCTGATGACCGCGTCGCGGAATGCGGCGACGTCGGGCTTGATGACGTTCATGCCGCCCTTGGTAAAGGTCGCGACCAGCTCACCCTCCTGCTTGAGAATCTCCGCATTGGCCGTCGCCACGGCTTTGCCGATGGCGGTCTGCATCACGCCCCGATCCGCCTCGGACAGGCCCTTCCAGAATTGCTCGTTGACCACGACGAAGCGCGGCGTGATGATGTGCGCGGTCAGCACCAGGTACTTCTGCACCTCGAACAGCTTCGCCGACTGGATCGTCGGCAGCGGGTTCTCCTCCCCGTCGACCAGCTCCTGTTTCAGCGCCAGGTAAAGCTCGCCGAAATTGATCGGCGTCGGGCGCGCGCCCCAGGCCTCGGCCATCGCGTTGAACACGTCGACCGGCGGCACGCGCAGCTTGAATCCCGCCATGTCGCGCGGGTGGCTGACCGCCTTGCTCGCCGTCGTCAGCTGACGCGTGCCGTAGTAGATCGTGTCGACGATGCGCATGCCTCGGGTCTTGACCAGCGTGTCGACCAGGCCGCGCGCGTCGGGGCTCGCCATCCCCTTGGCCATGTGCGCGGCGTCGCGCCACACGTAAGGCGCCTCGAGCACCGAGATCGCCGGCACCCACGAGCCGAACGTCGCCGCGCCGTCGGTATAGAGCTGCAAGGCGTTCGAGCCCAGCGCTTCGATCATGTCGCGCTGCGTGCCGAGCTGCGAGGCGGGGAACGTCTGCAGCTCCAGCCGGCCGCCGGTTTTCTCGGCGATCTCCTTGCCCGCCGCCTCCAGCGCGACGACGCTGGGATAGCTCGCCGGCAGCACGTCGCCGTAGCGGATGATCGTCTTGCCCTGCGCACCGGCGCGGCGGATGAACGGACCGGCCGCCAGCGTCGCCGCCGCGGCTGCGGTGAATCTGCGTCTTGAAATCATGCTGTCTTCTCCTTCGGTCGTGATTATGGGCCGCGTGCCGCGATCGTCAAAGCCGCATCGCGCGCTGGCGGGCGTTGGCAATGTGCTCGGCCAGCACCGTTGCCGCACGGGACGGATCGCGCGACTCGAACGCGGCGATGACGGCGAGATGCTCGCGCATCACCGGAATCACCAGCGATTCGTGAATCCGCGTCTGCTGCTGCCGGATCAGACGGATCTTGAGCGAATTCACTCGGTACGTGCCGGAAATGATCGCGTTGTCCATGAAATCGATGATCGTATCGTGCAGATTCCAGTCGATCGCCTGGGCGCGCGCGACCAGTTTCGGGGTGACGCGCTTGCCCGCTTCCTGCAGGACCGCTTCGTGCGCGGCGCGCAGCCGCTGCATCTCGCTGTCGGGCGCGTGCAGCACGAAATAGGCCGCGGCCTCGCGCTCGAGCAGCATGCGGAGCTGAAAGGCGTCGCGGATGAGGTTCAAGTCGACTTCGGCGATGCGGATCCCGCGCTGCGGAACGGTGCTGATCAGACCTTCGGCCTCCAGGCGCGGGATCAGTTCCCGGATCGCTCCGAGTGGCATGCCGGTGATGCCCACCAGCTCGCGTTGCGTGACGAACTGGCCGGGCTCGATCTCGCGCGCCATCAATCGCTCGGTGAAGCTCGTGTAGGCTCGCTCGCGCAGCTTCAGGGGCTTGGCGGCGATCATGCGGCGCGCCGGCTTGCGGGACGGGACATGCGTGCTACACTAACATGTCAGTGGATGGTGTCAACGCGGGTTTGCGGCGTGGCCCGCAGCCCCGACGGACATGCCGAACAAGCCCGGCGCGACCTGGTGCCGGAGGCGGTGCCCGTCGCCGCTCTGGTGCGCCGGCTGCCGAAACGGACCCATCTCGTGACATGTTGCCGGATCGACGGCGCTCGAAGCAGAAAGATGGCCGATCGCATGAATCCGCAGCCGTTGCAAGGTCTCTGGTGCGCGACCCTTAGCCCGCTCGATGGACACGGCGCGCTCGATGCCGGACGGCTCGCCGCCCACGCGAAGCGGCTGTTCGCCTCCGGCGTCGACGGCATCGCGCCCTTTGGAACGACAGGGGAAGGACAATCGTTTTCGGTCGCCGAGAGGCAGTCGGGCCTCGACGCGCTGATCGCGGCCGGCGTGGCGCCGCGGCGCATCCTCGCAGCCACCGGCTGCGCGGCCTTGCCGGAAGCGATCGCGCTCACGCGCCATGCGATTGCCGCCGGCTGCGCCGGGGCGCTAGCGCTGCCGCCGTTTTTCTTCCGGGATGTGATCGACGACGGCGTGTACGCGGCGTATGCCAGGCTTATCGACGGCGTCGGCGACGATCAGCTGCGCCTGTATCTCTATCATATTCCGCAGATCAGCGGCGTCGCGGTTTCGGTGAGCGTCGTGTCGCGGCTCGCCGCCGCCTACCCGGCCATCCTCGCCGGCGTCAAGGACAGCTCGGGCGACTTCGGCAACACGCGCGCGCTGGTCGGCGCGTTGCCGCGGCTGTCGATCTTCGTGGGCCACGAGCCGCACCTGCCGGCGTTGCGCAAGCTCGGCGGCGCCGGCACGATCTGCGGCATCGCCAACCTGTATCCACGCCTGCTGCGGCGCCTGTACGACCGCTCGCTCGACGCGGCGCCGGCCGACGAACTGGCGCTGGTCGAACGCTTTTTGAGCGCGATCCGCCGGTTTCCCATTTTCGCCGCGCTGAAGGCGTTGCAGGCGGAGCTCACCGGCGACTTGACGTGGCGGATGCCGCGCGCGCCTTTGCTGGCGCTCTCCGCAGCCGACGCGCGTGCGCTCTATGCCGCCGTCGACGCAGCCGGCGTCGTTGCCGCGCGCGACGGCGCTATGCCTGCCTGAAGGAGATCCGACCTTGAGCACCGATCACCCCGACGCCGCCGCTCTTGCCGCACTGGCCGCGTTCGATACGCCGACCCTGTGCAACGCCCTCGAGCTCATCCTGCCGGCGACGCGCGGACAGGGCTACACGACCCGTCCGGCGTTGTGCGGGTTTCCTGCCATGCGCCCGATCGTTGGCTTTGCGCGCACCGCCCGCATCCGGTCGAAGCACTCGCCTGCGCAATCCGCGGACAAGGTTCGGGCCATGCGCCGGGATTACTACCGTTACATCGACGCCGGGCCGAAGCCCTCGGTGGTGCTGATCGAGGACCTCGGCGGCGCCGACGCGGGCTACGGCGCGTTCTGGGGCGAGGTGCAGTCTGCGATCCATCGCGGGCTCGGCGCGCTGGGGATCGTGACCAACGGCTCGGTGCGCGATATCGATCAGTGGGCTCCGGGCTTTCAATTCCTGGCGGGCAGCATCGGTCCATCGCACGCGTTCGTGCACGTGGTCGAGTTCGGCGCGGAGATCGACGTCCTAGGCATGCGCGTTCGCTCCGGAGATATCATCCATGCCGATCGTCACGGCGCCGTCGTCGTGCCGGCCGCTGCCGTTGACCGCGCACCGGAAGCCGCGCAGGAAGTCGCCCGACGCGAGGCGCGCATTCTCGCCGTCGCGCGCGGCTCGGACTGCAGCGCGGCCCGGCTGATCGACGTGTTCGACAAGCTCGATGCGATCCACTGACCGCACCGGCGTCGGGTATGATTCGCGCGTAGCCCGCCGGCGCGACGGGCGTGGCGCCGCCGCGACGCATCGATCCCACCGCCGTCACAACGCCACCGAAGGAGGACTACGATGAACGACCCTATCCGCGATGATCGCGCCGACGTGCTGCGGCGACGCCTGTTGCAAGCCGGTGCCGGCGCGGCGGCTCTGGGCGCGATGCCCGGCCTCTCGCTGCTCGGCGCGCAGGCGCAGGGCAGCTTCGACTGGAAGCGCTTCAACGGCGAGAAGATCGAGGTGCTCCTGGTCAAGAGCCCGCGTGGCGACCTGCTGTCCAAGTACCACAAGGAGTTCGAGGACATGACGGGCATCGGCGTCGGCTCGGAAATGGTCCCCGAGCAGCAACAGCGCCAGAAAGCCGTCATCGAATTCAATTCGGGCAATCCGAGCTTCGACGTGATCGCGCTGTCCTATCACGTGCAGAAGCGCCAGTTCGCCAAGAACAACTGGCTGACCGATCTGCGCCCGATGATCAACGACCGCAGGATGGCGAATCCCGATCTCGACTTCGCCGATTTCGCGCAGGGCGGGCTCAACTACGCGGTCGAGCCGGACGGGCGCGTGATGAGCCTGCCGTTGAACCTCGATCCGTGGGTCGTCTATTACAACAAGGAGTTGTTCGACGCCAAGGGCATCGCTTTCCCGAAGACGTTCGCGCAGATGATCGATGCCGCGGCCAGGCTCAACGACCCGGGCAAAGGCGTGTCGGGCTTCGTCGGCCGCGGTCTGAAGAACGCCAACGTGCCGGTGTGGACGAGCTTCCTGCTCGGCTACGGCGGCGACTTCATCGACAAGAACGGCAAGTTGCTGACCGACACGACCGAGGCGATCGAGTCGGCGAAAATGTACCAGACGATGCTGGGCAAGTACGGCCCGCAGGGCGTCGCCGGCTTCAACTGGAACGAGGCGCAGAGCCTGTTCCTGCAGGGCAAGGCGGCGATGTGGCTCGACGGCATCGGCTTCGCGCAGCCACTCGAGGATCCGACCAAGTCGCGCATCGTCGGCAAGGTCGGCTACGGCGTGATGCCTGCGGGCCCGAAGCGGCAGGTCTCGGCGCTGTTCGCCGACGGCGAGGGCATCTCAGCCTACAGCAAGAAAAAAGGCCCGGCATGGTTCTACCTGCAGTGGGCGTCGAACAAGGCCAACCAGACGCGGATGCTCCAGGCTGCCGCCGGCGCGCCGGTGCGAACGTCGGCCTACGCCGCCGCGCAATCGTCCGCCGACTTCAAGTCGCCGAAGCAGTGGGTCGAGTGCATGCTGGCCTCGGCCAAGATCGCGCAACCCGGCCTGCCGGTCATCGCCGCGGTGACCGAGTTCCGCGACACGTTCGGCATCGCGCTGACCAACATGATCAACGGCGCCGACGCCGCGTCGGAGCTCAAGCGGGCGACCGCCGAATTCCAGCCGGTGCTCGACAAGACCGAAAAAGCCTGACCGCAGCGTCCGCGCCGCTCGACGCGGCGGCGCGAACCGCGCATCCGCTTCAGCATGATCACGGCAACCGCGCCGCCCACCCCACGTCCGGGGTTCCTCGCCCGACGGCGGCGCAGCTATCTGCTGTTCGTCGTTCCCGCGCTGCTCGTCGTCGGCGCGGTGATCATGTTCCCGTGGCTGTTCACGATCTGGATGAGCGCCTTCGACTGGAAAATCGGCTCGGTCGCGCACTTCGTAGGGTTCGACAACTACACCCAGCTCGCGACCAACCAGCGCTTTCTCGAGTCGATTCTCCACACCTTCTATTTCACCCTGCTGGCCGTCGTCTTTCCGTTGCTATTCGGCACCGTTGCCGCGCTGATCTTCCATCGCGAGTTTCCGTTTCGAGGCGTGCTGCGGTCGATATTCACGATGCCGATGATGGCGACACCGGTCGCGGTCGCGCTGGTGTGGACGATGATGTTCCACCCGCAGCAGGGCGTGCTCAACTATCTGCTGAGCCTGGTCGGGTTGCCGCCTTCGCTGTGGGTCTACTCGCCGGCCCTGGTCATCCCGAGCCTGGTGCTGGTCGAGGTCTGGCACTGGACGCCGCTGATCATGCTGATCGTGCTGGGCGGCCTGGCGTCGCTGCCGAGCGAGCCCTACGAGAGCGCGCGGCTCGACGGAGCCAGCGAATGGCAGGTGTTCCGCTACATCACCTTGCCGCTGGTCGCGCCGTTCCTGATCGTTGCCGCGGTGATCCGCACGATCGACGCGCTGAAGGCGTTCGACACGATCTACGTCATCAGCCAGGGCGGCCCCGGCACGGCGTCGGAGACGATCAACCTGTACCTGTACCTGCAGGCGTTCGCGTTCTACAACGTCGGCAACGCGTCGGCCGTCGTCGTCGTGTTCTTCGTCATCATTCTCGCGCTGGCGCTGCTGCTGCTGCACGTCCGGGAGAAGGCCAAGTGGACCTGACCGCCGAACGCGCGCCGCCGGCTCCGGGCGCGCGGCGCGCCCGCTGGCGCAGGAAGCTGCGACGGATCGGCTTCGGGCTGTCGGTGGCCGTCATCGTGTCGCCGGCGATCCTCGTCTTTCTGTGGATGCTGTCGCTGTCGCTGAAGAACGAGATCGACAACCTCGCCTACCCGCCGGTATTCATTCCGCATCCGGCCACG
>JBOIGD010000272.1:0-7301 GCA_050742615.1 Casimicrobiaceae bacterium | reverse complement strand
GTGTCGCTGGTCGTCGCCGGCCTTGCCGCCGCAGGCGAGACCGTGATCAACCGCGTCTATCATCTCGATCGCGGCTATGAGCGGCTCGAGGACAAGCTCGCCCGTTGCGGCGCGCGCATCGAGAGGCTGCGCGATGGCGCCTGAGGCGATTGCCGCGCTGAAATTGCGGGCCGAGGACGCCGAGGACCTCGCCGTCTTGTCCGCCTGTCTGCAGGACGCCTTTGTCCCGGTCCGCGATTTGGCCTATGTCGCGGCCGAGCGGCGCTTTCTTCTGGCCGCCAACCGGTTTCGCTGGGAGCGGTCGCGGCGCCGGGCGATGGGCCGGCCGGGATACGAGCGGGTGCTGTGCGCGTTGACCTTCGACGAGGTCGATCGGGTCTCCTATCGCGGATTTCGCCGCCGCGAGGAAGACCGGATCCTGTCGCTGCTGGCGATCCACGCCGGCGAGGAGGGCGCCCATATGGCAATCCGGCTCGAATTTTCGGGCGGCATCGCGATCCGCCTCGCCGCCGCGCGCATCCGCGGTCGGGTCGAGGATTTCGGCGATCCGTGGCCGACCCGATGGCAGCCGCGCCACGATCCGGCGGAAGCCGGTTGAGACCGGCCGCCTTGTCCGCGCACCGGCTGATCATGGCGCTGCCGGCGGGCCGCATCCTCGCCGAGGTCATGCCGCTGATGCGGCGCCTCGGGATCGAGCCCGAGCCCGCTTTCGACGACCCCGATTCCCGCCAGCTGCGGTTTGCCACCAGCGAGCCCGGCCTGGATTTGATCCGGGTGCGCAGCTTCGACGTCGCCACCTATGTCGCCTTTGGCGCCGCCCAGCTCGGCGTCGCCGGCAACGACGTGCTGATGGAGTTCGACTATTCCGAGGTGTATGCGCCGCTCGACCTCGAGGTCGGGCATTGCCGGCTGGCGGTGGCGGCGACCGCGGAGTGGGCCGCGGCCGAAGAGTGCCGCGGGCACGAATTCGCCGCGCGCAGCCACATCCGCGTCGCGACCAAATACCCGGAAATCACCCGCCGCCATTTTGCCGCGCGCGGCGTCCAGGCCGAATGCATCAAATTGAACGGGGCGATCGAGCTGGCCCCTAAGCTCGGCCTCTGCCGGCATATCGTCGATCTGGTGCAGACCGGTGCGACGTTGCGCGCCAACGGCCTCGTCGAGGTCGAGCGCATCGCCGAAATCAGCTCCAGGCTGATCGTCAACCGCCCGGTGCTGAAGACACAGCCCGAGGAAGTGGGCGGCTGGATCGAGCGCTTCCGCGCTGCGGCCGGGCGGCACGGCTGATGCCGGTCAGGCTGTCGACCCGCGAGCCCGGCTTTGCCGCGGCGTTCGCCCGCCTGATCGAGGCGAAGCGCGAGGCGGCGGCCGATGTCGATGCGGCGGTTGCCGCGATCCTCGCCGACGTCGCCGCCCGCGGCGATGCGGCGCTCTTCGATTATACCCGCCGGTTCGACGGGTTCGACCCCGCCCAAAGCGGGCTGCGGCTCGGCCGTCGCGACATCGCCGACGGCGCCGCCCGAGCGCCGGCCGAGACCGTGGCGGCGCTGCGGCTCGCCGCCGAGCGGATCGAAAGCTTTCACCGCCGCCAATTGCCGGAGCCGATCGATTACATCGATCCGCTCGGTGTGCGGCTCGCCACCCGCTGGCGCCCGGTCGCCGCCGCCGGGCTCTATGTTCCGGGCGGGACCGCGGCCTATCCGTCATCGGTGCTGATGAACGCGATCCCGGCCAAGGTTGCCGGCGTCGAGCGGCTGGTCATGACCGTGCCGGCGCCGGGCGGCAGGCTCAATCCGCTCGTCCTCGCCGCCGCCGAATTGGCCGGCATCGACGAAATCTATCGGGTCGGCGGGGCGCAGGCGATCGCTGCCCTCGCCTACGGCACGGCGACGATCGCCGCCGTCGACAAGATCGTCGGGCCGGGGAACGCCTATGTCGCCGCGGCCAAGCGCCAGGTCTTCGGCCGGGTCGGCATCGACATGATCGCGGGCCCCTCCGAAATTCTGGTGGTCGCCGACCGTGCCAATGATCCGGCATGGATCGCCGCCGACCTGTTGTCGCAGGCCGAGCACGACGGCGCCGCCCAGGCGGTGCTGATCGCCGACGACGAGCCCTTTGCGGGCGCTGTCGAGCGGGCCGTCGAGGACCGGCTGGCGCACCTGCCGCGCGTCGCCATCGCGCGCGCCAGCTGGCAAGCGCATGGCGCGGTCATCATCGTCGGCGATTGGTGCGAGACGCCCGCGTTGATCGACCGGATCGCGCCGGAACATTTGGAGCTCGCGCTCGACGCGGCCGAAACCCTGGCCGGCGATGTGCAGCACGCCGGCGCGATCTTTCTCGGCCGTTGGACGCCGGAGGCGATCGGCGACTACATCGCCGGCCCGAACCATGTGCTGCCGACGTCGCGCAGCGCGCGCTATTCGTCCCCGCTGGGCGTCTACGATTTTCAGAAGCGGACCAGCGTGATCGCCGTTTCGCCGCAGGGCGCGCGCACGCTGGGCGCGATCGCGGCGACGATGGCGCGCGGCGAAGGGCTGCCGGCCCACGCCGCCAGCGCCGAATACCGGATCGGCGCGGAGTCGCCGGTGGCCAAGGAGGACGCGCCATGAACGATGGCGTGCGCGGACCGGACGCCGCGACGATCGTCGCCGCGGTCGTGCGGCCCGAGGTTCGCGCCCTGGCCGCGTACGCGGTCGCCGGCGCCGAAGGCATGATCAAGCTGGACGCGATGGAAAACCCGTTCCCCCTGCCGGACGGGGTGCGCGCGCGGCTGGACGCGGCGCTCAAGCGGGTGGGGGTCAATCGCTATCCGGACGGCCGCGCCGATTCGGTGAAGGACGCGCTTCGGCAGGCGCTCGACATCCCGCGCACGCAGCCGCTGCTGCTCGGCAACGGGTCGGACGAGCTGATCCAGGTCATCACCTCGGCGCTGGCGAGGCCCGGCGCCACGATGCTCGCTCCCGAGCCCTCGTTCGTCATGTACCGTCTGAACGCGATCTACGCCGGCATGCGCTTCGTCGGCGTGCCGCTAGCGGGCGACTTCGCGCTCGACCGCGGCGCCATGCTGGATGCGATCGGGCGCGAGCGGCCGGCGCTGACATTTCTGGCCTACCCGAACAATCCGACCGGGAACCTGTTCGCGGTGGCGGACATCGAGGCCATCCTCCGCGCCGCGCCGGGCCTGGTCGTCCTGGACGAGGCGTACCACGCGTTTGCCGGCGCGAGCTTCCTGCCCCGGGTCGCCGAGTTCCCGAACCTGCTCGTTCTGCGCACCCTGTCCAAGGTCGGCATGGCGGGCATTCGCCTGGGCTACGCGATCGCCGCGTCCGAGTGGATCGCCGAGCTGAACAAGCTGCGCCAGCCGTATAATGTGAACGTGCTGACGCAGGCCGCCGCGGTGGCCCTGCTCGCCGACGCAGCTTGGATCGACGAGCAGGCCGCGACGATACGCGCGGAGCGCGCACGGCTGGCGGCGGCGCTGGCGCGGTCGCGCGGCGTGACCGTGTTCGAAACACGGGCCAATTTCGTGCTGGCGCGCGTACCCGATGCCAACCGGCTGTTCGACGGACTCGAGGAACGGGGTATCCTGGTGAAGAATGTCCACGGCTGGCACCCGCTGCTGGCGAACTGCCTGCGGATCACCGTCGGTACGCCGCACGAGAACGACCGGCTCCTGGCCGCCCTGACCACCCTCCTGGCCTGACCATGACCGCTCGCACCACCGCCGCGGAGAGTCACTCGCGTACCGCGCGAGTCGACCGGGCGACGCGGGAGACCCGCATCGCCGTCAGCGTCGACCTGGATGGCAGCGGTTGCGCCGAGCTCGCGACCGGCATCCCGTTCCTCGACCACATGCTCGATCAGGTCGCCCGTCACGGGATGATCGACCTCGAGGTCGACGCGAAGGGCGACCTGCACATCGACGCCCATCACACCGTCGAGGACATCGGCATCACCTTCGGCCAGGCGGTCAAGCAGGCGCTCGGCGACAAGGCGGGTCTGGTGCGCTACGGGCATGCCTACGTGCCGCTCGACGAGGCCTTGTCCCGCGTCGTCGTCGACCTGTCGGGACGGCCCGGCCTCGAGTATCACGTCGCGTTCACGCGGCCGATGATCGGCTCGTTCGACGTCGATCTGACGCACGAGTTCTTCCAGGGATTCGTCAATCATGCGCTGGTCAGCGTGCATGTCGACAACCTGCGTGGCGACAACGCGCACCACCAGGCGGAGACGGTGTTCAAGGCCTTCGCCCGCGCGCTGCGCATGGCGGTCAGCCGCGACCCCCGCGCCGCCGGCCTGGTCCCTTCGACCAAGGGAATTCTCTAGCCAGGGGTCAGGGATCAGAGGTCAGGTATCAGAAGGGCGCCGCAGGCGCCGACGGTTTTCCCCTCTCTTCGCACCCGGTCTGATTCCTGACCTCTGATACCTGATCCCTGACCTCTGATCCCCGACCTCTGATACCTGACCTCCGATGCCCGACATCGCCGTCGTCGATTATGGAATGGGCAACCTGCGCTCGGTCGCCAAGGCGCTTCGGCATGTGGCGCCCGGCCGGGAGATCGAGGTCACAGCCGATCCGGCGGTGATCCGCCGCGCGCCGCGGGTGGTGCTGCCCGGACAGAGCGCGATGCCCGACTGCATGCGCTGCCTGAACCAGAGCGGATTGCGCGATGTCGTGCTCGAAGCGGCGCGCGACCGCCCGTTCCTCGGGATATGCCTCGGGCTGCAGATGCTGTTCGACGACAGCGAGGAAGGTCCGACGCGCTGCCTGGCCGAGCTGCCGGGCCGGGTCGAACGCTTCCCCGAGACGGCGATGTTCGATCGCGATGGCGCCCGGCTCAAGGTTCCCCACATGGGGTGGAGCCCGGTGCGGCAGCGGCGAACGCATCCGCTGTGGCACGGCATCGCCGATGAAACCCGTTTCTATTTTGCGCACAGCTACTACCCGGTGCCGGCACTGCCCGAGCTGACCGCGGCGACGGCCGACTATCCGACAGCGTTTACTTGCGCGATCGCAAGCGCTAATATCTTTGCCGTGCAGTTCCATCCCGAGAAGAGCCAGGTCGCAGGTCTTCAGTTGCTCGCCAATTTCGTTACGTGGGACGGACGCGCCTGACGCCTTCACGCCGCTCGTCGTCACGGTAGCGACGCCCCGTCGCACAACCGCCGCCATGCAGATCATTCCCGCCATCGATATCAAGGACGGCAACTGCGTACGCCTCAAGCAGGGCGAGATGCAGTCCGCGACCGTATTCTCCGAGGATCCCGCAGCGATGGCGCAGCACTGGCTGGAGCAGGGGGCGAAGCGGCTGCATCTGGTCGACCTGAACGGCGCGTTCTCCGGCAAGCCGAAGAACGAGCAGGCGATCCGCGAAATCGTCAGCGTCATCGGCGAGGAGATCCCCGTCCAGCTCGGCGGCGGCATCCGCGACCTCGACACCATCGAGCGCTATCTGGACGACGGCATCAGCTATGTCATCATCGGCACCGCGGCGGTCAAGAACCCCGGCTTCCTGCACGATGCCTGCACGGCGTTTCCCGGTCACATCATCGTCGGCCTCGACGCCCGCGAGGGCAAGGTCGCGACCGACGGCTGGTCCAAGCTGACCGGACACGATGTCGTCGACCTGGCCAAGAAATTCGAGGATTACGGGGTCGAGGCGGTCGTCTACACCGATATCGGCCGAGACGGCATGCTGACCGGCGTCAACATCGAGGGCACGGTGCGCCTTGCGCGCGAGCTCAAGATACCGGTGATCGCGAGCGGCGGCATCAACAGCATCAAGGACATCGAGGCGCTGGCGGCGTACGAAAGCGAGGGCGTCATCGGCGCCATCGCCGGGCGCGCGCTGTACGAGGGTACGCTGGACTTCATCGCGGCGCTGAAGGCGGCCAAGGGGCCGTAGCGCGAGCGCCCGGCTTTAGGGCCGCCGGGCGACACCCGGACGCCGGTGCGGCGACGCGCTCCCGGATCCGCGTCGCCCGACTTTTGCCGCCGCAACGACAGGTTCCGACCCAAGCCATGGGACTCGCCAAGCGCATCATTCCCTGTCTGGACGTGGCGCACGGCCGCGTCGTCAAGGGCGTCAATTTCGTCAATCTGCGCGACGCCGGCGATCCGGTCGAAGTCGCGCGGCGCTACGACGAGCAGGGCGCCGACGAGCTGGCGTTCCTAGACATCCAGGCGAGCATCGAGTCGCGGGCGCTGCTCTACGATATGATCGAAGCGGTGGCCGACCAGGTTTTCATTCCGCTGACCGTCGGCGGCGGCGTCACGCACGTCGACGACATCCGCGCGCTGCTGACGTCGGGTGCCGACAAGGTGAGCATCAATACCGCCGCCGTCGACAATCCGGCGCTGGTCGGCGAAGCGGCGAGCCGTTACGGCGCGCAATGCATCGTCGGAGCGATCGATGCCAAGCGATCGTCGCCCGGGCAGTGGCAGGTGTACACGCACGGCGGCAGGACCGCGACGGGACTCGACGCGGTGGCCTGGGCGCGCCGACTGGTCGAGCTCGGCGTCGGGGAAATCCTGCTGACCAGCATGGATCGCGACGGCGCGAAGACCGGCTTCGACCTGGGCTTGACGCGCGCCGTCGTCGACGCGGTCGACGTTCCGGTCATCGCCTCGGGAGGCGTCGGTGCGCTGCGCGATCTGGTCGACGGCATTATCAAGGGCGGCGCCGATGCGGTGCTGGCGGCCAGCATTTTCCACTACGGCGAGCACACCGTGAGCGAGGCCAAGGCGGCGCTGGCCGCCGCGGGCATCGAGATCCGGTCCACGCCATGAGCTGGCTCGACGACGTAAAATGGAATGCGGAAGGACTGGTTCCGGCGATCGCGCAGGAAGCGGAGACGGGCGCCGTGCTGACCTTGGCCTGGATGAACCGCGAGGCGCTGTCGTCCACGCAATCGACCGGGCTGGCCCATTACTGGTCGCGATCGCGCGGCAGGCTCTGGCGCAAGGGCGAGCGCTCCGGCCACGTGCAGCGCGTGCGCGAGATCCGGCTCGATTGCGACAACGATGCGGTGCTGCTGATCGTGGAACAGCAAGGCGGCATTGCCTGTCATACCGGCCGGCACCGTTGCTTCTACCAGCGGCTCGACGCCGGCGCCTGGCGCGCCGTCGAGCCCGTGCTCAAGGACCCGAAAGCGATCTATGGCGACTGACGACGTGCTGCAACGTGTTGCCTCGACCATCGCCGCGCACCGGCATGCCGATCCCGTGCAGTCCTACGTCGCGACGCTGTTCGCGAAGGGCAAGGATGCGATCATCAAGAAAATCGGCGAAGAGGCGACCG
>JBOIGD010000271.1:0-26622 GCA_050742615.1 Casimicrobiaceae bacterium | reverse complement strand
GAGCCGTAGTAGATCGCGCCGAAGCGGGTCGCCTGAGCGGCATCGCGCCGGACCGGCGCGGGCACCAGGTTCTTCGCTTTCTCGAACTTGCGCAGCAGCCGCTCCATGTTGTCGACGTAGGTTGCGCCGTCCTCGCTGTAGCGGGCGTAGCGGTCCTTGGTGGTGCCGCGCGTGAAATACGAGCCGCGCTTCGGATGCGTGCCGGGGTAGGTGCGGTACGGAATGCCGTCGCCGTCGACATCGAGATAGCGGCCGAAGTCCTTGCCCGACTCGAGCATCTCGTAGCTCATCACCTTGCCGCGGTCGTGCGTGCGCGCGTCGTCCCAGGCGAGCGGGTCGCAAAGCCAATCCTGCATGCCGACGTCCAGGTCCAGCATCACGAACACCGGCGTCTGCAGACGATCAGCCAGGTCGAACGACAGCGCGGCGAATTCGAATGCCTCCTTCGGGTCTTCCGGAAAGAGCAGGACGTGCTTGGTGTCGCCGTGCGACGCGTACGCGCAGGACAGCACGTCCGCCTGCTGGGTTCTGGTCGGCATGCCGGTCGACGGACTGCCGCGCTGCACGTCGAACAGCACTGCGGGAATCTCGGCGAAATAGGCGAGCCCGATGAATTCCTGCATCAGCGAGATCCCCGGGCCCGACGTACAGGTGAAGGCCCGTGCCCCGTTCCAGGCGGCCCCGATCACGATGCCGATCGACGCGAGCTCGTCTTCCGCCTGGACGATCGCATAGCGCGCCTTGCCGGTGGCGGCATCGGTGCGGAATTTGCGGCAATGCCGCGCGAACGCCTCGGCCATCGACGACGACGGCGTGATCGGATACCACGCCGCCACCGTCGCACCGCCGTAGACCGCGCCCAGCGCGGCGGCACTGTTGCCTTCGATGAAAATCTTCTCGCCGACGGCATTGGCCCGCCTGACGCTTATGCCAAGTGGACAATCGAGATTGTTGAGCGCGTAGCTACGCCCGACGGTCATCGCGTGCACGTTCGGCTTGAGCAGCGCCTCCTTGCCCTTGTACTGGTCGCCGATCAGGTGGGCGATCTCCTCGGCGTCGATTTCCAGCAGCGCGGACAGCGCGCCGACATAGATGATGTTCTTGAACAGCTGCCGCTGCCGGGCGTCGGTGTACTCGCGATTGCATATCTCGGTCAAGGGCATGCCGATCACCGAAATGTCGTCGCGGAACTTCGCCGCCGGCAGCGGCTTGGTCGAATCGTAGAACAGGTAGCCGCCCGGCTCGATTTCCTTGAGGTCCTGATCCCATGTCTGCGGATTCATCGCCACCATCATGTCGACGCCGCCGCGGCGGCCCCGCCATCCCGCGGCGTTGACTCGCACTTCGAACCAAGTCGGCAGGCCCTGGATATTCGACGGAAATATGTTGCGCGGAGCGACCGGAATGCCCATGCGCAGGATCGCCTTAGCGAACAGCAGGTTCGCCGACGCGGAACCCGAGCCGTTGACGTTGGCGAACTTGACGACGAAGTCGTTGACCGCCTGGATCGGCGTCACCGCGGCCTTCATTCCGCGGCCCCCGCCGCGGGCATCGCCCGCGCGCCGACCGCGTTGCCATACGGCTGGTGACAGCGATGGCCGGCCTGTGCGATGTCGAAGGCGAATTTCTGCATGTCCCACGCGCCGGTCGGGCAGCGCTCGGCGCACAGGCCGCAGTGCAGGCACACGTCCTCGTCCTTGGCCATCACGCGCCCGGTCTTCAATCCGTTCGCGACGTAGAGGTCCTGCGTCAGGTTGCGCGAAGGCGCGTTCAGTCGAGTTCGCAGGTCCGATTCCTCGCCATCGTCGGTGAACGTGATGCAGTCCATCGGGCAGATGTAGACGCAGGCGTCGCATTCGATGCACGCCTTGGACGTGAAAACCGTCTGCACATCGCAGTTCAGGCAGCGCTGCGCCTCGGCGAAGGCTTGCGCCACGTCGAAGCCGAGCTCGACCTCGACCTTGATGTTCTTCAGCGCGATCGAGACGTCCTTCAGCGGCACCTTGAAGCGCTGGTCGTCGGAGATCGCGTTGTCGTAGCTCCACTCGTGAATTCCCATCTTCTGCGACATCAGGTTGACCAGCGGCGGCGGCCGCACGGACACGTCCTCGCCGCGGCAATGGCAGTCGATCGAAATCGCGGCGTCGTGGCCGTGCGCAACGGCCCAGATGATGTTCTTCGGCCCGAACGCCGCATCGCCGCCGAAAAAAACCTGCGGCAGCGTCGATTGCATCGTCCGCCTGTCGAGCACCGGCAGTCCGGACCTGTCGAATTCGACGCCGGCGTCGCGCTCGATCCACGGAAAGGCATTCTCCTGGCCGACGGCGATCAACACGTCGTCGCAGGCGACATGCACGTCCGGCTCGCCGGTCGGCACCAGCTGGCGGCGGCCGTCGCCGTCGTGGCGCGCTTCGACCTTCGTGAAGACCACCCCGGTCAGCTTACCGTTCTCGTGCGTGAACGCTTTGGGCACGTGATAGTTGATGATCGGAATGCCCTCGTGCATGGCGTCTTCCTTTTCCCACGGCGACGCCTTCATTTCCTCGAATCCGGAACGCACGATCACCTTGACGTCGGCACCACCCAGGCGGCGCGAGCTGCGGCAGCAGTCCATCGCGGTATTGCCGCCGCCCAGGACGATCACGCGCTTGCCGATCCTGTCGACGTGCCCGAACGACACGCTCGACAGCCAGTCGATGCCGATGTGGATGTTCGCCGCGGCCTCGCGGCGTCCCGGAATGTCGAGATCGCGCCCGCGCGGTGCGCCGCTGCCGACGAAGACCGCGTCGTAACCGTCGCCCAGCAGGCTCTTGAGGCTGTCGACGCGCACACCGCCGCGAAATTCCATCCCGAGATCGATGATGTAGCCGACCTCCTCGTCGATCACCGATTCGGGCAGACGAAACTTCGGAATCTGGCTGCGAATCATGCCGCCGGCGCGGGCATCGCCGTCGTACAGGACGCAGTCGTAGCCTAGCGGCGCGAGATCGCGGGCGACGGTCAGCGACGCCGGACCGGCGCCGATCAACGCAACGCGCTTGCCGTTCTTGCGCTTCGCGGACTTCGGCAGGCGTTCGCGGATGTCGTCCTTCAGATCGGCGGCGACGCGCTTGAGCCGGCAGATCGCGACGGGCTCCGGCTTGACGCTGCTGCCGTCGGGCTGTCCTTCCTCGACGCGGCCGCGGCGGCACGCGGGCTCGCAGGGTCGGTCGCAGGTGCGGCCGAGGATTCCCGGAAAAACGTTCGACTCCCAGTTGATCATGTAGGCATCGCTGTAACGCCCTGCCGAGATCAAGCGGATGTATTCGGGGACGGGTGTATGGGCCGGGCACGCCCACTGGCAATCGACGACCTTGTGAAAGTAATCGGGGACCGCGATGTCCGTCGGTTTCAATACGGCTCCTTGATGGCGGCGCTTGGGCGTTTGCGCGCCGGCCGCTCGGTTCGCCGCCGGCGGGAACGCGCGCTCGTCCCGCCCGAGTGGCGCCGATACTACGCCTCCGCGACAGCCCTGAAAAGACCTTTGCTTTCAACTACTAGCAATGTGGCTTTTGATGTGTCCCGTAAACAACGGCAACCGCTTCGAAGCCGCCTCGTCGGCGAAGACGCGGCGGGCCGTCGACAGGAGATCCGACATTGGCGCGGACGATTTGTGTACTACCGGAAAGCGAACCGCAGCCTACCCGGCGGCAGCATCGTCATTCAGGATGCTCCCTCGGGTCGCGACGATCTTCGCATAAAGGCGCGCGCTTTCCTTGGGCGTGCGCTTTTGCGTCTCGAAGTCGACGTGCACGATGCCGAACCGCTTCGAATAGCCGAGCGACCATTCGAAATTGTCGAGCAGCGACCACACGAAATACCCGCGCAGATCGACGCCGGCCTCGATCGCGGCATGCGCCGCCGCAATGTGCTTGCGCAGGTAGTCGACGCGCAGGGGATCGTCGACGCGGTCGCCTTGCGCCGTCGGAGGATCGAAGAACGCGGCGCCATTCTCGGTGATGTACAGCGGCGGGTTGCCGTAGCGCTGCTTCACCCAGACCAGGACGTCGGTCAGCCCCTGGGCATAGACTTCCCATCCGGTCTCCGTGTACGTCGCCCGCTTCTGGCGCACCGGCGCCGCGCGCAGAGGCCACGCGTCGCAATCGAAACGGGTGACGTTGCGGGTGTAGTAGTTGACGCCGACGAAGTCGATCGGCTGCCGGATCAGCGCCAGGTCTTCGGCAGGCCATCGCGGCCAGGCCTCGCGGAAAATCTCGGCGAGCTCGTCCGGATACCGGCCGAGCAGCAGCGGATCGAGAAACTGGCGATTCATGTACGCGTCGGCCCGCGCGGTGGCCGCGCGATCCGCGGCATCGTCGGAGGCCGGATATTTGGGCTCGAGGTTGACCACGACGCCGATGCGATGCCGCCCCACGCTGCGATAGGCTTGCACCGCCTTCCCGTGCGCGCGCAACAACTGGTGGGCCGCGATCGGAGCCTCGAAGCGATTGCGGTGTCCGGGCGCCAGCGCCCCGTGCAGGTAGCCGCCGTCGGTCACGACCCAGGGCTCGTTGAGCGTCGCCCACAGCTTGATGCGGTCGTCGAGTCGGCGGAACGCCACCGCCGCGAAGTCGGCAAACCATGACGCGGTGTCCGGATTGAGCCAGCCGCCGCGATCGTCGAGTGCGGCCGGCAGGTCCCAGTGAAAAAGCGTGGCCATCGGCTCGATGCCGTTTTGCAGCAGCGCATCGACCAGCCGCTCGTAGAAATCCAGCCCGGCGGCGTTGACTGCGCCTCGCCCGCTAGGCAGCACGCGGCTCCAGGAAATGCTGAACCGATACGCATTGAGCCCCAGCCCGCGCATCAGCGCGACGTCGTCGCGATATCGGCGATAGTGATCGCAGGCGACGTCGCCGGTCTCACCGTCCCGGACCCTGTCCGGCGTGTGGCAGAAGCGCTGCCAGATGCTCGGTCCGGCGCCGTCGGCGAGCGGCGAGCCCTCGACCTGGTAGGCCGACGTGGCGCTGCCCCACAGGAATTCGGCGGGAAATTCGATTGGCGTCATCGGTGGTCCATGGTTTGCACGCGCATTATCGCTGATCGATCAACAAGGTCGCCGGCGCCGTGGCGATACGCAGCTCGTGGCCTGCCCATTTTGCCGGATGGCCGTCGAGCGTAGCGGATGGCGGTGGTTGGTCGCTTGGCCAGACGTAGACGAACGCGCCCGGCGGCACGCCGGACCCCCGCGCGACGCGCAGCGCGAGGCCCTGGCCGTCGCGGTGCAATGTGTAGCTCAGTCGTCCGTACGGCGTGCGCAGGTTCTCCACCGCGATGCCGGCTCCGTCAAGCCATGCCGCCGGTATCCCCGCGCCGAGCACGATCGCCTGGTCGGCGCGGCGTTCGTAGGCAAACAGGTCCAGGCTCGCGCGGATGAAATCGGAGGCGACCCAGCCGTGCGGCATGTCGCCGATGAAGCGCGGCCGGCTCGGATCATGGCCGATCACCTCGGGCCACTGATTCCATGCGAGCGGCCGCCGGTCGCCGAGGAAGAAGTCGAGCAATGCGTGCGCGCGTTCGCGCCAGCCGAGGCGCACGAACGTGCCCACGATGCGAAGCTCGTAAGGTGTGTACGCGTCCCACGCCGTCTTGCCGTCGCGACGCTCGACGAACTCGCGCCAGTAGCGCTCGTACGTGGGCCGTATCAGGTCCTTTGGAAGCGCAGCGGCGTCGCCGCCCGGCGCGAACGCAATGGCCGTCGATGTGGGATCGAAATCGCCGAGCTCGGCCGAGCCCGGCAGGTACGAAATTGCGTTCGCGGCACTGGCTCGCCGCAGCGATGCGACGAGGTCCGAGCGGAACTCGTCGCGCTCGTCGCGCAGGCGCGCCGCGTCGGAGTCGCGGCCGAGCGCCACCGCGAGGTCGACGGCGCCGTCGTACCCCTTCAGCCCCCAGAAATCGTCCCAGTACGAATGCATCGGCTTTTCCGAGTAGCCTTCGTGGCTGATCGACGCGGGCAGCAGCCCGTAGTAGCGGCGCTTTGAAGACGCCAGGTCGGCGTCGGTGCGCTCGGTGCGACGCAGCGTATCCAGATGGCGCGCCGCCGCCGCGATGTGCGGCCACAGGGCCTCGATCAGGCCGCGATTTCTCGTATAGCGATAGACCTCGGCCGCCAGAAAGATGAATTCGCCGTCGCTATCGTTCTCCGGGACCGGGTCCGCGCCGCGCGCGTCGACGCAGCACGGGATCTTCCCGTTGGCAAATTGATACGGCGCGTACCAGCGCAGGTAGTCGGCCGCGACGTCCGAATGCCCAAGCCGCAGCAGCGACTCCGCCATCATTGCGCCGTCGCGTATCCACGATCGTGCATAGGACCTCGTGCCCGGCCGCAGCATCGGCCCGTCTCGGGTCGTCAGGATGTCGGCGAGCGAGGTGCGCATCGTATCGATCAGAGGTTGCGCCGCCGCGGGGACACGCAGCACCACGCGATTGAGCCTCGCGCGCCACGCGGCGGCGACCTCGCGCTCTTCTCGCGCGACCCAGGTTTCGGGCGAACTG
Source organism: Casimicrobiaceae bacterium (assembly GCA_050742615.1). Taxonomy (GTDB): domain Bacteria; phylum Pseudomonadota; class Gammaproteobacteria; order Burkholderiales; family Casimicrobiaceae; genus PALSA-1003. Next base: position 20,088 of record JBOIGD010000271.1, on the reverse strand, counting down.
CCGCCGAGATCCGGCCGCGCGACCGGTCCCGAAAGCGGCACGATCAGATCGACCGCGCCCCTGTCATGCGGTGCGAGGTCGAACTCGTAACCGAGCGCGCCCGACGCGTAGCCCAAGGCGTCGTGCGCGCTCCGCGCGCCGGCCCAGGCCGCTCCGGCGAGGCGCTTCGGCACGGCGGCAGCGTCGGACGAGAATGCAGCCACGCTGCCGGGGTGCTGCAGCGCGAAGACCCTGCGGTCGTTGTTGACCGTGAACGCCGAGCCGTCCCACGCGATGTCGCGAATCGCGCTGACGCCGCCGACGGTATTGAGGAACTGGGCCGGCGGGTTGACCTGGAGCGGCCGCAGCGCCAGAACGAGCTGCAGCGGCAACCGATGGTCGGTCCGGTTGATGAGCTCGTAGCGAACGACGAGCCGAGAGCGCGCGCGCGTGCCGGACGCAAACGCGGATATCCGCAGCTCCCAGTCCGGATGCCGCCAACGGACGCCCGGCATCGGCAGGTAGCCGTCGGCCAGGAACGGTTGCGCGTCGACGTCGGCCCAGGTCGCGACCTTCGCCCCGGCGACGACGAACGGCTCGATCGAAAATCCGCCCTTGCCGACTTCGAGCGCACCGTCCGACGAGAGCAGCCCGCTGTCGCTGCCGCCATCGATGCCGACGAGCGTCCAGTAGGCCTGCTCGCCGGAATAGCCACGCGGAAACCAGCCGCGCGGCGAATCGCGCGCGACCGCTTCGACGAAGGCATTGGGCGAGGCGCCGAATGCGAGGTCCTTGATCTCCGCTTCGGCGAGACCGTAGCTGCCCGCCGGTCCGGCGTGCAGGGCCAGCCGCAGGTAACGGCTTTCGGCGTCGGGCAACGCGATCGCATCGATGCCGCCGCTGCCCGCCGTCACCGTCCGGAGCGTCCGCCATTCGAGGCCGTCGTCGGAAACCCGCACGTCGTAATCGGAGGCGAAGGCGCCGTCGGCCCAGCGCAGGACGACGCCGCCGAATTCGCGCGGCTGCCCGAAGTCGAACGTGAGGCTTTGCACCGGGCCTCGCGCCGGGTCACTCCGCCACGCGGTCTCCGGCCGGCCGTCGATCGCCAGCGCTGCCTCGCTGCCGGCCTTGTAGGACGAAGCTTCGACCGCAGGGGGCGGCCAGTTCGTCGGGACCAGAGGAAGCTCGCGTAGCGTGAGCCGGCTGAACCAGATCGATCCGGCGCCACCGCCGCTTCCCGCGGCGACGACGAACTCGACGCGTGCCGCGTGACTGAGCGCGTGATCGCCCGGCGGACCCCAGGCGAACCCGATCTGGCGCATTTTGATGCGGACCTGCTGCCATTGCCTCGACAATGCGAAATTCGGACGATTGAACCACCAGACGTTGTCGCCGTTCGCGTCGGTCAGCTTGAACTGGAAATTATTCACCGGCGCCTCGGCGCGCACGTAGAACGAGATCTCGTAGTTGGCCGGCAGATCGATCGGCAGCGCGCGGTCGGCAAGCGCGTAGCCGGCGGTCCCGGCGAGGTCGAAATCCAGCCGCAGCGCGCCGCCCTCGATGCCTTCGGCGGCGCGAATCGAGGCCCGGACGCCGTCGGACGCGCCGGCGTGCCACGGCGTCAAATCGGCGAAGTCGTCGAGCATGCGCGGCGTCGACGCCGCAGGCATCTGCGCGCCCAGCGGCGCTGCCCAGCCACCGAGCACCAGGGCCAGCGCGACAAGCGCGCGGCCCACGCCGCCGCGGCGCGATTTGCCGCGACGATCGGCGGCGGACCCGATCACCCTTTGATGCTTCCCGCCAGCAGGCCTTGCATGTAATAGCGCTGCAGGGCCAGGAACACCAGCAGCACCGGCAAGGTCGTCAGCACCGACCCCGCCATCATCAGCTCGTTGTCCTGCACGTGCTCGCGCGACAGGCTCGCCAGCGCGACGGGCAACGTATAGAGGGCCTTGTCCGAGAGGACGATCAGCGGCCACATGAAGTCGTTCCAGGTTCCGAGCAGGGTGAACACCGCCAGCGTGACGATGATCGGCTTGAGCGCGGGAACGACGATCGAGCGGAAGATGCGGAATTCGGTGGCGCCGTCGATGCGCGCCGCCTCGAGCAGCTCGTCGGGAATCGACAGCGCATACTGGCGCACCAGGAAAATGCCGAAGATGCTCGCCAGCGCCGGCACGATCACGCCACCGTAGCTGTTGACCAGTCCCAGATGCTTGAGCAGCAGGAAAAGCGGCACCATCGCCACCTGCGACGGGATCACCAGCGCGCCGAGCAGCAGCTTGAACAGGCGGTCGCGCCCGGCGAAGCGAAGCTTGGCGAACGCATAGCCGGCGGCGACGTTGAACACGAGCGACAGCAGCGTGACCGCAGCCGCGAGGAAGACGCTGTTGACCAGGTACCGCCCGACGCCGGCGCGGGAAAAGAGCTCGCGGTAATTGCCCAGCGTCGCCCGATCGGGCAGAAGCGGAGGCGGGTACCTGCTGGCCTCTCCGGGGGCCATCAGCGACACCGAAAGCATCCACAGCAGCGGGAACAGCGTGGCCGCGGCGGCCGCAAGCAGAAGCCCGTTCACCAGTGGCGCCGCGAGGTTTTTTTTCACCGGCCGGTCCACTGCCTGTGGCGCAACTGCAACGCCGTGACGGCGAAGATCAGCAGGAACAGGACGAAAGCGACCGCGGAGGCGGTGCCCAGGTTCCACCACTTGAATCCCTGCTCGTACATGAAATACAGGACGCTGACCGTGCTTTGCAGCGGGCCGCCCTGCGTCATCACGTACGGCTCGGCGAACAGCTGGAAATAGCCGGCGATGGTGAGGATGCCGACCAGCAATAACACCGGCGAGAGCATCGGCAAGGTCACCGAGCGGAACTGCCGCCAGGCCGAGGCGCCGTCGATACGCGCGGCCTCGTAGAGATCTTCCGGCACGGCTTGCAAGCCGGCCAGGAAAATGATCATGTTATAGCCGAAGTTCTTCCACACCGCGAACAGAATGATCGCGGGCATCGCCCAATGCGGGTCCCCGAGCCAGTCGACCGGATCGACGCCGATACCGCCGAGCGCGTAGTTGAGAAGCCCGAAGCGCGTGTTGTACAGATAGCGCCAGATGACGGCGACGGCGACCAGCGTCGTCACCACCGGGGCGAAGAGGGCGGTGCGGAACAAAGGCTTGAACCGCGCGAGCCGGGAATTGAGCAGCAGCGCGGTGCCAAGCGAAACCGCGATCGACAACGGCACGCCGACGACGACGAAATAGAGCGTGTTGCCCAGCGCCTGCCAGAACAGCGGCGTCTCGAGCAGCGTCAGGTAGTTGCCGAAACCCACGAAGCGCAGGTTGGCGAGATCGGCCAGCGCGTAAATGTCGAAATCGGTGAGGCTGATGCCCAAAGCCGCGACGATCGGCACGAAGAAAAAAACGCCGATGACCGCCAGCGCCGGCGCGACAAAACACCAGGCCGCGCGATCGGCTCTCAACGCAGCCGCCCGCGCGCCAGCATCCAGCGGCGCTTCTCGAGGATGTCGTCGGCGCGCGCGTCGAGCTCCCGCGCCGCCTCGTCCACGGAGATTTCGCCGGCGACCGCGCGCTCCTGCACGATGCGCATCTGGTCGGCGATGCGCTCCCACTCGGCCACCTTGGGTGCCGGCCGGACGCGCTCGAGCTGCTCGCGAAACGCTTGCGCATAGACGTCGGCGGCGAGGCTCGCGTCATTCCACGGCGTACGGCGCGGCGGAAGATCGCCGGTAAGCTCGTGGAACCGGCGCTGTATGTCCGGCCGGGAAAGATACTCGATCAACTGCCAGGCCTGCGCCTTGGCCGGCGACGCGCGGAACAGCACCAGGCTCGAGCCGCCGGCGATCGATGCACCCGGACCGGTCGGACCCGGCAGCGGCGCCGTCATCCATTCACTCTGCACGGCAGCCGGCAGCCGCCGCTTGAATTCGGCGATATTCCACGGACCGGAGACATAGAAGGCGAAATAGCCGCGGCCGAACTCGTTCCACACGTTCGAGACGTCGCTACTGTTCAGCGCGGGGGCGAAGCCCTGGCGGAAAACGTCGAGATAGAACTGCAGCGCGCGCCGGAAGCCGGCGCTTTCGAAATTGCCCCAGCGGCCGTCGTCGCGCAGCAGCGGCTCGTCCTGCTGCAGGGCCAGCGCCAGCAGCGGCTCGAACTCGTTGAGCGGCAGCAGGATCGCGTAACGATCCGACCCGGCCTGCCGCTTGATCGCGGCCATCATCCGCATCCATTCCGGCCACGACCGCGGCGGCGCGGCATAGCCCGCGCGGACCAGCAGGTCGCGGCGATAGAACAAGAGCCTCGTGTCGACGTACCAAGGCACGCCGTAGGTCGCCCTGTTCACGTCGTTGGTGGCCCAGATGCCGCTGAAATAGTCGCCGGGATCGACCACCGACGAGGCGGCCACATAGCGGTCGAGCGGTTCGATCGCACCCAGGGCCGCGAATTCCGGCACCCAGGTATTTCCAAGCTGGCAAAGGTCCGGCGTCGCGTCGCCGGCGAACGCCGTGAGGAGCTTCTCGTGCGCCGCCGTCCAGGGTAGCTGCTGGACCTCGACGCGAATCCCGGGGTGGGTGCGCTCGAAGTCGGGCAGCAACTGCGTGACCACTTCGCCCTCGCGGCCCATCGCCCAGAAACGCAGAACGGTATCGCCGGAGGACGCCGAGCGGCACGATGCCGTCAGCGACACGGCGGCGAACGCGAACAGGAGCACCGCCGCGCGCCAGGGCGCGGGCGTGCCCGCCGGCGTCATCGTGCTGCGGTGAGCCAGCCGCCCGAGAAACCGGCACGCTGCATGCCGGTGCGGACGTACGGGTTCGAATGCATCACCCGCCAGATCATGTCGCTGCGGTAATTCTCGATCATTGTGAAGATGGCGCCTTGGTCGATGCCCAGGTAGTCGCCATCGACCCAGCCGAACCCGGGGATGCAGCGCCCGTGCTGCAGCGGCCCGTCGAAATTGAAGCTCAGGTTGAACGCGTCGAAAAAGCCGTACTTCGAATAGATGTAGGTGCCGAACCGCTTGTTCATTTCGAGGACAGCGGGAATCGCCAGCTCCGGGGCGAACGGCAGCGAGGCGACCGCCGCCGTCGGCGCCAGCGTGCAATCGTCGTGCGTTCCCGGTCCTGCGGTCCCGATGCCGCGCGCCGCGTAGCTGCGGAACAGACGCATGACGCCGGCAACCTCGAGCTCCATGTCCGCGGGGCCGTCGCTCGCGGTAAGCCCCCAGATGGTCGCGCCATAGTCCTTGCAATGATGCGGATTGGCGACCGCATACGCCTGCTGGGCGTAGATCGCGCGGCGCGTGTTCTGGAAATAGTCGAGGCCGCGCCGGCGCATGTAAGCGTCCTGGACGTCGCGAAAGTCCAGCCACACGTGCGTGTACTGATGGCCGAACAGCGGGGCAAAGCCTAAGTATTCCTGGCCGAAGTGCTTGCCCCAGGATTGATCGTAGGTGCTCGTCCAGGCGCCCCAGGCCTCGGGGCCGACGGCGTGCGTCGGCGAGCCCAATGCGAGCAGGTAGACCAGCATCGCCTCGTTGTAGCCGCGCCAGTCGTATTCGAGGAAGCCGTCCTCGGGCGACCAGCCGAGGCTGATGGCCGGCGGCCGCGGCTGCGCCCACGTCCAGTCGACACGGCGATAGACGTCGTCGACCAGCGAACGTATCTCCGTCTCCTCGCGGTCGGAGCCGTCGAAGTAGGACTGGCAGAACAGCGCACCCGCCAGAAAGATGGCCGTGTCGACAGTGGACAGTTCGCTGTCGGCGAAGCGCTCCCCGGTCTTCATGTCCAGAAAATGGTAGAAAAAGCCCTTGTAGCCGGCGGTACCGCGAGTGTGCAGGCCCTGCGGCGCGTTGCGAAAGAACCGCAGCGTCGCCAGCACCCGCGCTCGGGCCGCCTGGCGCGTTACATAGCCGCGCTCGACGCCCACCGGGTACGCGGTCAGCGCGAAGCCGACTGCGGCCACGCTGGAGAACGACGGCGTCGGGTAGCGATCCGGCACCAGGCCGTTCTTGGGATTGGCCGTATCCCAGAAAAACCGGAACGTTCGTTCCTGAAGGTCGATCAGGAACGGGTCGACGACCGGGCTTGTCCGGTGCGTCCCCAGGGCGTCGAACCCGAACTTCGGCGCTTCGCTTCCGTGGACCATGGTCACTACGGCGACGACCATGATCATCGTCGCTGCAAGGCGGGCCCAGCGTCCACGCGACATCGGCATCTCCATACGCACTACCGCCCCGCCACTTCCTCGGCACCGCCAAAAGTCCGGCCCCGCCCGGCTGTCCGGATCGGGCCCTGCCCATGTTCACCGGGGTTCGCACCGGCGCGGGCGCGCGCCATGCAATCGTCCGGTTGGACTCGCACCAGGATAGCGCCGGGCCACCGCACGTGTTGCCCGCCGTAGGATAATGGAATAACCGTCGGCAACACCAGCGCGGAGCCGGCCGGTCCGACGAAATCGCCGGCGCAGCCGACGAATGACGCAGGTGATCCGCGCAGAAAACCACAGAGCTGGTTTGTCCGGGCCGTCTTCGGGAAAGCGACGTGGGCCGCGAATGCCGCCCGCGGCTGGACGAACTGTATCGTAACACCCGCGGGGGCGTCGCTTGCGGCAAGCCGCTGGAGACACCGTCCAAAAAGCGGGGGTGGATTTGACCGCGCTTCGAGTCAATGGTTCGTCCGATCATCGCCGCCGCCCCAGCGTGGCCGGGGTGGACTCTACCGGTCCGCCACGCGCTCTCCCGGGGTGTCGGCGGTCGGCTCCGTTCGATTAGAATGACCCTGCGAGCGCCTTGGCGCGAACGGTCGATAAGCTGCCACCGGCATGGACACCACCCCTACTGCACCGCTGCGCCTGACGCAATTCAGTCATGGCGGCGGCTGCGGCTGCAAGATCGCTCCCGCTGTACTGCAGGAGTTGATCACGCGGGCGTCGCCGGGCCTGCTGCCGAAAGAGCTACTGGTCGGCATCGAGACCTCCGACGATGCCGCGGTGTATCGAATCAACGACCGGCAGGCCGTCGTCGCCACGACCGACTTTTTCATGCCGATCGTCGATGACCCGTTCGATTTCGGCGCGATCGCCGCGGCCAACGCGCTGTCCGACATCTATGCGATGGGCGCGACGCCGCTGTTTGCGCTCGCGCTGGTCGCGCTGCCGGTCGACCGACTGCCTCTGGCGACGATGCAGGCGATACTCGCCGGCGGCGAGTCGGTCTGCTCCAGGGCCGGCATTCCGGTCGCGGGAGGACACACGATCGATTCGGTCGAGCCGATTTACGGCCTGGTGGCGATCGGCATCGTCGATCCGTCGCGGATCAAGCGCAATGCCGGTGCCCGGCCCGGCGACGCGCTGATCCTCGGCAAACCGCTTGGCGTCGGAATCTGCGGCGCCGCGCTCAAGAAGCAACAACTCGGCGCCGAGCCGTACCAGGCGATGCTCGCCAGCGCGACGCAGCTCAATACGCCGGGCATGGCGCTCGGCGGGCTGGGCGACGTGCACGCCCTGACCGATGTCACGGGCTTCGGCCTGCTCGGCCACCTGCTCGAGATCTGCCGTGCCTCAGGCGTCGGCGCCCGGGTCGCCTTCGACAGCGTCCCGTTGCTGCCCGGCGTGCTGGCGCTCGCCCGGGCCGGCATGGTCACCGGCGCCTCCGCGCGCAACTGGGCCGGCTATCGCGACGAGGTCAGCCTGCACGGCCGCGACGACGCAGCGGCGCAGGCATTACTCACCGATCCGCAGACCTCCGGCGGCCTGCTGGTCGCCTGCGCACGCGATGCCGTCGAGCAGGTGGTCAGGTTATTCCGGGACGAAGGCTTCGAGCGCGCCGCCGTGATCGGCGAGGTGACCGCGGCCCCGGCGCGCATCGTCGTCGACTGACGCGACGACCGGACCGGCGCGACGAACGGGAAACCAGAGGACAGGTATCGCCATGGCGGAAAGCCCGCAGCTACGCACGATCGCAGCTCGCCCCGCGAAGCCGTCGGCACGGCCGCTGTCGATCCGATACCGTGCCATCCGGGCCGCGACCGAAGCGCTGGCCGCCCCGCTTTCGGACGAGGACTGCGCGATCCAGTCGATGCCGGATGCGAGCCCGGTCAAATGGCATCTCGCGCACACCAGCTGGTTCTTCGAGACGTTCGTGCTCGAGCCCGGGCTGCCGGGATACCGTCCCTACCATCCGTCGTTCCGGATGCTTTTCAATTCCTACTACAACACGGTCGGCGACAAGCATCCGCGGCCGCGGCGCGGCCTGCTGTCGCGTCCGTCGCGTCCGGAAGTTCTCGCCTACCGTGGCCACGTCGACGCCGCGCTGCTGGAATTGCTCGCCCGCGTCCGGGACGGGGACGGCAGCCAGGACGCCCTGATCGAGCTCGGGCTGCAGCACGAGCAGCAGCACCAGGAACTGATCCTGACCGATGTGCTGCACCTGCTGTCGTGCAACCCGCTGCAGCTGCCGTACGCGTCTGCCGACAAAAAGGACAACAAGGCTTCCGCGGCGGCCGGCGCGGCGGCGCCGGCATGGATCGAGTTCGACGGTGGCTTGGCCGAGATCGGGCACGGCGGCGGTGGCTTCGCGTTCGACAACGAATCACCTCGCCACCGCGAGTACCTGGCCGCGTTTGCCCTGGCCAGCCGCCCGGTGACCAACGGCGAATACCTCGCGTTCATCGGCGATGGCGGCTACCGGCGGCCGGAGCTATGGCTGGCGGAAGGATGGGACTGGGTCAACGCCGAGCAAATCGGGTCGCCGCTGTACTGGCGGCGCGACACCGGCGAATGGCATCGGTTCACGCTCCGCGGCGTCCTGCCGGTCGAACCGGCCGCGCCGGTGTGTCATGTAAGCCTGTACGAAGCCGACGCCTTCGCGCGCTGGGCGGGGACGCGCCTGCCGACCGAAGCGGAGTGGGAAGTCGCGGCGGTTCGCGCGCCGATCGATGGCGGCTTCATCGACGACGGCGCGCTGCTGGCGCGTCCGTCGACGGCCGCCGGCGGCGCGCTGACGCAGATGTACGGCGACGTATGGGAATGGACGCAGAGCGGCTACGCACCTTATCCAGGCTACCGGCCCGCGGCCGGTGCGATCGCCGAGTACAATGGCAAGTTCATGTGCAACCAGTACGTGTTGCGCGGCGGCTCCTGCGTTACACCGCGTTCGCACATCCGCGCGAGCTATCGCAACTTCTTCCCCGCCGCGGCGCGCTGGCAGTTTTCCGGCTTACGTCTCGCACGGGATCTGCCGCGGCGCGCGGAGCCTTAGACGGTCCGGTGCCGGTGATGCCGGTCCGGGCCGCAGCGAGATCGCGGGACCCATTTTTGCGACCGGGCACACGGGGCATGATCGCCAGCGGTTCGATACCGATCGGAAGAGTGCGCAGCGCCGGCCGCCGCACCCGGCCGCTGGTGGCCTTGCTCGTCGCCGCGACGTTGCTGCTGCCGTCGATCGCGCGTGGCTTCGGCTTCGACGACGTCGCGAAAATCGCCGCCGAACGTGCCGCGGCATCGTTCAAGGTCAGCACCGCGAAATTGCCGCCGGCACTTGCCCGGCTCGACTACGACCACTTTCGCGACATCCGCTTCCGGCCGGACCGCTCGCTCTGGCGCGCCGAAGGGCTGCCGTTCGAGCTCGCATTCTTCCACGAGGGCCTCAACTTCCGGGACCCGGTCAAGATCAGCGAGGTCGTCGGCAACGCGGTACGCCAAATACGCTTCGATCCGGCCTTGTTCGACTACGGCGCCAACAACATCGATCCGCGCGAGATGGCCGGCCTCGGCTTTGCCGGCTTTCGCGTCCACTACGCGATCAATGCCCCGAAGTACAAGGACGAGATCCTGGTGTTTCTCGGCGCTAGCTACTTTCGCGCCCTCGGCAAGGGCCAGCGCTACGGAGTATCGGCGCGCGGTCTTGCCGTCGACACCGCGCTGGCTTCGGGCGAGGAGTTCCCGCGCTTCGTCGAATTCTGGATCAGGCGGCCGGCCCCCGGGGCGACCGAGCTCACGATCTACGCGCTGCTCGACTCGCGCCGCATGACCGGGGCCTACGCGTTCGTCGTCAAGCCGGGCACCGACACCGCGGTCGACGTCAAGACGCGGCTTTTCACCCGCGAATACGTCAGCAAGCCGGGATTAGCTCCGCTCACGTCGATGTTCTTCTTCGGCGAGAACCAGCATCCGGCGCGCGATGATTACCGGCCCGAAGTCCATGACTCCGACGGCCTGTCGATCGCCTCGGGGACCGGCGAGTGGATCTGGCGGCCGCTGGTCAATCCCAAGCGGCTGCTGGTCACCTCGTTCGCGCTGACCAATCCCGCGGGCTTCGGGCTGCTGCAGCGCGATCGCGACTTCGAGCATTACGAGGATCTGGAGGCGCGCTACGATCTTCGCCCCACCGCGTGGGTCGAGCCCAAAGGCTCGTGGGGCGCCGGACGCGTCGAGCTGGTCCAGATTCCGAGCCCCGACGAGACCAACGACAACATCGTCGCCTACTGGGTCCCGGAGAAGGCGCCGGTCCCGCTGCAGGGATACGACTTCGAGTACCGCCTGCTGTGGCAGAAGGACGGCTGGGCGCGGCCGCCGACCTCGTGGGTGACCCAGACGCGGCGGGGCCGTGGCTACGTCAAGAAAGACGACGGCAGCATCGGCTTTGTCATCGATTTTGACGGTCCGGCGCTGCACAAGCTGCCGGCGGATGCCAAGATCGAGGGCATTGCGGCGACCGACGCCAACGGAGAGGTGGTCGAGCTGATCGGGCATCGCAACGACGTCGCGGGCGGCTGGCGCCTGGCGCTGCGCGTCAAGCGTCGCGATGACAGCAAGCCGGTCGAATTGCGCGCCTATTTGCGCGGCGGCAACAACGCGGTGTCGGAAACGTGGAGCTACATCCTTCCCCCCGAGTAGCCGGCGCGGACGAGGCGGTCGACGTCTGCCTCCGCTACCTGGACCGGTTGCCGCTAGCGCCGGAACAGCGCGCGGCGATGCCGGCGTTCGGCGACGGCGCCGGTTCCGGCGACGGCCTGCGCACGCGCATGTTGCTGCTGCAGCGCACGCTCGCCGGCCGCGACGTCGACCCGGACAATCCCACCCTCGCGTCGATCCCGCGCCGTCTCGAGCTCGCCGATGCGGCGACCGGGGCGGCGCACCCGGCGCCGCTCGCTCAGGACGCCCTCGGCCGCGATCGACTGGTGACCGCCCCGCCGCTGGCGCGCGCGTCGATGGTACCGCGAGCGTGGCCGCGCGGCTTGCTGTCGCGGTGGTTCCTGCGCTTTTCCCGCCGCGACGAATCGGACCAGGCGACTGCCGGGCCGCGCGCATCCGCCGGCGCGGCCCGGCAGCATGCGGACGAGCGCCGCGCGCGCTCGCATCGCGCGGCGACGCTCCGGCGCCTCGTCCTGACGGGGCTGATCGTCTCGCAGACCTATATCGCCAGCAACTTCATGGTCGCCGTCCTGCCCTACCACGGCCGGCAACCGCTGGAGATCGCCATCCTGGTCCTGTTCGCCATTCTTTTCGGATGGGTGTCGGCGGGATTCTGGACGGCGATCGCGGGCTTCGTCCTGCTGGTGTTCGGCACGGATCGCTATGCGATCACCAGCGGTGTCGCGCGCGACGCGCCGATCGATCGCGAGGCGCGAGTCGCCATCGTCATGCCGATCTGCAACGAAAGCGTGCCGCGCGTGTTCGCGGGACTCGCCGCCAGCTACGAATCGCTGGCGCGTACCGGGGAGCTCGAGCATTTCGATTTCTTCGTCCTCTCCGACAGCGGCAACCCGGACACACGCGTCGCCGAGCTCGACGCGTGGCTGGCGCTGTGCCGCGCGGTCGACGGCTTCGGGCGCGTGTTCTACCGCTGGCGGCAGCATCGGATCAAGCGCAAGAGCGGCAACATTGCCGACTTCTGCCGGCGCTGGGGCAGCCATTACCGGTACATGGTCGTGCTCGACGCCGACAGCATCATGAGCGGCGCGTGCCTTGGCGCGCTGCTGCGGCTGGTCGAGGCGAACCCCGACGTCGGCATCGTGCAGACCGCCCCGCACGCAGCCGGACGCGAGACGCTCTATGCGAGGGTCCAGCAGTTCGCGACCAGCGTCTACGGCCCGTTGTTTACCGCCGGCCTTCACTTCTGGCAGCTCGGCGAGTCGCACTACTGGGGACACAACGCGATCATCCGCGTCGCCCCGTTCATGCGCCATTGCGCGCTCGGGCGGCTGCCCGGACACGGCACGCTGTCCGGGGAAATCCTGTCACACGACTTCGTCGAGGCGGCGCTGATGCGGCGCGCCGGCTGGCAGGTGATGATCGCCTACGACCTCGACGGCAGCTACGAGGAGATGCCGCCGAACCTGGTCGACGAACTGACGCGCGACCGGCGTTGGTGCCGCGGCAATCTGATGAATTTCCGCCTGTTCCTGATGCGCGGCCTGCACGCCGCGCACCGCGCCGTGTTCATGAGCGGCGTGATGGCGTACCTGTCGGCGCTGCTGTGGTTCGTGTCGCTGATCCTGTCGACGGCATTGCTCGCGGTCCACACCCTGAGCACGCCGAAGTATTTCATCGAGCCCTTCCAGCTCTTCCCGCTGTGGCCGGAGTGGCATCCGGAATGGGCAATCGCCCTGTTTTCGGCCACGGCCGTTCTGCTGTTCCTGCCGAAAGTGCTCGGCGCGCTGCTGATTGTCGTACGCGGTGCGGCGGACTACGGCGGCCGGGCGCGGCTGGCGCTGAGCGTGCTGGGCGAGGCGCTGCTGTCGGCCTTGCTCGCGCCGATCCGCATGCTGTTTCACTCGCAGTTCGTCGTCGGCGCATTCGCCGGGTGGGCGATCCGGTGGCAGTCGCCGGCGCGGGAAGACGCCGAAACCACCTGGCGCGAAGCGCTGCGGCGGCACGGCGCGCATACCCTGCTCGGTGTGCTGTGGGCCGCTGGAGTCTATTGGCTCAACCCGTCGTTTCTGTGGTGGCTGCTGCCGATCGTCGGCGCGCTGGTGATCTCGATACCCTTGTCCGTTTACACCAGCCGCGTGCCGCTGGGACGCCGGCTTCGCGCGACGCGGCTGTTCCTGATTCCCGAGGAGAGCCGGCCGCCCGAGGAAATTCGCGCGATGATGCATGCGATCGCCGTCGCGCCCCGACCGCCTGGTTTCGTCGATGCCGTGGTCGATCCGGCGATCAATGCGCTGGTGTGCGCGGCGGCCGTGGCACGATTCAGCCGGACGGCCGTGCTCCGCGACGAACGCCGCCACGACATCGACCAGACCGTGCTCGAAGGACCGAACGCGCTGAGCGCGGCGGCCAAGCTGCGCCTGCTCGGCGATCCGATCGCGCTGTCGCGCCTGCACTGGCGCGTCTGGACGTCGGCCGACGTGCATCGGGCCTGGCGCGAGGCGATGGTCTCGACGCGCCGCGCCGGCGGCATCGCCGTCGCCAGCGCACCACGCCCCGCGCCCGCCGACCTGCGATCGCCGGCCAGCGTCTGAATCCGGCGTGACGCCAGGTCCTCCGCAGCGCCCTGTCGCCGCCGAAGGCAGCATCGGCCTCTACCCTGCGGCGAACTTCCGCATCACCGATGGGCGCGACACCGATTGCAGCGCGATACGGCAGGCGCTTTGGTACTTCAGCGACCAGACGATCGCCGTCCCGCGCCCAGGCCTGCCGGTGGCCGGTTTTGCGCGCGGCGTCAACGCGGTCGACGACATCGCGCACTGGGCTGCCGACCATGCGCCGGGAACGCCGGCAGCGTACCCGCCGCTGGTCTGGATCGGCTCGTCCGGCGAGCTGCGCGGAGCGGAGCTCGCCGCCGACGGCGCGAGCATCGCGGCGGACGGCACGACGATGGCGTTCGACGTGGTCCCCCGAATCGCGCTCAACCGCTCGTACTGCAATGCCGATTCGGTCGCCTATTTTGCCGGCCGAAAGCTCAAGTTGCGCGGCGAGACGATCGAGGGCAAGTTCATCGCGCGCTCGATCTGGCCCGAGGACTTTCGACTCGGCGCGGCGGCGCCCGCGCCGTCGATCGCAGCCAGCGGCCCGGCCACGCCCGGCGCGATACGCAAGCTGCTGCGCACCGAGCCCAGCGGCGGCGCGCGCAGCGGATTCGCGGCAACGACCTTGTGGGAGCGGACTCCGGGCGCCGCCGGGCGCAGCGAGGGCAAGCCGGTGCTCGCGGCGATATTGAACGGCGCGCAGGGCGACGACGACGAGGCGCACGGCGGCCACTTCGCGCTCCTCACCGGGCGCGTCGGCGCCGAAGGTGCGATCGACGACTGGCTGGTCAACAACTTTTACACGCTCGACTCGTTCAGCGAAAAAGGCATCGTCGCGGCCATTGTGCCGCTCGACCGCTATCTGGCCGACCTGAACAGCGGTCAGGCCTGGTATCGGCCCTCGCATCTTGTCATCGCGATCCTGAGCCGCGAGCGCACGGCGAGCCATGTTCAGGCCGCGCTCAACCGCGTATTCAACCAGTTCTACCGTCATCAGCTCGTCTATCGGCAGCGGACGATGAATTGCGCGGGCATCAGCGTCGATGCGCTGCGCGCGCTGGGCTGGAACCTCCATGCGCGCGGCCCGACCAGCCGCGCGCTGGCGTGGCTCGGGGTCCCCTGGTTCGCGCTGCGCGAACGCGACCTGGCCGAGGCGCGGCGAACCTTCGATTACTTCAGCGAGGATCGCACGCGTCTGTTCCCTGCCGCGGCATTCGAGGAAATCGCCGCAGCCCTGTTGCAGCTTGCCGGGGGCGCAGCGGGCGCTCGTCCGACACCGTTCGAGGCGATGCTTGCCGAAGACATCGACGCGCTTCTGTGGCTGCGCGTGCCGCAGTTTCCATCCAGTCGGGCGTGGGGAGATTTTGCGGTCGTCAGCGGCCGTGAGTACGCCCGCCGGCTGCCCCGCGATCGCAGCCAGGCTCGAATCATTCCGGTGCCGCCGCGACCCTTTCCGGCCGCGTTGCTCGACGCCGACCTGCTGCCGCCGCCGGCGGGCCGCAGCGGGCTTGCCGTCGCCCTCTGGGCCGCCTTGTCGGTGGCTGGCCTTCCTTGGTTGATCTGGCGGATATGGCGGCGACATCGGCAAGGGGCCGCCCGGGGAGTTGACAGGTCCGCTTTATTTCTATTATTATAGAAATATGGAATCAATGGCAGCCGTCGACGCCTTAGCGGCGTTAGCGCAGGAGTCCCGGCTGCGCATCTTCCGCCTTCTGGTCGAGCAGGGCCCGCGCGGTCTCCCAGCGGGCGAGATCGCGAGGAAACTCGGCTTGGCTCCTGCGACGCTATCGTTCCACATCAAGGAACTGGCGACCGCGCGATTGGTGCAGGCGTACCAGCAAGGCCGCTTCATCCGCTACGCAACCGACTTCATGGCGATGCGCGAGCTGCTCGCCTACCTGGTGGAAAACTGCTGTGGAGCGAGGTTCGACGCCGACGATGGCGCGACGGCCTGCGCACCGAGCTGCTCGCCGAAGGCGACGTCCGATCAGGCCGTGGCCGTGGTACCCAAACCCAGCATTCGGCCCAAATGGAGACTCGCATGAAACGATTTCACGTCCACGTCGCGGTGCCCGATCTGGAGACGAGCATCCGCTTCTACTCGGCCTTGCTGGGTACCGAACCCACCGTGCGCAAGGACGATTACGCCAAATGGATGCTGGACGATCCTCGCATTAATTTCGCGATCTCGACGCGCGGCCGGGTCGGCGGAGTCGATCACCTCGGCTTCCAGGTCGAAACCTCGGCCGAGCTTCAGGCCGTCGAAGCGCAATTGCGGGCCGCCGATCAAGGCATGGTGGCGGAAAGAAACACCGACTGCTGCTATGCACGGTCCGACAAGTACTGGGTGACCGACCCGTCCGGGATCGCCTGGGAGACCTTCCACAGCCTCGGCGGAGCCCCGACGCGCGACCCCGTCGCCGACATCGCGACCACCGCCACGACCGCTTGTCCTTGCGCGCCGCGCGCGAAGGCTGCCGCCAAGGCATGCTGCGGTTGACGAATCGGCGACGCTTCGGCAACCCTGAACCTCGCCGCGTCGCGACGCTCTGCCCGCGGTCGTCCGCTGCCCGACTGGCCGCGCGAATTCCGACATCCCACGCCGGCGCCCCCCGGTGGACTCTCCGCCTATTGCATGTACCAGCCGTGGCTCACGACCATCGACTGGCCGGTGAGCGCGTTCGACGGAAACGAGGCGAACAGCAATGCCACGTCGGCGACGTCCTGCAGCGTCGTGAACTCGCCGTCGACGGTGTCCTTGAGCATGATCTTCCGGATCACCTCGTCTTCGGACAGGCCCAGCGTTCGGGCCTGCTCGGGGATCTGCTTCTCGACCAGCGGGGTGCGCACGAAACCGGGGCAGATGACGTTGGCGCGCACGCCGTGCTTGGCGCCTTCCCTGGCCACGACCTTGGCCAGCCCGATCAGGCCGTGCTTGGCCGTGACGTACGGCGCCTTGAGCAGCGCGGCATCCTTCGACAGCGCCGACCCCATGTAGATGACGCTGCCGCCGCGGCCCGAAGCGTACATTCGCGGCAGGCAGGCCTTGGTGGTGAGAAAAGCGCCGTCGAGGTGGATCGCCAGCATCTTCTTCCACTCGGCGTAGCTGAATTCCTCCAGCGGATGCACGATCTGGATGCCGGCATTGCTGACCAGGATGTCGACGCCGCCCCACGCCGCGGCCACGGTCGCGACGCCCTGATTGACGGCGCCCTCGTCGGTCACGTCCATCACCACGCCGATCGCGCGCCCGCCCGCGGCGCGAATCTCGCCCGCCGCAGCGTCCGCGGCCGCCTGGTCCACATCGGCGATCGCCACGCTCGCGCCCTCCCGCGCAAAGGTGCGCGCGATCTCCCTGCCGATGCCGCTGGCCGCGCCGGTGACGATTGCGCACTTGCCGTTGAGTTTCACCGTCGGTCTCCGTTTGCTCGAATCGAATGATCCCGCGCGTCAGGCCCTGCGCGGTGCACGGTGGCATGGCCGCATCGTAGCACCGCCGTCGAGACGAGCCGCTCATGCAACGATGCAGCGGCCACTGGAGTCGCACGCGCAAACCTGCGTAGAATCGAAAGCGAGCGTCCAGCCTCGGCGCAGCGTCCGCGGTGCGCCTACCGCGCCGATGCCTGCGAGCGTACCCGCCAACCCATGCCCGCGCTTCTTACCGACCAGACGTTCTGGCTCAACGCGTTCTTCGTCGCCGAATGGGCGGTGCGCATCGCCATGATCGTCATCGTGCCGTTCCGGCGCTCACCCGAGGCGGCGAAGGGCTGGCTGCTGCTGATCTTTTTCGAACCGGCGATCGGCATCGCGCTTTACCTTCTGATCGGGCGGCCGACGTTGCCCGCATGGCGAATCCAGCGCCACGTCGAGTTCGCCGCGCTCGGCCGGCCCACCTACGAGCGCCTGGGGCGCGACCCGAACATTTTCCACCCACAGCTCGGACCGACGCTCGATCACGCGGTGAGGCTGGCCGAGAACCTCGGTCGAATGCCGATCCTCGGCGGGAACTCGGCCGAGATTCTCGCCGACTACGATCGGACGATCGACCGCCTGATCGCCGACATCGACCTGGCACACGACCACGTTCACCTGCTGTTCTATATCGTCGCCGACGATGCAACATCGGCGCGGATCGTCGAGGCGCTCGAGCGGGCGGCCACGCGCGGCGTCGGTTGCCGCCTGCTGGCCGACTCGCTGGGGTCGCGGCCCGCATTCGGACGCATGTTGCCGCGGCTCCGCTCGGCCGGAATCCTGGCCGAGGAGACGATGCGCGTCGGATTCTTCCGGCGACGGACCGGTCGTATCGATCTGCGCAATCACCGCAAGATCGCGGTGATCGACGGGCGCATCGCCTACACCGGCTCGCAGAACCTGATCGACGCGACGTTCAAGCGCGGACTCACCTACGAAGAATTGAACGTGCGCCTCAGCGGACCGATCGCGCTGGAGATGCAGGCGGTGTTCGTCGAGGACTGGTATGTCGAAACCGGCGAATTCCTCGGCGACGAGCGTTTCTTTCCCGACCCGCAGATCGCCGGTGACGTCGCCGCGCAAACGCTGCCCAGCGGGCCCGGCTATCCGCGCGAGAACAACCAGCGCCTGATCGTGTCGCTGCTTCACGCGGCGTCGCGTCGCGTCGTGATCACCATGCCCTACCTGGTTCCCGACGAGGCGTTGCTGCAGGCACTGCAGACCGCCGTGCTCCGCGGCATCGAGGTGACGCTGGTCGTGCCGCTGCAGATGGATCAGGTGCTCGTGTACCTGGCGCAACGGTCGTACTACGACGAGCTGCTCGGTTCAGGCGTCAGGATCTGCCGTTACGGGCAGCGCTTCCTGCACGCGAAATGCGTCACGATCGACGACACCATCGCGTGGATCGGTTCGTCGAATCTCGACATCCGCTCGTTCGCGCTCAACGCCGAGGTCGTGGCGTTGCTCTACGACGCCAACGTGTGCGCGAGCCTGGGGCGCGAGCAGGCGCGCTACCTGCGCGACGGGCAGTTGCTCGACGCGCTGGCGTGGTCGCGCCGGCCTCCGCTGGTCAAGGTGGCCGAGAATCTCGCGCGATTGCTGGGACCCCTGCTCTGATCGAAACCGCACGGTATCCGGTCAGCGGTGCTTGAACTCGGGCTTGCGCTTTTCCACGAACGCCCGCATCCCTTCCTTCTGGTCGTCGAGCGCGAACGTCGCGTGGAACTCGCGGCGCTCGAACAGCATTCCTTCGGCCAGCGACGATTCGTAGGCGCGGTTGATCGCTTCCTTGATCTTCAGGACGACCGGCAGCGAGTGACTCGCGATCTTCGCCGCGACCGCCAGCGCCTCGTCGAACAGCTTGTCGGCCGGAACGACGCGGGCGACCAGCCCCGAGCGCTCGGCCTCCTGCGCGTCGATCATGCGGCCGGTGAGGCACCAGTCCATCGCCTTGGCCTTGCCCACCGCGCGCGGCAGCCGTTGCGTCCCGCCCATGCCGGGCATCGTTCCTATCGTGACCTCCGGCTGGCCGAACTTCGCCGTGTCCGCGGCGACGACGAGGTCGCACATCATCGCCAGCTCGCATCCTCCTCCGAGCGCGTAGCCGGCCACCGCGGCGATCACGGGCTTCCGCGTGGCGCGCACCGATTCCCAGCCCATGATGTAGTTGTCGGCATAGACCTTCTGGTAGCTCCATTCGGCCATCGCGCCGATGTCGGCGCCGGCGGCGAATGCGCGCTCGTTGCCGGTGATGACGATGGCGCCGATCGCCGCATCGGCGTCGAATGCGGCGAGCGCCCGGCCCAGCTCGGCGGCCAGCGCATCGTTCAAGGCGTTCATCCGCTGCGGGCGGTTGAGGCGCACGATGCCGACGCGGTCCCGTGTCTCGACGATCAGGTTTTCGTAAGGGGCGCTCATGGGTCCCTCAGGGCTTGCCGGGGTCGAAATGACTGCCGAGCGTCGCCCAGCAGCGGTGATACTCGGTCTGCCGCTGCGCCGATTCCAGCGCGAATCGCGTCGGGTGGATGACGGTGCGCGTCTCGAACATGAACGCTATCGTGTCCGACACGCGCTGCGGCTTCGAGACGTCGGCGGTCGACGCCCGCGCAAAGGTTTCGGCATCGGGGCCGTGCCCGCTCATGCAGTTGTGCAGGCTCGCGCCGCCAGGAACGAAGCCTTCGGCCTTGGCATCGTAGACGCCTTCGATCAGTCCCATGAACTCGCTGGCGACGTTGCGATGGAACCACGGCGGGCGGAACGTGTGCTCCATCGCGAGGATCCGCGGCGGGAAGATCGCGAAGTCGACCGTGTCGACGCCCGGCGTGTCGGACTGCGACTGCAGAACCAGGAAAATCGACGGATCGGGGTGGTCGTAGCTGATCGATCCGATCGCGTTGAAACGGCGCAGGTCGTACTTGTACGGTGCGTCGTTGCCGTGCCACGCGACGACGTCGAGCGGTGAGTGATCCATCTCGGCGACCCAGAGGTTGCCCATGAAGCGCGCAACGAGCTCGGACTTTGCGTCGCGGTCCTCGTACCACGCGGCCGGCGTCAGGAAGTCGCGTGAATGCGCGAGGCCGTTGGAGCCGATCGGGCCCATCTCGGGGAGGCGGAACGCTGCGCCGAAGTTCTCGCAGATGTAGCCGC
>JBOIGD010000270.1:0-5653 GCA_050742615.1 Casimicrobiaceae bacterium | reverse complement strand
ACGCCGCTGCCCAGCGTCAGGCAATTGATGCCCTCGGTGAACAGCAGCAACTCGAGGATGGCCAGCCCGAGCTGGTTGGGATCGTTGGGCGGCGTCGCCAGCAGGATCTGCCGCGCGTCGCGGGTCGGCCGCACCAGCCGCGTGACGTCGCGCAACAGGCGCTGCGCGAGATCGGCGAAGCGCAGCTCCTGGAAATTCTGCATCTCGCCGCGCACCACACGCTCGTGCACCGCCTCGTTCAGCGGGATCAGCGTCTGCTCCAGGAAGCGCCGCAACCCCTGTCCGACCAAAAGCTTCGACAGGTGGTTCTGCAGCTCGCCCACGCGATGCTCGCCGAGCAGGGCGACCGCGCTCTCGATCTCGGCGGGAAGCGGAGCGGGCGCGTCGACTGCGATGCCCAGCATCGATTGCAGCGCGGGCTCGGCCAGCGGCACGACGGCCCCGGCACGCCAGCCTTCGGACAGCAGCTGCTTGATGACCTTGAGCCGGGCCACCTGGTCGGGCGGGTAGACGCGGTCGCCGAATCCATCGCGCGCGGGATGCGGAAAGCCGTAGCGGCGCTGCCACATATAGAGCTGCTCGCGTCGCAAGCCGGTGATGCGCACCACTTCCCGGATGTGCAGGGCGCTGCGTGCTTCGCCGGTGCCCGCCGCGACCGGCGTTGCAATCTGCAGCGCCGGGCTGCTGCGGCGCGTCGGCGCCTTGATCAATATTCCCATGGCCAATCCTCACCGTTCCTGTTGGTTACAAGTATAAAGACTCCGGTTGTGGATTTCAGCTGGTCGCAACACGGCATTTACAGCCGCAGTTCGTCAGTCCCGATCCCCACGCGACGCGGCGTATTGCTACCGCTGCCGCTTTGCTCCATCATCCGTCTTTACGAACAA
Source organism: Casimicrobiaceae bacterium (assembly GCA_050742615.1). Classification (GTDB taxonomy): domain Bacteria; phylum Pseudomonadota; class Gammaproteobacteria; order Burkholderiales; family Casimicrobiaceae; genus PALSA-1003. The sequence goes on along the minus strand of JBOIGD010000270.1, from coordinate 4,766 downwards.
GGGCTTCCGGCATAGTTCTCCCGCCAAGTCTTTGCTCATCTGCCCACCACAATCAGGCTAGTGCAAATATCGTACCGGCCGGGGAAGCCCGCCCCACATGTTCGGTTTCGGCAAGTCGATCAAGGATCCGCTGGCGGACGCCAAAACCGCCGATCGGTGGCTGGCGACATTCCCGGCCAACGATCCGCTGGGCATGCACGCGGCGATCCTGACCGAGCTCGGCGCCCTGTCCGAGCGCAATGCCAGCCGCACCCCGGCGCGCCTCGAGGCGGTATTCCGGCTCGACGTTCAAAGCGAGGCGCTGCGCCGCACGCTGACTGCGCAGTACCAGGAGCACGGCAGCCGCTCGAGCCGCGTCGAGAGCCAGCTCTGGCAGGCGCTGTTCGACCTGACCCAAGGCTTCCTGCTCTGCTACCAGGCGTTCGCGCGCGAAGTCAGCGCCCACGCGCAGAGCAATCGCTGGCGGGCGTTGCTTCCCGAGCTGATCGTCCGGCAGATCATCCACCACGGCCTCGACGCGAAAATCCGCCTGTACCGCTACGAGCAGTGGATTCCGGCGCGCTGGGCGGACCTGCACTCGCTGTTCCAGATCGCCTGCTCGATGCAGGTCGAGCGGCAGCCGGTCGCGGCGCTCGCCGACGCCGCGCTGACGACGGTCGAGCAGGAATACCTGCGCGTGCTGCTGCTGCAGCTGATGGATGCCGGCAGCCTGTCGTCGCGACACGTCGAATGGGTCGCCGAGCAGTTGTCCGAATGGTGCGCGCCGCTGCGCTTGAACATCGAATCGTCGACGGTGACGAGCTTCTACGTCGACCTCGGCGCGCGCACGGGCCTGAAGCGGCGCGGTCCGGAGCCGCTCGAAGGCCGCGTGCTGTTCCTCGACACGCGGCCACTGCATGCGATGCTGATGCAGAACGTCGTCGTGCTCGAGCAGAAAGTGCGCAGCGATCCGCTGTCCGAGCGGACGCCGCGCCGCACCGAGCAGCTCAATCTGATGAGCAAGCTGGCCGCGCAGGTCGACCCAGAGTTTCGTCCGGTCACGCGCCGCGGTGAGCGGATCAATGCCTCCGGCTCGGTCGACGCGATCGCCGGGTTTGCCAGGATCGCCGGCTACCTGCACGACGAGGAAGCGCATCCGTTGAGCGAAAAGGGGCAGCGCCTGGGCAATTTCGACGACTCGATCGAGCTGGCGACGTTCGGCCACATGCGCAACGAAAATGCGCGGGCCCTCGAAGTCTCCCGGCGGCTGCTGGCGACGTATGCGGCGCCGGGCGGCGCCTGGGACATCCGCGACGTCTCGCAAACCGGCTACCGGCTGGTCGCGCCGATGAGCATCATCAACTCGGTCACGCTGGGTACGCTGGTCGCGATCCGGGCACACGGGCAGTCGCTGTGGACGCTGGGCATCGTGCGGCGCATGAAGCGGCTGACCAGTGAGCGGGCCGAGATCGGACTGCAGGTGATCGCGAACAACCTGGTCGGTGTCGATCTGATCGAGCAGAAACGCGGCAGCGCCGACTATTCGGTCGACGGCGAAGTGACGACGATCAGCGCGCGGCGCTTCCAGGGGCTGTTCCTGTCGCTGCGTCGTCGCGACAGCGAGTCGACGATCCAGACGCTGATCGTGCCGGCCGGCGAATACCAGCCCGGAAAGCGGATGCGGATGAACGTGGCCAAGGTCTCGCAGCCAATCGCTTTCGGGCGCTTGCTCGAGCAGCAGCCCGAATGGATCTGGGCGACGATCGAACCTCAGGACGCCGCCACACGCGCCGCTCCCGCTACCGCCGCCTGAGCTCTTCGCGATGACCGTCGACCGCTATCGCGAAATCTGCGCGCGGCATCGCTGGAACGTCCCGCAGGATTTCAACATCGCCGCCGCGGTCTGCGGGCGCCACGCCGATGACCGGTCGCGCTTCGCGATGTACTGGGAAGACGAGTCGGGCGCGACGTCGGCTCTGACGTTCTGGGACCTGCAGCAGCAGGCCAACCGCCTGTCCAACGCGCTGCAGGCGCTCGGCGTGGGCCGCGGCGACAAGGTCGCGATCATCCTGCCGCAGCGGCCCGAAACCGCGATCGCGCACATCGCCTGCTATCAGCTCGGCGCCGTCGCGGTGCCGCTGGCATTCCTGTTCGGGCCCGATGCGCTGGAATACCGGCTGGAGAACTCCGAGACCGTCGTCGCCATCGTCGACCCCGCGTCCCTGCCCAACCTGGCGCCGATCCGCGACAGGCTGCCCCGATTGCGCCATGCCATCGGCGCGGCCGGCGCGCGCGAGTCGTGGCTCACCGACTGGGACACCCTGCTGCAGAAGGCCTCGCGCCATTTCTCGCCGGTGACGACCCGGGCCACCGAGCCCGCGCTGCTGATCTATACCAGCGGCACGACCGGGCCGCCGAAAGGCGCGCTGATGCCGCAGCAATGCCTGCTGGGGAATCTGCCCGGCTTCGTCTGCTCGCACGACCAGTTCCCGCAACCGGGCGACGTGTTCTGGTCGCCGGCCGACTGGGCCTGGACCGGCGGCTTGATGGATGCGCTGTTGCCGTCGCTGTATTTCGGCTGCCCGATTGTCGGCTACCGCGGGCGTTTCGATCCCGAGCGCGCGCTGGCGCTGCTCGACAAGTACCACGTGCGCAACACGTTCCTGTTTCCCACCGCGCTGAAGATGATGATGAAAGCGGTCCCGCGGCCGCGCACGCGCTACGACGTCGCCTTGCGCAGCGTGATGAGCGCGGGAGAAGCGGTGGGAACGACGGTGTTCGCCTGGGCGCGGGACGCGCTCGGCGTGACGATCAACGAGATGTTCGGCCAGACCGAGATGAACTACATCGTCGGCAACTCGCACACGCTGTGGCCGGCCAAGCCGGGCTCGATGGGCCGGCCCTATCCCGGCCATCGCGTCGCGGTGCTCGACGAGGACGGTCATCCGGTGACGAAGGGGGAAATGGGCGACGTGGCGATCAACCGCGTGGCCCCCGACGGCGCGCCCGATCCGGTGTTCTTCCTCGAGTACTTCAAGAACGCCGAAGGCACGGCGAAGAAATTCAGCGGCGATTGGTGCCGCACCGGTGACCTCGCCCGCGAGGACACCGACGGCTACCTGTGGTACCAGGGCCGCTCGGACGACATGTTCAAGGCAGCCGGGTACCGGATCGGTCCGTCCGAGATCGAGAATTGCCTGGTGCGGCATCCGGCGGTCGCCAACGCCGCGATCGTCCCCAGCCCCGACCCGACGCGGGGCAACGTGATCAAGGCGTTCATCGTGCTCGCGCCGGGGAACGATCCGACGCCGGCGCTCGAGGAGGCGATTCGGCGCCACGTGCGCGAGCATCTGGCCCCGTACGAGTATCCGAAGGAGATCGAATTCATCGCCGACCTGCCGATGACGACGACAGGCAAGGTGCAGCGGCGCCTGCTTCGGCAGCGCGAACTCGACCGCAAGAACGTGACGGCGAGCTGAGTCACGCCGCTGGCGCGACCGCGCGTCGCGTCAACCCCGGTCAACGCGCGTCAGGCCGCGCGCCAGCGCGCGAACGCTTCCAGCAGGCGCCGGTGCATCAGCACCCAGACGACCGCGGGCACGACGGTGGGCAGGATTAGCGCGCCGAACTGATACGCGAAGGCGATCGCCTCGCGCTCCCAGGCTCCGAAGCCGGTCTGCGAGGCGACGCCCGGCCCGAGCCCCACCGCGACGTCCTCCAGAAATTCCGCGATTACGCCCCAGGTCTGGAACGGCAGCAGGATCGCGTAGCCGATCACCAGATTGCGGGCGCGATGCGGCGCGCGCGCCGCGAGAATCAGCGCCGCCAGCAGCGGCAGGCCGAACGTGAAGTGGCGCACGTCGATGTCGTCCGCGACCAGGCCGCCGGCAGCCGCGGCAACCGTGGCGTTCGCGCCGTGCAGCGAAGTGACGAACGTCAGCGTGTCGCCGTGCTGCTCGACCGCCCGCACCAGGTCAGGCAGCGCGACCCGGCTGAAAACGTCGGCCAGCAACCCGACCGGCCACGCCAGCAGCGGCGAGGCGAACCACCAGACGAACAGCATGCAGGCGAGCCACGCGAAGACCCGAAAGACGAATCCTGCGAACGATTCCGAAGGCACCGGCTCTACGCCGCGACCGCCGCAAGGTCGGCGCCGGGTCGCGGCAGGGTGCGCACCCACAGCATCCAAACCACCAGGACGTCGAGCATGATCAATGCCTGCCAGACGTAGAGGTGCGCCCATTCGAACACGCTGAAATTCCACTGCCCGAGATAGAACAGGCTGATCACTCGCACGATGTTGAGCCCCTGCACCGCGACGATGCCGATGCCGAGTCCCGCGAGCTTGCGCCGCCACGACGCCGGGAAGGCCAGTATCGCCGCGATCAGCACGATCGTCGCCTCGACACCGTTGCAACCGGCTTCGATCGAGACGGCGAAGCCGTTGCTGGCGCTTTGCAGAACCTTGCCGTGCGCCAGCACATGAGGGTCGAAGAGCCGCACGATGCCCGCACTGATTGCCGCCAGCGTGCTCGTCCACGGCACGACGAACCACTGCTGTGCCCAGGGCGTCAACTCCAGCCCGAACAAGGCCGCTTGCAGCACGAGAAACCCGATGAAGAAGCGGACCATCCGCGGCTATTGTACGCGACGGCCCGGCCGGACCCTCACCCCAGCTTCGCCCGCGCCAGCGGCGGGTTCAGCGCGAAGTAGCGCTTGACGCCGCCGAAGATCGACTCGGCGAACTGCTGCTGGTGCCGGGCGCTGCGCAGCTTGAGCTCCTCGTC
>JBOIGD010000269.1:0-4739 GCA_050742615.1 Casimicrobiaceae bacterium | reverse complement strand
GAAGTGTGGCACCCGGTCGGGCCGAACGACGTCTTTCCCGAGGAGTTCGAAACCTTCTTGCTCACCGACCCCGCAGCCCGCGCCGATTTCCGCCGCGTGAATTCCGACTTGCTCGATGCAGCGTGGTGGCAGCAAGTGCAGCACCGGGCCGGTGGCTCGCCGCCCGAGGTCCTGTCATACCCCGAGTCGATGCGCTTCTCACATGCCTGCGCGGAGCGCCCGGCGGAAGCCGCACCGCCGGTCGGCGCACCCGACGCGCCACCCGGGCGTTAGCGCCCCGGAACCGAAACGCCGAGCCGGCGCGCGACGTCGTTGGCCTGCAGGGCCGCCCCGGCGTCGCCCTGCCGCGCCGCCTGCACGTACCAGGCGAGCGCCCGCTGCAGGTCCTGGGCGACACCGTCGCCATGCTCGTAAAAGCTTGCGATCAGATATTGTGCGGCGGCGTCGCCGTTCTCGGCCGCCGCCTCGTACCACTTGGCGGCGAGCCTCCAGTCCCTGGGCGCACCGCGGCCGAGAAAATATTGCGTTCCCACCTGCACCTGGGCGTCGACGTGACCCTGTCGGGCCGCGCGTTCCCACCACTCGGTGGCGGCGGTGAGCGAACGGCCGACACCCGTCCCGCTTTCGTAGAGCAATCCCAGCGTGTACTGAGCCTGCGGCATGCCGGCCTCCGCCGCCTTGCGCAGCCACTCGACCCCGCGGGCGGGATCGGCGACGCCACCTTCCCCACGCAGCAGCATCGTCGCAAGATTGAACTGCGCGAGGCGGTCGCCCGATTGCGCGTCGCGTTCGTAGGCCGCGCGGGCCGCAGGCAGGTCGCCGCGCTGGTACGCGCTCCAGCCTCGGTCCGTCGCCGCAGTGGTCGATGCCGGCGCCGCCGCATACAACAGCAAGCCGATCGCCGCAAGCCGAGACCATCGCGCGGAGCGGGATTTCATCGCTGCTCCCGGAGTACAATGAAGCCGATCCAGTCTACCACCTGCCGGTGCCGCCCCTTGTTCGTCAGCGCATTCGATCTGTTCAAGATCGGTCTCGGGCCGTCGAGCTCGCATACGGTCGGGCCGATGCGCGCCGCGTATCGGTTCGTCCACGAGCTTGCCGGCGAGCGAACGCTCGAGAGCGTCGCGCAGGTGGTCGTCGATCTGTACGGCTCGCTTGCGCTGACCGGCCGCGGGCACGGCACCGATCGCGCGATCCTGCTCGGACTTTCGGGGGAGATGCCTGACCGCGTCGACCCCGACCAGGTCGAACGCAGGGTGCGCGAAATCCGCGAGCGACAGCTGCTCTCGCTCGACGGCACGCGGGCAATCGCGTTCCGCGAGGAAGAACACCTGCGCTTTCGCATCGACAAGGCGCTGGCGTTTCACAGCAACGGCATGCGCTTCACGGCGCTCGATGCGAGCGGCGGACGCATCGCCCGCAGGGTGTATTTCTCGGTCGGCGGGGGTTTCATCGTCGCCGAAAGCGAAATCGCCCAGCTTGCCGACGCGCCGCAGCGTTTGCGCGTCCCGTATCCGTTTAACAGCGCCAGCGAGCTGCTGACGCAGGGCGATGCGGCGCACAAGCGCATTCCGGAGATGATGCGCATCAACGAGCTTGCGCTGCGCAGCCCCGACCAGGTTCGCGCCGGGCTGCTCGAGCGCTGGGCAGTGATGAACGACTGCATCGAGCGGGGCATGCGCAACGACGGGGCCCTTCCCGGCGGGCTCAACGTCCGTCGCCGCGCCAAGGCGCTGCATCAGGCGCTCACGGCGAAGCGCGCGCTGCCGGAAAAAAATCCGACCGAGACGATGGACTGGGTCAGCCTCTACGCGATCGCCGTCAACGAGGAAAACGCCGCGGGGGGCCGCGTCGTCACCGCGCCGACCAACGGTGCCGCCGGCATCATCCCCGCGGTGATTCGCTACTACCGTGAATTCTACGAAGACGCCAACGAAGACGGCATCGTCGCTTTTCTGCTCACCGCCGCGGCGATCGGCGGCCTGTGCAAGCGCAACGCATCGCTGTCCGGTGCCGAAGTCGGCTGCCAGGGCGAGGTCGGCGTCGCCTGCTCGATGGCCGCCGCAGGCTTGGCCGCGGCGCTCGGTGGCAGCAACGCTCAGATCGAGAACGCCGCCGAAATCGGCATCGAGCACCACCTCGGCATGACCTGCGATCCCATCGGCGGACTGGTGCAGATCCCCTGCATCGAGCGCAACGCGATGGGTGCCGTGAAGGCGATCAATGCCGCATCGCTGGCGCTGCGCGGCGACGGCGGTCACCGGGTTCCGCTCGATGCCGTCATCAAGACCATGTACGAGACCGGCCGCGACATGATGTCCAAATACAAGGAAACCTCGCTCGGCGGACTGGCCGTCAACGTCGTCGACTGCTGAACGGGGGACGCACCCAGACCGGATACAGAAGCCCGCTGATCGCGGTATCCTACCGGGCGGGTGCGCACCTCGTTCCGACGCGTCCGCAGAGAGGGCCGATGCAGGCAGCACTGCCGTGGAAACGCCTACGATCGATGTTTCGCCGCGGGATTTCCGTCGCGTTGGGTGCGATCGCCTGTAGCGTGCCGGCCCTCGCTCTCACGCCCGTTCCCAATTTCGATCTCGACCGCTATTACGGCGTCTGGTACGAGATCGCGGCGATCCGCGGCTTTCTGCAAAGCCGCTGCGCGCGCGACACGCGAACCGAATATTCGGCCGGCGAGAACGGCGCCATGATCCTCGAGAGCAAATGCCTGCGTGCCGACGGAACGCCCGAACGCTCCGAGGCGCGCGCCCGCCCGCTCGACCGCGCGCTGCCGTCGGTGCTCAAGATCACCTCGGTCCATTTCCTGGGCATCTGGTGGTATCCGCTCGGCCGCGAGTCGATCGTCGTCGCGCGTGCGCCCGACGGACGGTGGCTGACCGTCGGCCATCCGTCGCTTCGCTACGCGCGCATTCTGGCGCGGGATCCGGCGCTGTCCGACGCCGATCTGACGAGCGCCTCGGCCGCGCTCACCGAAGCCGGGTTCGACTTGTGCTCGGTCATGCTGACCGCACAGACCGCCGGTCGGCAGCAGCCTTCGCGCCTGTGCGACCGGGTGCGGGCGCCGGCCTCGACGCCCGGGCCGGCGGCCCTGCAGCAATGAAGGCGCGCCGCAACGCGCGCACCCTCGGGGAGAATCGGATGCGCTTCCATCCCACGCTGGCCGCGGCGGCGATCGCTCTCTGCATCCAGCTCGCCGGCTGCGAGCACAAGCCGACGAAGGAGGAAGAAGCGGCGGCCAAAGCCACGTTCGCCTGTCAGCTCGCTGGCGAACTCCTGATCATGCGCTTCGAGCCGGGCGAGGTCCGCCTTTTGACCTCGAATGCCGAACGGATCACGCTCTACCAGATTCCCGCCGCGTCCGGGATTCGCTACGCCAATGCCAGCCTCGAGTTGCGCGGCAAAGGCATGGACCTGGTGCTGATCGACAACGGCGTCCCGACCAAGCTCGAAGGCTGCGCGCCCTACGCCCCGCCGAAGCCCGCGTCCTGAAGCGCCGCGACTAGCGATGGAAATGAAGCGGATGTCGGGCGGAAACTTGCGCGCCGCCGGCTACGACGCGTCGAGGCGCGTGCTCGTGGTCGAGCTCAGCAACGGAACGTTCGAATACACGGGCGTGACCGCCGAAACGTGGCGGCGTTTCGCCGGTGCGTCGTCGCCGTGGAGCTTCTTCCGCGACAACATCGAGGAAGACTACCCGGCCAAGCGCATCCGCTAGCGGCGGCGCGACGGCCCGGGCGCGGCGTAGCGCCGCACCCAGTCGAAGAACTCGCGATACCAGAGCCGCGAATTCTGCGGCTTCAGGATCCAGTGGTTCTCGTCGGGGAAGTACGCCAGGCGCGTCGGGACCTCGCGCGCCTTCAGGGTGTTGTAGTACTGCAGCGCCTGCGTCGCTGGCACGCGATAGTCGAGCTCGCCGTGGATGACCAGCGTCGGCGTGCGGAAGCGCTTGGCGTAATGGTGCGGCGACTGCCGCATCACGCGCGCCGGATTGTCCCAGTGGAACGCGCCCAGCTCCTTGGCGAAGAACATGTAGCCGTCGGTGGCCATCATGCTGACCCAGTCGTAGCAGCCGGCATGACAGACGAACGCGCGGTAACGGTCGGTATGCCCGTTCATGTAGGCAACCATGTAGCCGCCATAACTGCCGCCCGTCGCGACCAGCCGGTCACGATCGATGTAGCCGCGGCGCAGCATGAAATCGGTCGCCGCCTCGGTATCGGCGAATTCCCTGCGGCCGTAGTCGGCGGTGATCGTCTCGAGCCAATGCTGGCCGAAGCCGGACGAGCCGTGGTAGTTGACGCCGACGACGACGTAGCCATGCGCGGCGAACACCTGCGTATTCCAGCGGTAATGCCAGCCGTCGGTGTGCGCGGCGTGCGGCCCGCCGTGGATCGAATGCAACAGCGGCCATTTCCTTTTCGGGTCGAAATTCGGTGGGTAGGTCACCCATATCTGCACCGGATCGCCGTCCCAGCCCTTGATCGTGTATTCGCGGGTCGCGCCGATGGCGGCGCGGTCGAGCAGCGCGCGGTTCGGCGACTGCAGCGGCTGCTCGCCGCCGCCGTCGGCGCCAATCGCGAAGAGCGCCGCCGGATGGGAGAGGCTCGCCCGATCGAACGCAATGCGCTTGCCGTCGCGCGACAGGGAAAAGCCGCCGAGCGTGCCGCCGGCGGCGACCAGCGCAGGCACCGTCTCGCTCAGCGCCAGTCGCCACAGCC
>JBOIGD010000268.1:0-3119 GCA_050742615.1 Casimicrobiaceae bacterium | reverse complement strand
CTGTTCCAGTTGCCATTTTTACCAATCCTTCAAAACAAAAATAATCGGGTCGAACCCGGCCTATGTTTCGATCTCAAGGACAGGGAAGTACGGCGATTCGGCGACAGCGAAGCAGCCGGACAGGTCGTGCTTTAGTACTTGAAACAAAACACGAAGCGGACTATACGCACTATCCGCTGCGGGGTCAAACGGCCGCCGGGCCGAGAAGCGCCGGACTGTTGCGCAAATACGTCACCGGCTAAAGCTCGGCCCGGACCTTGGCGGCGCCGTCGGCCAGCGCCGCCAGTTTGCCCTGGGAGACCGCCCGGGACAGCGGCACCATGCCGCAATTGGTGCAGGGCAGCAATCGTTCCCGGGGCACGTATTTCAGCGCCGCCCGGAGGGTGGCGGCGACCTCATCGGGGGTTTCGATCCGGTCGCTGGCGACGTCGATGGCACCGACCAGGACGTCCTTGCCTTCGAGCAGGGCCAGCAATTCCAGCGGCACGTGCGAATTGGCGCACTCGAGCGATACCTGTCCGATGGCGGATCGGGCCAGCAGCGGGAAGGTCTGCTCGTACTGGCGCCACTCGCTGCCCAAAGTCTTTTTCCATTCATTGTTCGGCTTGATGCCGTAGCCGTAGCAGATGTGCACGGCGGTGCGGCAGGACAGGCCCTTCGCGGCGCGCTCCAGCGCGGCGACTCCCCAATCCCGCACTTCGTCGAAATACACGTTGAACGCCGGCTCGTCGAACTGGATCACGTCGGCGCCGGCCGCCTCGATCGCCCGCGCCTCCTCGTTCAGGACTTCGGCGAACGCCCAGGCGAGCTTTTCGCGGCTGCCGTAGTGCGCGTCGTAGAGGGTGTCGACGGCGGTCATCGGCCCCGGCAGCGTGTACTTGACCGGGCGCTGGGTTAGGCCGCGCAGGAACGCGGCGTCTTCGGCAAACGCCGGCCGCCGCCGCGCGATCGGACCGGTGACGACCGGCACGTCCGCGTCGTAGCGATTGCGGATCCGCACCGTCTTCCGGTGCTCGAAATCGACCCCTTCGAGGCTTTCGATGAACGTGGTGACGAAATGGCGCCGCGTCTGCTCGCCGTCGGTCACGATGTCGATGCCGGCGCGTTCCTGATCGTCGACCGCCAGGCGCACGGCGTCGCGCTTGCCTTCCGCCAACAGCGAGCCTTCGAGCAGCCACGGCGCCCATAGCTGGTTGGGCGGCGCAAGCCACGCCGGCTTGGGAAGGCTGCCGGCAATCGTGGTCGGTAGCAGCATGGGAACGCTCCGGAAAAACGCAGGAATCGGCGTGAAGCACTGCATTATACGGCAGCGATAGCGCCCAAGCGGTAAGGCCACTTGACCAATCGGAGGCGTCGACGTACCGTTGGCGGCCCGGTCGCTTCCGCGCCCGACCACCCGAATCACGATGGCCCCCCGCGTCCTCTACACCGATCATGACTATGCCGATCTCGCGATCGAGCGCGAGCTCTTCGGCGCCGCCGGCGCCGAGCTGGTCGCCGCCCAATGCGCGAGCGAAGACCAGGTGCTGGCGGCGGGCAGGGATTTCGACGCCTTCCTGCTGCAATACGCGCCAGTCACCGAACGCGTGCTCGCGCAACTGCCGCGGCTGGGCATCATCAGCCGCATCGGCGCCGGCTTCGACACCATCGATACTGCAGCGTGCGCCAGGCATGGGGTATGGCTCGCCAACTCGCCCGACTACGGGGTCGGTGAAGTCGCCACGCACGCCCTCGCGCTGACGCTGGCATTGATCCGCAACGTCGTCGCCTACAACCGGGACATCGCCGGCGGCCGCTGGCACTACCTGTCTTCCGGCAAGCTGCGGCGCGCGAGCGAATTGACGCTGGGCATCGTCGGCCTCGGCCGCATCGGCAAGCGCATGGCCCACGTCTCGCGCAATCTCTTCAAGCGCATCGTCGCCTGCGATCCATACCTGATCGACGGCGATTTTCCGGCTTACGTCGAGCGGGCGAGCCTGGCCGGACTGTTCGAGCAGTGCGACATCGTGAGCCTCCACACCCCGCTGAACGACGAGACCCGGGGCATGGTCGCCGCGGCGACGCTGTCGCGCATGCGGGGCGGATCGTACCTGGTCAACACTGCACGCGGGGCGATCGTCGACATCGGCGATTTGCTTGCCGCACTCGATAGTGGAATACTTGCCGGCGCAGCTCTGGATGTCCTGCCGGTCGAACCCGTTCCCGCCGATAGCCGGCTGCTCGGCCACCCGAGGGTGATCCTGACGCCGCACGCCGCGTTCTTCAGCGCCCAAGCCGAGGTCGAGCTCCGGCGCAAGGCGGCGCAGAACATCGTCACCTGGATCAGGACCGGACGTCCCGAATACGTCGTCGTGCCCGGCACCCGGCGCTTTGCCTCGTAGCCGGATGGTGCGCTCGCCGCGAGCGCCGCGTTGAGGAGAGGCATTGGCTGCAGTCAGCATACGCGCCGTACACAAGCGCTTCGGATCGACGCCGGTCATTCGCGGCGTCGACATCGAGATCGCCGACGGCGAATTCTGCGTGCTCGTCGGCCCGTCGGGCTGCGGCAAGTCGACCCTCTTGCGCATGCTCGCCGGACTCGAGGAGATCACCGGCGGCGAGATCAGCATCGGCGACCGGGTTGTCAACCGGGTCGCGCCCAAGGAGCGCGATATCGCGATGGTTTTCCAGAACTACGCGCTCTATCCGCACATGACCGTGCGCGACAATATGTCGTTCGCGCTGTTGCTGGCCAAGCAATCGAAGAGCGAGATCGAGAAGCGCGTCGCCAGGGCGGCCGACATCTTGGGGCTCGCGCAGCTGCTCGATCGCTATCCGCGCCAGCTCTCCGGCGGGCAGCGGCAGCGGGTCGCGATGGGCCGCGCGATCGTGCGCGACCCGCAGGTCTTTCTGTTCGACGAGCCGCTGTCGAACCTGGACGCCAAGCTGCGGGTGCAGATGCGCACCGAGATCAAGGAATTGCACCAGCGGCTGAAGACCACCTCGATCTACGTGACCCACGACCAGATCGAGGCGATGACCCTCGCCGACCGCATCGTCGTCCTCCGCGCCGGCCGCATCGAGCAGGCCGACACCCCGCTCGGCCTCTTCAACCGCCCGGCGAACCGTTTCGTCGCCGG
>JBOIGD010000267.1:0-7286 GCA_050742615.1 Casimicrobiaceae bacterium | reverse complement strand
CGCCTCGACCTGCGCCTGCGGCGGCAGCGATTGCGTGTGCGGAAATTCCGCGAGCCAGCCTTCGTACTCGGGACGGCCGTATTCCTTGACCGCGTCCTGGCTCTCCTTCGGCGCCATCGACAACGGCACGTTCTTCACCGCGGGGCCTGGATAGAAGTATCCCTTGTCGTAGGTATAGGCCTGCGCCTCGGGTGTCAGCATGAACGCCATCAGATCGAGAACCACGGCGATCTTCTCCGGCGGCACGCCCTTCGGGATCACCATGTAATGCGCGTCGTTGACCCAGGTCATGCCCTTGAACGGAACCACCTTGTACGACTTGGGAACGATACCGAGGATGCGTGGATTCAAGTCCCAGCCCGTCATGGTCAACGTGATGTCGCGCGAGCCTTCGCCGAGCTCCTTCATCACCGCGCCGGTGCCGGTCGGATAGTACTCGATGCAGGAATTGAGCTCCTTCAGATACGCCCAGGTCTTGTCCCAGCCGTGCACCGGATCCTTCGGATCCTTGTCGCCGAGGATGTACGGAAGGCCCATGATGAACGTGCGTCCGGGGCCGGAGTTGGCCGGACGCGCGTAGATCAGCCGGTTCGGATTCGCCTTGCACCACGCGAGCAGCGCGGCGGGCGTCGTCGGCGGCTGTTTGACCTTGTCGGGGTTGTACTCGACCAGCGGCCCCGCCGGCATGAAGGCCACCGTGATGCCGTAGTTCTGCGCGAGCTCCTGCATCTTGGCGGCCGCCGGCTGGTAGTTCGCGACCAGGTTCGGGAACTTGCTCGCGTATACGGGCAGCAGCTTGGTCAGGACGCCCTGCTCGATGCCGGCAGCCAGGAAGTCGGTGCCGGTTAGCACCATGTCGATGTCGCTGCGACCCGCGGCCTGCATCGCCTTGAGCTTCCCCGGAAGCTCCGGCGACGGAGCCTTGGTGAAATTGAACTTCGCGACGAGCTGCGGGTGCTTCTGCTGATACAGCTCGATCGCGCTTTGCGTCAGCGCCAGATTGCCTGCGACGTCGACGATGTTGAGCGTCACCGGGCTCTTGGGGAGCGCCGGTACCTGCGCGCCCGCGAGCGGGGCGGCCAGTGTCAATGCGGCAGCGGTGCAAAGCGCGGCGAGCGCGACGTGCAGCGCGCTGCGACGTGCCGGCTTGAAGCGGGAAATGCTGGTGCTCATGAGACTCCTCCATGGCGTTGATGACATGCTGCGCCAGAGCCGGCGCACTGCTCTTGCAGAATCCTGCGCGCCAAGTCGCGGCGCATCACGGACGAACTCTCGGCTGCCGCAACCTGCCGGCGGCCCTGGGCGCCGGCGCCGTACCGCGGCGGCTGCCATCGACGCCGCGCTGGAACTCGCGCGCGACGCGCGCCAGATGCCTGTGCATCGCCGCGCGCGCGGCTTCCGGGTCGTGGTCGGCGACCGCACCGACGATCGCATCATGATCCTCGACGGTTTTGAGCGCCAGATCGGCGGTGTGGAAGTGCTTCTGCATCCTTCCCCACAGCTCGGCGCGCTGATCCCACAGGCCCGCGACGACCAGTTCGAGCGAGTTGTTCCCGGTCGCCTTGGCGAGCCGCAGATGAAACTCGCGGTCGATGGTCTCGCGCTGCGCAAAATCCCCGATGTGAGCCTCCATGTCGCGTACGCTCTCCCGCAATGCATCGATGTCGGCCTGTTTGCCGCTCACCGCGGCCAGCGCCGCTATTTCACCCTCGACCAGCTTGCGCGCGTCGAGCAGCTCGAACGGCCCGGGACCGGCATCGGCGCGGGACGATCCGCGCGGCGCGGCAGCGGCGGCGACGAAAATGCCGGTGCCGACCCGCACGTCGACCAGTCCGCCGATCTCCAGCGAGATGATCGCCTCTCGCACCGACGCGCGGCTTACGCCGAGCGAGGCCGCGAGCTCGCGTTCCGCCGGCAGCCGGGATCCGGGAGGAAACTCCCCGCTGGCGATCAGTTGTTCGATCTGCTCGGCGATCTGTCGGTACAAGCGCCGCGGCTCGACTGCCTGCAAAGGCAAACGGAACTCCTCCGGTCACGATGTTCGGGGCGATTCTGCGCTCGCTCCCGGCGGCGGCCGGACGCACCGGCTCCCGCTTGATCCTGCGGCCCGGCCGACGCCCACGCGCCCGCGGTCCACATCCGCGCCGGCCGGCAGCGCAACCCGTTCGCCACCCGACACCGCTCGACGGCATCTTAGTCCGCGGTCTATACTGTGGTCAAGTGGTCGAACCACCAGACCACAATGCCTTTACGCGATGAAGATCACCGACTGCCGCGTCGTCGTCTGCGCCCCGGGCCGCAACTTCGCCACGCTGAAAATCGAAACCGACGAGGGCGTGCACGGCATCGGCGACGCCACCCTGAACGGCCGCGAGCTCGCCGTGGCATCGTACCTCACCGACCATGTGCTGCCCACGCTGCTGGGCCGCGACCCCGCGCAGATCGAGGATATCTGGCAATACCTGTACCGCGGCGCCTACTGGCGGCGCGGTCCGGTGACGATGAGCGCGATCGCCGCGGTCGACACCGCGTTGTGGGACATCAAGGGCAAGGTCGCGGGCCTGCCGATCTATCAGCTGCTGGGCGGCAAGAGCCGGGAAGGCGTCATGGTGTACGGGCATGCCAACGGCAAGGACATCGCCGCCACCCTCGACGAGGTCGCCCGCTACATCGACATGGGATACAAGGCGATTCGCGCCCAGTCCGGGATTCCGGGCCTGGCCTCGACGTACGGGGTGTCGAAGGATCGCCTGTACTACGAGCCCGCCGACGCCGCACTGCCGAGCGAGAACGTCTGGTCGACCGCAAAATACCTCGACCACGCGCCACGCCTGTTCGAAGCGATCCGCGCGCGGTTCGGCTTCGACCCGCACATCCTGCACGATGTCCATCATCGATTGACGCCGATCGAGGCGGCGCGGCTGGGCAAGTCGCTCGAGCCGTACCGGCTGTTCTGGATGGAGGATCCGACACCCGCCGAGAACCAGGAGGGGTTCCGCCTGATCCGGCAACACACGGTGACGCCGATCGCCGCCGGCGAAGTGTTCAACACGATCTACGATTGCCAGGCGCTCATCACCGAGCAGCTGATCGATTTCATCCGCACCAGCGTCGTCCACGCGGGCGGCATCAGCCACCTGCGCCGCATTGCGCATCTGGCCGAGCTCTACCAGGTGCGCACCGGCGCGCACGGCGCGACCGACCTGTCGCCGGTATGCATGGGCGCCGCGCTGAACTTCGACCTGTGGGTGTCCAACTTCGGCATCCAGGAATACATGCGCCATACGCCGGAGACGGACGCGGTGTTCCCGCACGCCTACTCGTTCCGCGACGGCTACCTGCATCCGGGCGATGCGCCGGGGCACGGCGTGGACATCGACGAGAAGCTCGCCTCCCGCTATCCGTACAAGCCGAGCTCGCTGCCGGTCAACCGGCTCGAGGACGGCAGCATGTGGAACTGGTAGGCCGGGACCCCGCACGAAGACGGCTCAGTCGGCCTTGAAATGCCCCGACTTGCCGCCTGACTTCTCCAGCAGGCGCAGGCTTTCGATCCGCATGCCGCGGTCGACCGCCTTGCACATGTCATAGACAGTCAGGAGCCCGACGCTGGCCGCGGTCAGCGCTTCCATCTCGACCCCGGTCCTATCGAGGGTTTCCGCCGTCACCGCGATCCCAACGGCATCGTCTTCGAGCGTAAACTCGACGGCGACGCGGGTCAGCGGCAGCGGATGCGCGAGTGGAATCAGCTCGGCGGTGCGCTTGGCCGCCTGGATGGCGGCGATGCGGGCGACGCCGAGAACGTCGCCCTTGCTGGCGGTTCCCGCGCGGATCAGCGCCAGTGTTTCCGGCCGCATCGAAATCCGGCCGGCAGCGCGCGCGACACGCTTGGTAACATCTTTTCCGGCGATATCGACCATATGCGCGCGACCCACCGCATCGAAATGGCTAAACTGCGCGCTCTTCACCGCCATCGTGCCGCCCCTGAAACTTTGCGCGATCGGCGCCAATCATAGCACCATGCCCAGGCCGATTTCCCCGCGTCCACGCCGCTGCATCGCGGCGCTGCTCGCCGCGACGGTCGCGATCGCGCCGCTGGCGCGCGCGCAGCAGAACCTGCCCGATCTGGGCGACCCGTCGCAGGTGGCGCTTTCCGGGCCGCAGGAGCGCAAGCTCGGCGAGTCGGTGATGCGCGACATCCGGCTGTCGGGAGGCTATCTGAACGATCCCGAGGTCAACGGCTACCTGAACGATCTGGGCAATCGCCTGGTCACCGCCATTCCCGGCGCGCCGTTCGACTTCGAGTTCTTTGCCGTCAACGATCCGTCGATCAACGCCTTTGCGCTGCCCGGCGTCTTCGTCGGCGTCAATACCGGGCTGATCCTGATGACGCAGACCGAGTCGGAGCTGGCGTCGGTGCTGGCGCACGAGATTTCGCACGTCACCCAGCATCACATCGCGCGCGGTATTGCCAAACAGAAGGACGCGATGCTGGCATCGCTGGCCGCGCTCGCGGCGGCGATCCTCGCCTCGCGCTCGGGCGGGTCGAACAGCGGCCAGCTCGCCGAGGGAGCGATCGCCTCGGCGCAGGGGATCGCGATGCAGATGCAGATCAACTTCACGCGGCAGAACGAGCAGGAGGCCGACCGCATCGGCTTCCAGCGACTCGATGCGGCGGGATTCGACGTCACGGCGATGGCGACGATGATGGAGCGGCTGCAGCGCGCATCGCGCTTTGTCGAAGGCAACACGCCGTCGTACCTTCGCGACCACCCGGTGACCTACGAGCGCATTGCCGATGCGCAAGCAAGGGCGGAGGGCAAGCCGTTCCGGCAGGTCAAGGATTCGCTCGACTTCAGCCTGGTGCGCGCGCTGATCCGCAGCTACCAGGGCTCGGCGCGCGAAGCGATCCTGTTCTTCGACGATGCCATCGCGGAAAAGCGATACAACGACTCGATCGCGGCACGGTACGGGCTGGTCGCCTCGCTGCTGCGCGCCGAGAATTTCAAGCGCGCACTGGCCGAGGTCACGACCTTGCAGAAGGTCGCGCCGCCGCATCCGATGATCGAGGCGATATTCGGTCAGGTGCTGATGCAGTCAGGCCAGCTGGACGCCGCGATTGCGCGCTACGAGGCCGCGCTGTCGCGCTACCCCGGCAAGATGCAGTTGGTGTACGACTACCCGGAGGCGCTGCTCAAGAACAAGCAGCCGGCCAAGGCCGCGGCGTTCGTGTCCGATCAGCTGCAGCACTATCCGAACGACGGTCCGCTGCACCTGCTCGCTGCCCGCGCCTACGCGGCGTTGGGCAAGCCGTTGCTCGAGCACCAGCATCAGGGCGAGTACTACGCGTGGCAGGGGAACCTGCCCGGTGCGATCGTCCAGCTGGAGCTGGCGGCCAAGTCGCGCGATGCGACCTTCTACGAGGCATCCGCGGTCGAGAGCCGCCTGCGCGCGCTGCGCCAGGAGCTCGACGACCAGAAAAAACGCGCCGGCGACGCCCGGTCGGGTTGAGGCGGCGGCAACGCCGCGATCAGGCCTTGCCCTGCGCCGGGATGAATCGCTGCGCGACTCCGTTGTTGCACCAGCGCTGGCCCGTCGGCGGCGGGCCGTCGTCGAAGACATGGCCCTGGTGGCCGCCGCAGCGCACGCAGTGATACTCGGTGCGCGGCACGATCAGTAGGTAGTCCTGCCGCGTCGCGAGATGTCCGGGGATGCTGGTGAAAAAACTCGGCCATCCGGTGCCGCTGTCGAACTTCATCTCCGAGGTGAAGTGCGGCAACGCGCAGCCAGCGCAAACGAAAAGGCCGCGCCGCTTTTCGTCGTTCAGCGGGCTGCTGAACGGACGCTCGGTGCCTTCCTTGCGCAGGACGTGGAACGGCTGGTCGGCCAGCGTAGTCTTCCATTCCGCCTCGGTTTTTTTAAGCGGCGCGGTCGATTCCGCAACGTCCGCGCCCTTGGCGAGGAATTGCCGCCAGTCCTGCTGGATCTGCGCCAGCGACCGGTGCCCGGCCGTGCCCGGGCTTCCGGCGGCCAGCGCCCGGCCGAGGCCTGCCGCGGCCAGCGGCCACGCCGCGAGCGAGGTCAACAGCTGCCTGCGTTTCATGCGGGTCCCTCCGTGCTGATGCCATTGGACGTCGGGTGCGCGGCAAAGGTTTCCATCTGCCCTTCGTCGCCGCCGGCGCGATGGAGCTTACAGCGATTGCCGAGGACGGCGCCGTACCGTCCGGGCGATATGCATTAAAATGGCGCCGCTCGGGGTTCGATGATACGGCGGCGTCGCCGTCACGTCACCGGGTTCGAGGACAAGGCCATGCCGCCCGGAATTCGCCGCCGGATCGTCGCCATTGCGCGCAGCCGTCGCCGCGGCGCGCCGCCGCGCCCGGGCCGCTGAAGCCGCTCGGCCGCCATGCCGCTCGTCGACGACATCGCGGGGCTGCGCCGCATTCTGCTGCAATCGCGCACGATCGCGGTGGTCGGCCTTTCCGCGAGCTGGTATCGCCCGAGCTACTTCGCGGCCAAGTACATGCAGGATCACGGCTACCGCATCGTCCCGGTCAATCCCAACCATGCGGAGGTGCTCGGCGAAAAATGCTATCCGGCGCTGGCCGCCGTTCCCCACCGGATAGACATCGTCGACTGCTTCCGAAAGCCCGTGGAAATGCCGGCGATCGCCGACGAGGCGGTCGCGATCGGGGCCAAGGTGCTGTGGATGCAATTGGGCATCCGCAACGACCAGGCGGCGAAAATCGCGCTCGACGCGGGACTCGAGGTGGTGATGAACCGCTGCGTCAAGATCGAGCACGCGCGCATCCTCGGCGGCCTGAACTGGGCGGGGGTCAATACCGGCGTCGTCTCCGCGAGGCGGCCGGGATGAGCTCGCGCCAAGTCGTGCCCGCCGCCGTCCCGGGCGCGGGCTGCGTCACCGCCGCGCTTCATGCCGCCGATGGCTGACCGCGAATTCGGGTTCGACACGCTTTGCCTGCACGCCGGCCACATACCGGACGCGGCCACCGGTGCGCGCGCGCTGCCGATCTACCAGACGACCTCGTTCGTCTTCGACAGTGCCGACCACGCGGCGAGCCTCTTCAACCTGCAGACTTTCGGCAACGTCTATTCGCGCATTTCGAACCCAACCGTCGCCGCGCTCGAGGAGCGCGTCGCGGCGCTGGAAGGCGGCCGCGCGGGCCTCGCCGCGGCGACCGGCATGGCGGCGCAGATGCTCGCTCTCCTGACCCTGGCGCAGAACGGCGACCATATCGTCGCCTCGCGCACGCTGTACGGGGGAACCT
>JBOIGD010000266.1:0-12105 GCA_050742615.1 Casimicrobiaceae bacterium | reverse complement strand
AGCCGACCCGCTTGCGACGCCCGAGACCCTGGTCGCGCAGGCGCTGGCCTACGAACACGGGGAGGGCGTGCCGCAGGATCAGCGCAGGGCCGCAGCCGTGTATTGCGAGGCGGCGCGCATCGGTAGTGTCGAGGCGATGTTCAACCTGGGCTGGATGTACGCCAACGGGCGCGGGATCGCGCGCGACGATGCGCTGGCCGCATTCTTTTTTGCGCGCGCGGCGCGGGAAGGCAACGAGCAGGCGCGCCAGATGCTGAGGTTCATCGACGCCGATCAGGCGGTGTATCCGGTTTGCATGCTGCCTCCGGCGCCGGCGCCGCAGCCGGAAAGCGTCACCGACGCCACCGCGGCGACCGATGATGCCTATGCCGATCTGCCGCCGGAAAAGCGGCGCGTCGCGGACCTGGTGGTCAGGGCGGCGCCGCAATTCGGGATCGATCCGCGGCTTGCGCTGGCGATCGTCGAGGCCGAGTCCAACTTTCAGCCCGACGCGCGCTCGCCCAAGGACGCGCGCGGCGTGATGCAGCTCATCGCCAGCACCGCGATGCGCTTCAAGGTCAGGAATCGCCTGGACGTCGAGGACAACCTGCAGGGCGGATTGTCGTACCTGCGCTGGCTGCTGGCCTACTACGAAGGGCGGGTCGAGCTCGCCGTTGCCGCCTACAACGCCGGCGAGGCCGCGGTCGACCGCTACCAGGGCGTTCCTCCGTACGCGGAGACACGCGCCTACGTGCAGCGGGTCGAGCGGCTGTTCCCGGACGCTTGGCATCCGTACGATCCGAGCGTCACCGGCTCGTCGACGATACTGGTCCGGGCCGGCGAGATCGAGTAGCCGATCGCCATGCCGATGTCAGCGCGCACCATGACCTGGAGTCGACGGCTCGTTGTCTTCGGACTGGTCGTCGCCGGGCCTGCCGTGGCCGTGCCGGCGCAAGCCGGCAGGATCGAGACGATCGAGCGCGTCAAGGGCTCGATCGTGGCGGTCGGGACGTACGAGCGCACGCGCACGCCTGCGTTCCGGTTTCTCGGCACCGGATTCGCCGTCGACGACGGCACGCGGATCGTGACCAACGCGCACGTGGTGCCGCGGCTGCTCGATCCGGCGCAGCGCGAGGCGCTGGCGATACTGATCCCGATGCCCGATAAGGGTGATCCGAACCATGTGCAGGTGCGCGAGGCGAAGGAAGTCGCGATCGACGCCGGCTCCGATCTCGCCTTGCTCAGGATCGCGGCACCGGCGCTGCCGCCGCTGAAGCTGGGTCGATCCGCCGACGTCCGGGAAGGCCAGGAAATCGTGTTCACCGGTTACCCGGTCGGCGCCGTCCTCGGGCCGCATCCGGCCACGCACCGCGGCATCATCTCGTCGATCACGCCGATCGCGATCCCGCAGCCGCGCGCGGGCGAACTGAACGCGCAGAGCATCCATCGCCTGGCGGCGGGCCCATTCCCGGTGTTCCAGCTCGATGCGACCGCGTACCCCGGCAACAGCGGCAGCCCGTTGTACGATCCGGAGACGGGCGAGGTCATTGGCATCGTCAACATGGTGTTCGTCAAGACGACCAAGGAGGCCGTGCTGACGCAGCCCTCCGGCATCACCTACGCCGTGCCGTCGAGTCACCTGCGCGACCTGCTGCAGCGGGCGCGCTGACCCGCCACGGCCGACGAGTCGCGAAAGCAGCGCAGGTGGTCGATCCGATCTGGGTCAAGGCCGTGTTGAAGGCGCTGATCCTGCCGCCGACCGGATCGCTGCTGATCGCGCTCGCCGGCCTCGCGGCGCGCCCGCGGCTGCCTCGTCTGGGCGCGGTGCTGGCCTGGACCGGTGTCGCCTCGCTGCTGGCGCTGTCGATTCCGGCCGTCTCGGTGCTGCTGATGCAAGGGCTCGCGGTGCCGGCGCCATTCGATCGCGCCGTTGCCGCCGACGCGCAGGCGATTGTCATCCTCGGCGGCGGCACGCGGCGCGACGCGCCGGACTATGGCGGTGACACCCTTGCCACGCTGACCCTCGAACGCGTGCGGTACGGCGCGCGGGTTGCCCGCGAGACCGGCCTCCCGGTTCTGGTCACCGGCGGATCGACCTACGGCGGCAAGGCCGAGGCCGAGCTGATGCGGCAAGCCTTGCAGGGTGAATTCGGCGTCGCCGTGCGCTGGGCGGAGAACCGCTCGCGCACGACGCACGAGAACGCGGTCTATTCGGCGGCGCTATTGCGTGCGGCCGGGATCGGCCGCGTGGTCCTGGTGGCGCACGCCTTCGACATGCGCCGCGCGGCGGCCGAATTCGCGGCGGCGGGCATCGCGACGGTGCCCGCGGCGACGGGTATCCCGTCGCGCGGACCGGCGCGGGTGTTCGATTTCATGCCGGGGATCGGCGGACTGCAGGCGAGCTACTACGCGCTGTACGAAATCCTGGGCAACTTGGTGCGCATCGCGACGCCCTAGCAGGCATCGCGATCGGCGCCTCGCGCGCCGACTGGCGCCGGGCGGGGCGTTGCGCTAGTGCGCGCGTGCCCTGAGGCCGCGGCGCTCGTGGCCGTGGCGCCAGGCGATCGCGCGGCGCGCCATCAACGCTTCGTGCGCGCCGTCGGCGCTGTCGTCGCCCATGCGCAGCAATGCGAGCAGCAGAAATCCGGCATAACCGCCGGCCAGGAAAACCCAGACCAACCACCACACCGAGACCATCATAGGGACTCCATTCGCTGCGGGTGTCACCGCCGCGGCCCCGTCTGCCTCGACGCGGGCCGCCGCCTCGAGCGAAGCGAAGCAATCGATATGCCATGGATCTAAGGCCTTGATTTCGATGGAATCTAGCGCAACGGCGGCGACCCGGGCGGGCGGACCGGGGCCGCAAGTGCCGTCCGTCGCCGCTCCGGCCGGGGCGCCGGACGACGCGGGGGAATCAGGCCGAAGGCTTGCCGCTGGTCAGCGCGGTCAGCAGATCGATCGGCAGCGGAAAGACGATGGTCGTGCTCTTGTCGCCCGCGATATTGCCCAATGCCTGCAGGTAACGCAGCTGCATCGCCTGCGGCTGCTTCGCAAGCATCTGCGCCGCCTGCAGCAGCTTTTCCGACGCCTGCAATTCGCCTTCGGCGTGGATGATCTTGGCGCGGCGCTCGCGCTCGGCCTCGGCCTGGCGGGCGATCGCGCGGATCATCGTCTCGTTCAAGTCGACGTCCTTCATTTCGACCGTCGACACCTTGATGCCCCACGCTTCGGTCTGGTTGTCCAGCACCTGCTGGATGTCGAGATTCAATTTCTCGCGCGCTGACAACAGCTCGTCGAGCTCGTGCTTGCCGAGCACCGCGCGCAAGGTCGTCTGCGCGAGCTGGCTGGTCGCTTGGTAGTAGTTCTCGACCTGGATCACCGCCTTGGCGGGGTCGAGGATGCGGAAATACACGACCGCGTTGACCTTGACCGAGACGTTGTCGCGCGTGATCACGTCCTGCGGCGGCACGTCCATCACCACCGTGCGCAGGTCGATGCGGACCATCTGCTGGACCGCCGGAATCAGCAGGAAGAAGCCGGGACCCTTGACCTTCCAGAAGCGGCCCAGCATGAAGACCACCGCGCGCTGGTATTCGCGCAGCACGCGAAAGGCCACCAGGATCACGAGTATCGCGATGATGACGATCGTGCCGAATCCCACTCCGATGGCCATGGTCAGGCTCCTTGATCGACTTCCGTGACGGGCAACACCGACAATAGCAGATCGGTGCGCGCGGTCACCCGCACCGACTGGCCGCGTTTGATCGGCACCGGGCTTCTAACCCGCCACTGCTCGCTGTGGATGCGCGCCCAGCCTTCGGTCTCCAGGTCGTCCAGCGCGACGCCGATGCTGCCGATCAGCCCTTGATCGCCGGTGACGATCGGGCGGCGGCGCGCCTTGAGCGCGACGCCGGCGACGACGAAGACGAACAGCGCCGTCACCGCGGCGAGCGTCCCGATCAGCCAGTACGGCACGCCGAAGCCGGGCACGTCGGTGTCGATCAGCATCACCGCGCCGATCGCGAAGGCGACAATGCCGCCGACGCCGAGCGATCCGTAGGCGGGCAGGAAGGTCTCGGCGACGATGAACGCGATGCCGAGCAGGACCAGCCCGAGCCCGGCGTAGTTGACCGGCAGCATCTGCAGCGCGAACAGGCCCAGCAGCAGGCAGATGGCGCCGAGCACCCCCGGCAGCGCGAGCCCCGGATTCCAGAACTCGAAGAAGAGCCCGTACACCCCGGCCATCAGCAGCATCAGCGCGACGCTGGGATCGGTGATGATCGCCAGGAAGCGCGTGCGCCAGTCCGGAGCCAGCGTCGTCGCCGCCGCTCCCGAGGTCGCGAGCACGCGCTCGCCGGCCGCGGTGACGACCTTGCGGCCGTCGAGCTTGGCGAGGAGCTCGGGCACGTCGCGCGCCGTCAGGTCGATCACGTGCTGGGCGAGCGCCTCGTCCGCCGACAGGCTGACCGCCTCGCGCACCGCGCGCTCGCCCCACGCCGCGTTGCGGCCGCGCATCTGCGCCAGCGCGCGAATGTACGCGGCGGCGTCGTGGACCTGCTTTTTCGCCAGCGTGCTTTGCTCGTCGCCGGCTTCGCGATCCTCGCTCTTGCCCGGCTTTTGCGCCTCGCCCTTCGGGGCCGGTGCCGGCGGCGCGGGTGCCGGCATGCCGATGTTGACCGGCGTCGCGGCACCGAGGTTGGTGCCGGGCGCCATCGCGGCGATGTGGCTCGCGTAAAGGATGTAGGTACCGGCGCTGGCGGCCCGCGCGCCGCCGGGCGCGACGAACGCGGCGACCGGCACGGGCGACGCCAGGATATCCTTGATGATCTGGCGCATCGACAGATCGAGCCCGCCCGGTGTGTCGATCTGCAGCACCACGAGCTGCGCGCCTTCGGACGCGGCGCGGCTCAAGCTCCGGCCGACGAAATCCGCGGCGGCCGGCCCGATCGCCCCGATCAGCGGAACGACCAGCACGGGAGCGGGCGCGGCGGCCGCCCCGGGCGGCGCGCAGCCGAGGATCGCGACGACGATCGTTAGCAGGAGCTTGGTCATTTCGCCCTCTCGGATGCGCGGCACGGGCGAACGACAATTATTGCAGAAATCGCGGCGCGCCGCCGAACCGGCGGTCGCGGCCCGGGCGAAGGCGCGCGGGCGGTTCAGCCTGCCGCGTCGATGTCCGCAGCCCGGACGCCGCGAAGATCCGGCGGCGGCGCCGGATCGTGCCGGCGCGCGTAGGCGCAGGTGAATTCGGCGCCGAGCAGGAATATCTGCGTCGAATAGTAGATCCAGACCATGATCACGACGAACGGTCCGGCGGCGCCGAACGAGGAAGCGAGCGAGGTCTTGCCGATGTACAGGCCGATCAGCTCCTTGCCGACGGCGAACAGCAGTGCCGTGATCGCCGCGCCGACCCAGACGTCCGCCCACGCGATGCGAACATTGGGCAGGATCTTGTAGATCATCGCGAACAGCAGCGTGATCACCGCAAGCGAGAGTAGGAAATTGAGTCCCTGCAGCAGCAGCTCCATCCGGGCGAACAGCTGCTGGCCGACCGCCGACACCACCGCGCTGAGCACCAGCGATACCGTGAGCAGGAAGCCGATGCACAGCACCATGCCGAACGACAGCAGGCGCGAAAGCAACAGGTTGACGACGCCGCTGCCCGCGCGTGGCTCGGCTTTCCAGATGCGGTCGAGGTCGTCCTGCAACTCGGCGAACGCCGTCGTCGCGCCGATCAGCAGCACCACGGCACCGACGATCGTCGTGACGATGCCGGTGCCGATGTCGCTGGTGCGCGCGAGCATATCCTTTACCGCCGCGCTGCCGGAAGCACCGATCAGGCCCTGCAATTGATCGACGACGGCGGCCTGCGCCGCGTCGCGGCCGAATGCCAGCCCGGCCACGCCGATCACGATGATCAGCAGAGGCGCGATGGAAAAGGCCGTGTAATACGCCAGCGCGGCGCCCATGCTCGCCGCCCGGTCCTCCACCCAGGCGGCGGCCGCGGCCCGGCACAACGCCCAGAATCCGTGCCGTGCCGGCGCTGTCGGTTCCATCGGTCTGTCCGTCACCCGGTTCCAGCGTTTTCGTGCGCTCAGGCCGCGGGATTCGGAAACCGCGCCTGGATCGTGGCGATCTCGGCCAATGTCGCGGTATCGAGCTCGAACGGTGCGGCATCGATGTCCTCGGCGAGCTGCGCCAGTGTCGTCGCCCCGATGATGATGGCGCCCAGATACCAGCGGCTTCGCACGTAGCCCAGCGCGAGCTGCACCAGCGAAATGCCCTGCTTCGCCGCCAGCGCCGCATACGCCGCGACGGCCTCCGCGACCAGCGGCTTCCTAAAGCGCAGGCTGAAATTGTCGAACAGCGCGAAGCGCGCCTGCGGCGGCTTCGCGCCGCCCAGGTACTTGCCCGAAAGCATGCCGCCGGCGAGCGGACTGTAGGCGAGCAGCGACATCTGCTCGCGGAACAGCGCCTCGGCCAGATCGTTGTCGACGCTGCGCGATACCAGGCTGTAGCTGTTCTGGATGGTCACCGGCCCCGGCACGCCGAGCTCGCGCGCGACGCGCCGGAACTCGCAGACGCCCCAGGCGGTTTCGTTGGACAGGCCGTAGTGCCGGATCTTGCCGGCGGCGATCAGCGCCGCCATCCCCTCGACCTGGGCGCGCACTGGCGGTCCTTCCCTTTCCTTCGCCGGATCGAATTCCGTCGCCCCGAACATCGGCACGTTGCGCTGCGGCCAGTGGATCTGATAGAGATCGATGCATTCGATCCGCAGACGCGCGAGGCTCGTGTCGACCGCCTCGGCGATGATCTCGCCGGTGAGGTCGTTGCGGCCGTTGCGGATCCATTCGCGGCGTCCCGGCCCGGCGACCTTGGTGGCGATGACGAGGCCTTCGCGCCGGCGCCGGGCGAGCCAGTTGCCGAGGTAGGTTTCGGTGCGCCCCTGCGTCTGGGCATTCGGCGGCGCCGGGTACATCTCCGCCGTGTCGACGAAATTGATGCCGCGCGCGATCGCATAATCAAGCTGCTCGTGCGCGTCGGCTTCGCTGTTCTGCTCGCCCCAGGTCATCGTGCCGAGGCAGACCTCGGAGACCTCGAGCCCGGTGCCGGGCAGCGTTCGATATTTCATCGCGATTTCCATTCGGTTAACGCGTCGGTGCGGCGGGCGGCGGAAGCCGCCGTCCATCGCGCCGCGCTGCAATCAGATCTGCGGCCCGAGCAGCGCCGCCGCGTGCTCCCAGACCTTCTCCGCCAGCGGACGTCCGCGCCATTGATCGAAGCCTATGCGCCGCGACGACTTCAGATCGTGCTCGAAGACCTCGAGCTGGCGCGCGGCGAATGCCGCGTCGTAGACGTTGAGGCTCGCCTCGTCGTTGAGCCGGAACGAACGGTCGTCGAAATTGGTCGATCCGACCGAAACCACCAGGCCATCGGCGATCAGCACCTTGCAGTGAAACATCGTCGGCTGGTACTCGTAGATTTCGGCGCCGGCTTCGAGCAGGTCGCCCCATAAGGCACGCGAAGCGCGGCGCACGGTTTCCGAATCGATGTGCGGCCCGGGAACGATGATGCGCACGCGCACGCCGCGGCGCAGCGCGGCGACCAGGGTATCGCGGGCGAGCTCGTCGGGCACGAAATACGAGCTGGACAGGTCGATCGAGCGCTCGGCCGCGGCGATCATCAGCAGGTACATCAGCTCCATGCTTTCGCTGCCGCCGGAAGGCGAGCTCGCGAACATCTGGCCGGCGCCGCCGCCCGCGGCCGCCAGCGACGGAAAATAGTCGGCGCCGTCGAGCACTTCGCCGGTGGCCTTGACCCAGTTGTCGGCGAATACCGCCTGCATCTGCGCGGCCACCGGCCCTTCGGCCCGGAAGTGGCTGTCGCGCCAGTGCCCGGGGTCCTGCGCGTGACCGGTCCACTCGGTGGCGATGCCCACGCCGCCGGTGAAGCCGATCCGGCCGTCGACAACCAGGATCTTGCGGTGCGTACGGTTGTTGAGCTTGTTCAGGTTGTACCAGCGGGGCGCGTGATAGCGCCGGATATCGACGCCGGCATCGCGCATCTCGGTGAGGAAGCTCCGGTCCATCTTGCTGCTGCCCAGCCAGTCGAGCAGCACATGAACCTTGACGCCGGCGCGCGAGCGCTCCGACAGCGCGTCGGCGAATGCCCTGCCGATGTCTCCCGACCAGTAAATGTAGGTCTCGAAGCTGATCGACTTGTGCGCGCCTTGGATGGCCTGCAGCATCGACGGGAAGATTTCGTCGCCGTTGAGCAGGGTGTCGAACCGGTTGCCCTGGACGATGACCGGCCCAAGCAGCACGCCCATCGTGCGCTGAAACTGCGCATCGTGGATCCCGTACCGGTGCGCGAGCTGCTCCTTGACCCGCTTTTCGCCGGTGGTCAGATTCAGGGCGACAAAGACCACGAGCAGCGTGGCCGCGACGCTGATCAGAATGGTCCACATGAGCGATCGTCCCCGTCCGCGAAGATCCGTCCAATGCATGGTCAGTGCCAGCCAACGACAGCGGCGATGATAGCCGAGAGTCGGGTCGTCGCCCAACGGGCATCGTCAGCCGGGCGCGGCGCCGCAATGGAACGATCCTTGCATTTGACTTAGGGTGACCCGTCGATGATTGAACGAATTACAAGACCCCTCTTGTCGGCGGGATCCCTTCGGAGACCGTCATGAGGCTCGCACGCTTTTTCCTCGCCGCCCTGCTGCTCGCCGTTTCGGCGCTGCTGGCGCCGGCCTCGGCAACGTCGTACTCGACCGACCAATCCGACCTGTGGTGGAACCCGGCGGAGTCGGGCTGGGGCATCCAGTTCGTGCAGCGCGGCGACATCATTTTCGCCACCATGTTCGTCTACGATCCGTCGCACGTCCCGATCTGGTACGGCGGCACGCTGTACCCGACCGGTGCGTCTTTTACATGGTCTGGCGACAATTACGAGACTTCGGGCCCTTGGTTCGGCAATGTACCGTTCGATCCGGCGCAGGTGACCAACCATATCGTGGGCACGATGACCTGGGCCGCGACCTCGACGACGACAGGCACATTGACCTACACGGTCGACGGCGTCTCGGTCGCCAAGCTGCTGACGCGGCAGACGCTCATCTACGACGACTATTCGGGAACCTTCCAGGGCTCGACACACCGTGCAGCCAGCGGCTGCTCGAGCCCCGGCGACAACGCCACTACCGAGCTCGCCACCGGCCTCTTCGTCGCGCAGTCCGGTACGTCGGTGAACATCACGACCTCGGACGCGCTGGGGGCCGTCTGCACGTATATGGGTACGCTGTCGGAGGCCGGCCAGATGGGTCAGATCGACGGCACCTACAGCTGCAACACCGCCGACAGCGGCAGCTTCAACATGTTCGAAGTTCAGGTCACCGTCTCGGGTATCAGCGGGCGTTTTGCCGAGAGCAGCACCCTGACCGGATGCTTGAGCAACGGATGGTTCGGCGCGATGCGCCACGCGCCCTGAAACGGTGCCGGAAAAGGCGGACCCCCGCCGCGCCGGAGGGCGCGCCTGTTGCGCGCCGCTAGGGATCGCGCCTGACCAGCGCGAGGCTCGCCGCGATCATCGCAACAAAGAAGACCAGCGTCCAGCCGGCAATGGACAGGTGCAGGAATTCCCAGCCTTTTTCCGCGCATTCGCCGCTGCCTTCAAGAACCTTGCGCAATACGTCGCCGAGCGGCAGCGTGTCGAGCATGTAATCGAGCCCCATGCCGCAGGCCGGCACCTGATCCTTGGGCAGCGACTGCAGCCAGACCTGCCGCGCGGCAAGTGCCGCGCCGGCGGCGCCGATGACGAGCTGCAGCAGCGCGTAGCCGGACGCGCCGGCGCGTCCCGGATTGTGAATCGCCGCGATCAGGAACACCACGCCCATGCCGATGACGCAGACACGCTGGAAGACGCACAGCGGGCAGGGCTCGAGACCGATGACGTACTGCAGGTAGAGCGCATAGGCCATCAACCCGGCGCAGACGGCGAAGCCGAGGACGTTCCCAATACGGCGTGGCGGCAGCACTAGCAGCGCGAGTGACGTGACGCCGACACCCATGATGACCAGGTTGTACACCGTCAGCGGCGCGTCGGGCCCGGCCGCCTGCCGGACGTACTCCTGCCCGACCAGGGCGCAACAGAGCAGCAATCCGACCCAGGGCCACGGCAATGCCGGGTAATTCGCGGTCTTCATCCGCGCGTCCTCCTCCTCGATGCGCCTGTCTCGGCGACCCCGATCAGCCTCGCGCCTGCGCCAGCGCCTGATCGATGTCCCACAGAATATCATCGAGCGTTTCCAGCCCCACCGACAGGCGGATCATCTCGGGCAGGACGCCGGCGGCGCGCTGTTCGGCGTCATCGAGCTGGCGATGCGTCGTCGATGCCGGGTGGATGACCAGCGTCTTGGCGTCGCCGACGTTGGCGAGGTGCGACATCATCCTCGCCGCCTCGATGAATCGCTCGCCGGCCGCGGCGCCGCCGCGCGCGCCGGCCTTCAGGCCGAAGGTGAGGATGCCGCCGGAGCCCCGTGGCAAATACCGCTGCGCCAGCGGCCATGCGGCGCTTTCCGGAAGCCCCGGATAGTTGACCCAGGCGACGGCGGGGTGCCGCGACAGATGCTCCGCCACCGCCAGCGCGGACTCGCAATGGCGCGGCATGCGCAGGTGCAGCGTCTCGATGCCCTGCAGCAGCAGGAACGCGCTGAACGGCGACAGCGTCGGGCCCAGCGTGCGCATCGTCTCCATTCGCGCCTTCATCGTGAAGCCGAAGTCGCCGAAGGTTTCGTGGAAGATCACGCCGTGGTAGCCGCGCGACGGTGTCGTCATCTGCGGGAACTTGCCGTTGCCCCAGTCGAACCTGCCGGATTCGACCAGCACTCCGCCCATCGTCGTGCCGTGCCCGCCGAGATACTTGGTGACCGAGTGGATGACGATGTCGGCGCCGTGCTCGATCGGCCGGCACAGGTAGGGCGAGGCCAGCGTATTGTCGATGACCAGCGGGATGCCGTGCTCGCGGGCGATCGCGGCGACGGCGGCGATGTCGAGAACGTCGAGCTGCGGATTGCCGATGGTCTCCGCGTAGATGACCTTGGTTTCGGGACGCACCGCCCGGCGGAATGCGTCGGGGTCGTCGGCGCCGACGAACGTCGTGGCGATGCCGAACTGGGCGAACGTCACCGCGAATTGCGAATAGGTTCCCCCGTACAGCGTGCGCGAGGCGACGATGTGGTCGCCGTTCTGCGCCAGAGTCAGGAGAGCGAGCATCTGCGCCGCCATGCCGGTCGCCGCGGCGAGGCCCGCGCGGCCGCCTTCCAGCGCCGCAACGCGCTCCTCGAGCGCGGCGACGGTCGGATTGGAAATGCGCGAATAGACGTTGCCGAAGGCCTGCAGGTTGAAGAGGCTCGCCGCGTGGTCGACACTGTCGAAGACGAACGAGGTCGTCTGGTAGATCGGCAGCGCGCGGGCGCCGGTCGCCGCATCCGGGATGTGACCGGCGTGCAGGCACAGCGTATCGAAGCCGAATTTGCGGTCAGCCATCGTACCGGCGCACGCTCATGCGGGCCGTCTCGCCGAGACGACGCCGGTGTTCACTCCGGCCCAGTTCAAGCCGCCGAGAATGCGCGCATGCTCGATCTTGACGCAGCGGTCCATCACGACGTCGAGCCCTGCGTCCAGCGCGATCTTCGCGGCCTCGTCGTTGCGGATGCCGAGTTGCATCCAGAGCACCTTGGCGCCGATCGCGACCGCCGCGTGGGCGATGGGCACGATCTCAGCCGGCTTGCGGAAGCAGTCGACGATGTCGACCGGGTCGGCGATCGCGGCGAGCGTCGGATGGCACTGTTCCCCCAGCACCTCGCCGTAGCTCGGATTGACCGGGATGATCCGGTAGCCGTGATCCTGCATGTACTTGGCCGCGAAAAAGCTCGGTCGATACCAATTTGCCGACAGGCCCACGACCGCGATCGTGCGCGATTCGCGCAGGATACGGCGCAGCCCCGCGATGTCGTCGACCAGCGGCACGTCAGGATGCGACCGTGGACGACGGTGCCGGAGATCGCATCATCGGGACGCAGACGGCGGGGCGTTGGCGGCTGGGCGGCATGGGGCTCGTCGCCGG
>JBOIGD010000265.1:0-8426 GCA_050742615.1 Casimicrobiaceae bacterium | reverse complement strand
TCCACGTCGTGATCGCGGGCCTGCTAGGCGCCGCGCTATTCGTCGCGGTGCTGATCGTGCTGGTGAGCTACATCACGCGCCACGCCTGACGGGCGGGCGTCGCGCCTCGGCCGGCGGCATCGCTGCGACCAGGGCTTCGGCACCGCGGCGCAATTCCTCGTCGGTCGTCAGCAGATCCGGGCACAGCCGCAGATATTCTCCCCGCGCGTCGGTCGCCACGCCCCGCGCGGCCAGCGCCTGGGCCCACGCGCTCGCCAGCGGATGGCGAACGACCACGAACGCGCCACGGTCGGCGCTCGCGCCGTCGGCGTCTATGCCGTGCGCAGCCAGCAGATCGATCATCCGCCGCTGTTGCCAAAGCGAATAGTCGCGCAGGCGCCGGACACCGATTGCCAGCGTGAACAGCTGTCCGGCGCGCGCCTGGTAGCAGCAGAGCACCGGCGGCGTCGATTCCAGGAGGGCATCGCCCCCGGCCGCGAATTCCGGCGGATCGGGACGCTGGTAGTCGAACGGGTCCTTCTTGGCGAACCAGCCGATATCCAGCGTTCTGAAGCTGCCGTCGAGGTGGCGCGGGTGGACGTACAGGAAGCACGCCCCGGGGCCGCCGCGCAGATACTTATAGCTTCCCCCGATCGCGAAATCGACGTCGAGCGCGGCGATGTCGAGCGGCACGACGCCCAGCGAGTGGTACACGTCGAGCAGCACGCGGGCGCCGGCCGCGTGCGCCGCCCTGATCAGCGCCGGCAACTCGGGCAGCATCTGGCCGGTACTGAACATCACCTGCGAGACGACGACCAGGTCGGCGCCGCGCGCGGCCGCGAGCAGGTCGGCGGCGGCGAAAGTTCCGTCGGCGCGCGGCTCGACGAACGCGAGCTCGATGCGGCCCCGGCGCCCGTACTCTTTCAGGATAACGTCGATCGAATCGAATTCGCCCCGTGTCGCGACCACGCGCGGGACGCGATCGTAGCCGTTCAGGACCGCGCGCAGGCCCTGGCCGGCGCTGGTCTTCGGCACCACGCAGTCGGCGCGCGGCGCGTGCAGCAGCGCGGCCAGGCGTGCGCGATAGGCCGCGATCTCCGCCGACCACGGATGCCACGCGTCTCCGAGCCGCGATTGCCACAGAAGCACGGCTGCGGCGACGTCTTCGGCGGTCGCGTCGAGCGGCCGCCCGAGCGAATGATTGGCCAGATAGATCGCCGCTCGATGCGCGGCGAGAACACGCGAGAACAGCGGCGCGACGTGGCGCGCGATGCCCTCCTCCCCGAGCGGTCCAGCACCCAGCGCATCGACCGATGCCGCGATCGCCGCCGCCGTGTCCGCGCGCGGGTTCATTTCACGCCGATCACGGTACGCACGTCGATCAGCTCCGGAAAGAATGCATGCTCGAGCGCCCGCTTGAGAAAGGCAACGCCGCTGGATCCGCCGGTGCCGGTCTTGTGCCCGATGATGCGCTCGACGGTCTTCATGTGCCGGAAACGCCAGAGCTGGAAACTCTCCTCCACATCGACCAGCTTCTCCGCCATCTCATAGGCGTCCCAATAGTGCTGCGGATCGTCGTAGATCCTCTTGAATACCGCGACGAGCAGGGGGTTGCGCAGGTGCGGCAGCGACCAGTCGCGCTCGACGCAGGCTGGCGGGACCGCCAGTCCGCGCCGCGCCAGGTGGCGCAGAAATTCGTCGTACAGCGACGGCGCCTCGAGCGATCCGATCAGGTCCTGATGCGTGGCCGGGTCGTAGCGGAAGACCTCGGCCATCGCACGGTCCTTGTTGCCGAGCAGGAACTCGATGGTCCGGTACTGCGGCGATTGAAACCCCGACGAGCTGCCCAAAGCCGGCCGGAACGCCTCGTATTCCGACGGCGTCAGCGTCTCCAGCACCGCCCACTGCTCGAACAGCTGCTTCTGGATCAGCTTGACGCGGGCGAGGATCTTGAAGCAGGCATCGAGCTGATCGCCCTGGACGAAGCGGATCGCCGCCCGGAGCTCGTGGATCATCAGCTTCATCCACAACTCGGAGGTCTGGTGCTGGATGATGAACAGCATTTCGTCGTGCCGCGCCGGAGTCGCCGCGGTGCCGGACAACGGCTTCTGCGCGCCGAGCAGCGCGTCGAGGCAAAGATAGCCGGCGTATGTCAGCCGATCGCGCAAATCGGTGACGATGCCGGGTTCGAGGCGGTGCTGCGACATGGCGAAAACCGGGTGACGGCGACGCCGCAGTATAGGAATCGCGACGACATGTGTCCACACGCCTGCCGCGGTCGCTCGTGCAGCGCTCTGCTAGAATCCGCGCATGCCGCATTCGCCCGACGCTGCACGGCGCGCGATGAACTGCGCCCGGTGGACCGCACACGGCGCGCTGCTCGTTTTCGTCCTGGCCCTCGCGGCCGGCTGCGGCAGCAAGCAACCGGCCCGGCAGGTCCGCCTGAGCGAGTGCCGGCTGCCGAAACTCGTCACCGCCGCGCAGTGCGGCAGCGTCGAGGTCCCGGAAGACCGCAGCAAGCCGACAGGCCGTAAGCTGGCGATTGCCGTTGCGGTCCTGCCGGCGACCACGCTTTCGCCACGACCCGATCCTTTGATCATGCTCGCAGGCGGTCCGGGCCAGTCGTCCGACGCGCTCGCGCCGCTCGCGGGCGCGTTGGGCGGCGTACGGCGCAGCCGCGACATCGTGCTGATCGATCCGCGGGGCGCGGGCAAGTCGGCGCCGCTCTCTTGCCCGGCGCTCGCGCCGCGCGATGCTCTCGACGACATGGCCGAGCCCGGCGTGCTCGCAGCCGCGGCGCAGCGCTGCATCGCCGAGCTAAACGCGGGCGGCCGCGTCGATGTCGCGCAGTACACGACGCCGGCCTTCGTCGCCGACATCGACGCCGTGCGCGCGGCCCTGGGATACCGGCAGGTCAACCTCTGGGGCGGCTCGTACGGCACGCGCGTCGCGCAGGAGTATCTGCGCCGCTATCCGCAGCACGTGCGCAGCGTCATCCTGGACGGCGCGGCGCCGCCGTCGATGCGCATCGTCCTCGACATCTGGCCGTCGCGCGAGGCCGCGGTCGACCAGGTGCTGGCGGCTTGCGCGGCAAGCGAGGCCTGCCGGCAGGCGTACCCCGACTTGGGCGGGACGCTGGCGCGCATCCGCACCCGCCTCGACGCAGCGCGAGCGGTCACCGTCGCCGATCCGCGCACCGGCGCGAAGCGACGGCTGACCCCGTCGTTCGACATGATGATCGGCGCGCTGCAGGGCCTCGTCTACGTGCCGGAATTCGCGAGCCTGATTCCCGCGCTGCTGACGCGTGCCGAAGCGGAAGACTATGCGCCGATCCTCGCTGCGGCCATGGTGTTCAGCGACGACCTGGCGCGAACGATGAATCTCGCGCTATATTTCGCCGTCACCTGCGCCGAGGACGCGCCCCGGGTCGGCACGGCCGACGCGCTTCGCGTCGTGTCGACGCTGCGCGCCCCGGCGCTGGCGCGGCGCAGCCTCGCCGCGTGCGAAGGCTGGCCCCGGCCGCCGCTGCCGGCGGACTTCGGCACGCCGCTGGTCAGCGACAAGCCCGTCCTTATCCTTTCGGGTGGGCTCGATCCGGTGACGCCGCCCAGCGCGGGCGCCGAAGTCGCCAGGACCCTGTCCAACAGCCGCCACCTCGTCGCCGCCGGTTACGGCCACCTGATCTCGCCGCACGCCTGCGCCCCGCGCCTGATCGAGAAATTCGTCGAGGACGCGGGATTCGCGACGCTGCCGCAGTCGTGCATCGACTACTTCGCGGCGAGCGCAAGGCCACCGCTGTTTTCCTCGCTGCTGGAAGCGCGATGATCGCCGTCGACGGCCTGGTCAAGGCGTTCGGCAGGCGCCGGGAGATCAAGGCGGTGAACGGCGCGAGCTTCGCGGCCGCCGACGGCGCGATCACCGGGCTGCTGGGCCCGAACGGCGCCGGCAAGACGACGATGCTGCGCATGCTCGCCACGCTGATCCCGCCCGATGCGGGGACGGCGACGATCGATGGCCTGGACATCGTGCGCGAGCGTCAAGAAGTGCGCCGCCGCATCGGCGTCCTGTCCGACGCGCGCGGACTGTACGCGCGGCTGACCGCGCGCGAGAACGTGCGCTACTACGGTCGCCTGTACGGGCTGTCCGGTGCCGCGCTGGAATCGCGCATCGATACGCTGCTCGGGCAGCTCGGGCTCGCGGCGCTCGCCGATCGGCGTGCGCGCGGTTTTTCGCAGGGCGAGAAAATGAAGGTCGCGATCGCTCGCGCGCTCGTGCACGACCCGGCGACCGTCATGCTCGACGAGCCCACCAACGGCCTCGACATCATGAGCATCCGCAGCCTGCGCGAACTGCTCCGCAGCCTGCGACGCGACGGCAAGTGCATCCTGATCTCGACCCATGTGATGCAGGAAGTCGCCCAGCTCTGCGACCGCATCGTCATCCTCGGCCACGGCCAGGTTCAGGCGACGGGAACGGGCGCGGAGATCCTGGCGCGGACCGGTGAAACCTCGCTCGAGGACGCGTTCGTCAGCCTTCTCGGCTCCGCCGAGGGTCTGGCCGCGTGAGCACGCGCTACGAGGTCGGTCGCGACAGCGCGCTCGGCCGCGCCTGGACGGTCGCCGGCAAGGAATTGACCGACACCTTGCGCGACCGGCGCGCGATGCTGGTGACCTTGCTGACCGCGATCGCGGCCGGTCCCATTTTTCTCGCGTTGATCCTCAACATGGCGGCAAATCAGGCCGCCAAGGCGCGCGAACTGAGGCTTCCTGTGCTCGGCGCCGGCAACGCGCCGGCGCTGGTCGCCTTCCTCGAGCGCCAGCAAGTCGTGATCGTGCCCGCGCCCGATGACTTCGAGGCGAGAATCAGAAGCGGTGATCTCGACGTCGTGCTGGCGATCGACGCCACATTCGAGGCCGACGTCGCCGCCGGCAGGCAGGCAGCGGTCAGGCTCGTCTACGACCGCTCGCGCGATCGCGCCCGCGCATCGATCGACTCGGCCGAGTCGCTGCTGCACGCCTATGACCGCCTGTGGGGCACGCAGCGGCTGCTGCTGCGCGGCATCGCGCCGCAGGTCGCGGCGCCCCTGGACGTGCAGGGCGTCGACCTGGCGACGCCGCAGCAAAGCGGCGCGTTGATCCTGTTCCTGGTTGCCTACTACGGTCTGTTCGCGTCGCTGATGGGGGGCCTCGCGGTCGCTCTGGACGCGACGGCCGGCGAGCGCGAGCGCGGCTCGCTCGAACCGCTGCTGGCGACGCCGCTGTCGACCTTGCAGCTGGTCGCCGGCAAATGGGTCGCGATCGGCGCTTTCGATGCGCTGGTCGTGCTGCTGACCTTGGCCGGGTTTTACATGACGCTCAACTTCGCGCCGCTGCCGGCGATCGGCGTCCCGTTCCTGTTCGGCGGCGCGGAGCTCGGCCGTTTCGTGGCGATCCTCGTGCCGCTGATCCTGCTGCTGCCCGCGGTGCTGCTCTACGTCGGCCTGCGCGGGCGCACGCTGAAGGAGGCGCAGACCAATGTCTCGGCGCTGGTGTTCGTCGTCAGCATCATGCCGGTCGTGCAGCTGTTCCTGCAGAAAAAGGAGCCGGGGTGGCTGTTGTGGGTGCCGGTGTCGAGCCAGTACACGCTTCTCTCGCGCGCGCTCCGCGGCGATGCGATCGCGGCGACCGACTGGATGCAGAGTGCGGCCCTGCCGCTGCTGCTGACGGTGGTCGCGCTGCTGGGCGCGGCGCGGCTGCTGCGCCGGGAGGATGTGTTCGCCGGACGCTGACGTTCGGTCGCGTCAGCGCGACGCCCGCCGCAGCATTGCGGCGACCACCGTCCAGTAGGCGGCGAGCACCAGCAGCGCGAGCAGCGACGGGTGCGCGCGATAACCGGTAAACGCGGCCACCAGGCCGCCCAGGCGGCTGCCGTCGTCGAGAATCACCGCGGTGTTCCAGAGCGGGTCGACGAGCGCCGGCAACGCGTTGAACGAGATGAGCTTCTCGACGGCGCCGACCAGCAGCGCGCCGGCCAGCAGCAGCAGCAGGATTTCGCTCACGCGGAAGAACATGCGCCAGGACACGATCCTGCCGCCCTGCTGCAACAGCCAGAACGTCGCCATCGCGGCGCCGATACCCAGCGCCAGGATGCCGAGGAATCCCCACACGCTCGCGTACTGCGTGCCGAGGCCGTAGAGGAACACGACGGTCTCGGCGCTTTCGCGGCCGACCGCCAGCGCGACGACGACCAGGAGCCCCCACCAGTTGGCGGCGGACGCGCTCTTCTGCATGTTCTCTTCGAGCTCGCGCTTGAACGTCCGGCCGTGCCGGCGCATCCAGAAGACCATCTGCACGATCAGCGCCGCGGCGATCAGCATCATCGCGGTCTGGAAGTATTCGAGGCCCTGGTCGGACAGCGTCTTGGCGATGCCGAGCATCACCGCGGCCAGCGCGAGCGCCAGCGCGACGCCGGCGCCGACGCCTCCCCACAGGTAACGCATGCCGCGCTTGACGTCGGGATGCTTGCGCAACCACGCGTAAAGGATGCCGACGACCAGCATCGCTTCGGCCGATTCGCGCCAGATGATGAAGAGGGCATTGCCCATCGAAGCCCATCGTAACGCGAATCGTTCTCATTTGCAAGGGGTTCGGCAATTACCCCAGGTGACAGGACCGACTTGGGCGCTCAACCTGCGCCGGCCCGAATAGGATCGACCGGCGCTCGAATCGCCCCCCACCCCCGCGCCGTTCAGCCGAATTGCCGCAGCAACGCCAACGGCGGCTGGCGCAGCGTCGCGCGCGTGCCCAGCCATCCGG
Organism: Casimicrobiaceae bacterium; assembly: GCA_050742615.1. GTDB lineage: Bacteria > Pseudomonadota > Gammaproteobacteria > Burkholderiales > Casimicrobiaceae > PALSA-1003. The sequence goes on along the minus strand of JBOIGD010000265.1, from coordinate 1,653 downwards.
CGGCGGCGACACCAAGCCCGCCGCCCGCCACGCCGATGGCCCACAGCCACGGATCCCAGCCGAACGGGATGTGGAACACGCGATCGGCCAGCGCGTAGGCGGTCGCGGTAGCGCCGCCGGCGGCGATCAGCCCCGACAGCAAGCCGAGCGCCAGGAATTCGGCGAGTTGCGCGGCGGTAAGCTGCCGCCGGCTGGCGCCCAGCGTCCGCAGCACCGCGGCGTCGAAGCGGCGCTCGTCCTGCGTCGCCGCGATCGCCGCCTCGAGCACCAGCACACCGCCCGCGAGGGTGAACAGGAATACGAATTGCACCGCGCGCGCGACCTGCTCGACGATCGCGTTGACCTGCCGCAGCAATTCGCCCACGTCGATCGCGAGCACGTTCGGAAACTGCGCGAGCAGCCCATTGAGCCAGGCTGCGTCGCCAGGCGGCGCGCGCGCGGCGGCGATGTAGGTCGTCGGCAGGCCGTCGAGGGCACCCGGCGGAAACAGCGCGAAGAAATTGACGCGAAAGCTGTCCCAGTCGACCTTGCGCAGGTTCTCCACCCTGGCGCTGATGCGCGTACCGACGATGTCGTACGTCAGCACGTCGCCGAGCTTCACGCCCAGCGTCTCGGCGATCCCGTCCTCCAGCGACATGACGCCGGTCTCGCCCGGGCGCCACCATTGCCCGGCGACGACCCGATTGCTCTGCGGCACATCGCGCAGCCACGACAGGTTGAACTCGCGCTCGGCCAGCCGGCGGGCGCGCGCATCGGTCAGCCGCGTCGAATCGACGGGCACGCCGTTCACCGCCACCAGCCGGCCACGCACCATCGGATAGAGCGGCACGTCGGCTCCGAGCTCGCGCGCGAGCAGCGCATGCATGCCGTCGACCTGGTCCGGCAGCACGTTGATCAGAAACACGTTCGGCGCGTCGGCGGGCAGGCTCGCGCGCCAGTTCCGCATCAGGTCGCCGCGGACCAGGGTCAGCAGCAGCAGCGCCATCAGCCCCAGCGCCAGCGCGCCGATCTGCAGGCTCGACGCCAGCGGGCGGCGGCGCAGATTGGCGAGTCCGTAGCGCCAGCTGTAGCCTCGCTGCGGCAGCATCCGCAGCAGGGACATCAGCCCCCAGGCGACCGCGCCGGCGACGCCGAGCAGGACCGCGATGCCGGCGATCATGATCATCCCGGTCTTGGTGTCCTGCGCCTCCCGGACGATCAGCAGCGCGATCGTCGCGGCCCCCAGTGCGTAGGCGATCCAGCCGCCGGCGCCCGGCAATCGAAGATCGCGCCGCAGCACGCGCAGCGGCGGCACGCGTGCCAGCGCAATCAACGGCGGCAGCGCGAAGCCGAACAGCAGCGCGAGCCCGCTCGCCGCCGCCGCCAGCGCCGGCCCTACGCCCGGCGCCGGGAGGTCGGCGCTGACGAGGCCGCCCAGCAGCGCGATCAGCAGTTGCTGGCCGCCGAGCGCCACCACGCAGCCGGCGAGGCTCGCGCCGGCGCCGAGCAGCAGGAACTGCAGCGCGAACAGCGCCAGCATCTGTCGTTGCGGCGCGCCAAGGCAGCGCATCATCGCCGCGGCATCCAGGTGACGCCGAAGGTAGCGCGATGCGGCGAGCGCGACGGCGACCGCGGCCAGCATGACCGCGACCAGCGCGGCGAGCCCGAGGAATT
>JBOIGD010000264.1:0-6091 GCA_050742615.1 Casimicrobiaceae bacterium | reverse complement strand
GCTGACCGTGCAGCCACCGACGCTTGCGTTCGAGCGCTGGATCGCGCTGATGTCGCGCGACAAGAAGGTGCGGTCCGGCACGTTGCGTTTCGTGGTGCTGGAAGCGCTCGGTCGCGCATCGGTGCGCGGCGGGATCGACGAGGCGGATCTTTGCGCGGTGTTGGCGATCTGACTAAGGTTGCTATAAGAAAAGCGGCGCCCGAAGGCGCCGCTGTCTTATATCAATGAATGCTCGAAGCTAGATCGGATTCGGGCCAGCAGTACAAGTAACAGAGAAGTTGTCCGATGTTCCCAATGAATCCACGACGGTGAAAGTATATCGATTCTGATTCTGCGCCGATGGAAAGCCATCGGCGGGGCCCGGGCTGCCAATAAGACCACTGACCGCTACTATGCCCGCTGCTGCGAGAGTCTGTGGGTTGGGGATTGGCGCCACCTTGTTCGCGCCAAACGTACCGGTCGCAACCACGTTGTAAGGCGGCGTTCCCCCGGCGATGGCGAAATTAAACGTATTGCCGGTGCAACCCGAGCCCGTGGCGTCTATGGAACCTGGCGTTGCGAACACGCTTGGCGGCGTTACCGGGGGCGGCGTCGGTGTCGTTGTCCCAGGCAGGTTTATCAACGTCGCGGTTGTCTGAAGGCCGCTCGCGTCGACGATCGAGAAGATGGCCGGGTTCACGCAGGCGGTCGTGGTGATCGCTCTGAACGAGCCTCCGCTGGCGGGGATGATGTTATTGACCAGTGTCACTGCGGTCGGGAAGGTGTTACTCACATGGTAAGGAGGCGTTCCGCCGAAGATGAAATAGTCGACGGCAAAACCTGCGATACAGTCGCCGGTGAATACCCCCGTGATCGTCGCGGTCGGTGGAACGACACTGAGCACCGCGGACCCGTTGTTGGTCTGCACGATGGTGAACTGTCCGTTGACCGCGTTGCCGGTCGTCAGCTCGGTGGCCCGGATGAACGCCGGCTGCGTCGCTGCGCCGACATTGGCCTGGATCACCACCGTCGCCACGCCGATGCCGTCGGAGACGACCGTCAACGTCGACACCAGCGGCGTCGCGGGATTGTTGCTCTGGATCGCGAAGTCGCCGTCGACCACGTCGAAGCGCACCTGGCGATTGGGAATGCCGATGCCGCCGGGCCCGGTGACCGTGACGCTTGCGGTCCCGGTCTGCCCCGAGCAGATCGTGCTGGCGCCGCAGGCCGCGGAACTCGGCTTGATCACCAGAGTATTGAAAATCGGCGCTGCCCTCACCGTTACCGTTGACGAGGCCCTTTGACCGATCGCATCCTGTGCGGTGATCAGAACCACGGTATCGGCGGTGACGTTGGCGGGGAGCAAAACGATATCGCCGTTGATCGAGTCCTGTGCGACGGGAAGAACTGCGGTGTTGCTCGACACGATGAAGAACGGCGGGGCGCCGCCGGTGATCGTGAGCGTCGTCGGGGTGTTCGAATACGCGGTCGCTGCGGCCGGCAGGATGAACAGCGGCCCCGGCGCCGGCGGAGGCGGATTGAACGGGTTGTTGGGCGCGCCGCTGCCCCCGCCGCAGCCGCTGAGCGCAAGCAATCCGCCGAGCGCGACGAGCGCGAGTACCGCTTGCAGCCTGCGAGCAATCATTCGGTTAGGCGCCATGAAAGATTCCCTGATGATGATGTCCTAAATATTTTACCCGGGCTGGCTTTTTTGAACGCTGCTACAAGCATATAGCCCACTTTGTTCAGATTAAAGCGCAAGTTCAGGGCCGGCGCAAGTGCTTTTGGCAGGCGGGACACGCAACAGGGGTTTTGAGGCGTCCGCCGGTTGCCGCAATGCAACATTATGGCTAGTATGAAAAGGTCGCGGCGCCCCTCATGGGTCCTAGGCGCGCGCCCGCGCCCGAGGGCGCGTTTTGGATGCTTACCGGCGAGGAATGACGTGGAACGACAGCGACCGCTCGGCGGAACCCTGCCCCCGGCGAAGCAGGGGATGTACGACCCGGCCAATGAGCACGACGCCTGCGGCCTCGGGTTCATCGCCCACATCAAGGGCAAAGCCAGCCACGCGATCGTCAGCCAGGGCCTGCAGATTCTGAAGAATCTCACCCACCGCGGCGCGACCGGCGCCGATCCGCTGCAGGGCGACGGGGCGGGCATCCTGGTGCAACTCCCCGATGCGTTCCTGCGGCGCGCCTGCGGCCGGCAGGGACTCACGCTGCCGGCGCTCGGCCAGTACGGCGTGGGCATGGTGTTCCTGCCGAAGGAACCCGCCTCGCGCATCGCCTGCGAGCAGGAAATCGAGCGTGCCGTCGCCGGCGAAGGGCAGGTGTTGCTCGGTTGGCGCGACGTGCCGACCGACAATTCCGGCCTGTCGGAGCGCACCAAGGACGTCGAGCCGGTGATACGCCAGGTGTTGATCGCGCGCGGTTCGAATCGCATCGATCAGGACGCGCTCGAGCGCAAGCTCTATATCATCCGCAAGAGGTCCGGCCACGCGATCCAGGCGCTGAGACTCCACCACGGCAAGGAGTTCTACGTGCCGTCGATGTCGTCGCGCACGATCGTGTACAAGGGGATGCTGCTCGCGCACCAGGTCGGCGAGTATTACCTCGACCTGCGCGATCCAACGATGGTCTCGGCGCTGGCGATGGTGCACCAGCGCTTTTCGACCAACACGTTCCCAACCTGGGATCTCGCGCATCCGTTCCGCCTGGTCTGTCACAACGGCGAGATCAACACGCTGCGCGGCAACGTGAACTGGATTCGCGCGCGGCAGCAGGCGATCGCCAGCACGGTGCTCGGCGGCGATCTCGACAAGATATGGCCGCTGATCTACGACGGGCAGTCGGACTCGGCGTCGTTCGACAACTGCCTCGAGCTGCTGTTGATGGGCGGCTATCCGCTCGCGCACGCGATGATGCTGATGATCCCGGAGGCCTGGGCGGGCAACCCGCTGATGGACGAGGACCGCCGCGCATTCTACGAATACCACGCGGCGCTCATGGAGCCCTGGGACGGCCCGGCCGCGATGGCCTTCACCGACGGCCGCCAGATCGGCGCGACGCTCGACCGCAACGGGCTGCGTCCGGCACGCTACATCGTCACCGACGACGATTTCGTCATCATGGCGTCCGAGGTTGGCGTGCTCGACATTCCCGAGCGCAAGATCATCAGGAAATGGCGGCTGCAGCCGGGGAAAATGCTGCTGGTCGACACCGAGCAGGGGCGCATCATCGATGACGAGCAGCTCAAGCGGACGCTCGCCACCGCCAAGCCGTATCGGGCCTGGATCGACCGCACCCGCATCGCGCTGGAGGACCTGCCGGCACCGGCGCCGCCGCCGCGCTCGAAAGTCCCGCTGCTCGACCGCCAGCAGGCGTTCGGCTACACGCAGGAGGATCTCAAGGTGATCCTCGCCCCGATGGCGCAGAACGGCGAGGAAGCGGTCGGATCGATGGGCAACGACGCCGCGCTGCCGGTGCTGTCGAACCGGCCGAAGGTGCTCTACAACTACTTCAAGCAGCTGTTCGCGCAGGTGACCAACCCGCCGATCGACCCGATCCGGGAAGAGCTGGTGATGTCGCTGGTGACGTTCATCGGGCCGCGGCCGAACCTGCTAGCGGTCGACATCGCACCCGACGCCGTCGATCTGCCGATGCGGCTGGAAGCCGAGAAGCCGATTCTGACCGCCGACGAGATGGAGAAGATCCGTCACATCGGATTGTTCACCGGCGCCACGTTCCGCTCGCGCGAGCTCGACATCTGCTATCCGGCAGCGTGGGGCGCCGCCGGCATGGAGGCGGCGCTGGCCAGCCTTTGCGCGCACGCCGAGGACGCGATCCGCCTCGGTTTCAACATCCTGATCGTGTCCGATCGCAACGTGTCGACCGATCAGTTGCCGATCCCCGCGCTGCTCGCCACCGCAGCCGTGCACCAGCACCTGGTGCGCAAGGGCCTGCGCACGAGCGCGGGTCTGGTCGTCGAAACGGGGTCGGCGCGCGAAGTGCACCACTTTGCCCTGCTCGCCGGGTACGGTGCCGAAGCCGTTCACCCGTACCTCGCGCTGCAGACGCTCGGAGAGCTGCACGAGATCCTCCCGGAGGTCTCCGCCGAGGAATCGGCGAAGCATTTCATCAAGGCGATCTGCAAGGGCCTGTACAAGGTGATGTCCAAGATGGGCATCTCGACCTACCAGTCGTACTGCGGCGCGCAGATTTTCGAGGCCGTCGGCCTGAACAGCGCGTTCGTCGACAAATATTTCACCGGCACCGCGAGCAATATCCAGGGCATCGGACTGTTCGAGGTCGCCGACGAGGCCTACCGGCTGCACCAGGTGGCGTTTGGCGACAACCCGGTTCTGCGCGATGCGCTCGACGCCGGCGGCGAGTACTACTACCGTGTCCGCGGCGAGGAGCACATGTGGACGCCCGACTCGATCGCCAAGTTGCAGCACGCTGCGCGGGCGAACAATCACGCGACGTACCAGGAATACGCGAAGCTGATCAACGACCAGAGCCGGCGGCTTATGACGCTGCGCGGCCTGTTCGAGCTCAAACCGGCGGGCGCGCCGGTGCCAGTGGAAGAGGTCGAGCCGGCGGCGGAGATCGTCAAGCGATTCGCCACCGGAGCGATGAGCCTCGGATCGATCTCGACCGAGGCGCACACGACGCTGGCGATCGCGATGAACCGGATCGGCGGCAAGTCGAATACCGGCGAAGGCGGCGAGGACGCGCGGCGCTACGCACCTATCCGCGAAGGCGAGACCCTCAAGTCGAGGATCGACAGCGTGGTCGTCGATGTCGCGGTCAGGGAGGGCGATTCGCTGCGATCGCGCATCAAGCAGGTCGCGTCGGCGCGCTTTGGCGTCACCGCCGAGTACTTGGTCAATGCCGACCAGCTGCAAATCAAGATGGCGCAGGGCGCCAAGCCTGGAGAAGGCGGCCAGCTTCCCGGGCACAAGGTTTCCGAGTACATTGCCAGGCTCCGCTTCTCGGTACCGGGCGTCGGGCTGATCTCGCCGCCGCCGCACCACGACATCTATTCGATCGAGGACCTGGCGCAGCTGATCCACGATCTCAAAAACGCCAACCCGCAGGCGTCGATCAGCGTCAAGCTGGTGTCCGAAGTCGGCGTCGGCACCGTGGCGGCCGGTGTGGCCAAGGCGAAGGCGGACCACGTGACGATCGCCGGTCACGACGGCGGCACTGGCGCGTCGCCGGAATCGTCGATCAAGCATGCTGGCACGCCCTGGGAGCTGGGGCTCGCCGAGACGCAGCAGACGCTGGTGCTCAACCGCTTGCGCGGCCGGATCGCCGTGCAGGTCGACGGCCAGATGAAGACGGGCCGCGACGTCGTCGTCGGCGCGCTGCTCGGCGCCGACGAGTTCGGCTTCGCTACGGCGCCTTTGGTCGCCGCGGGCTGCATCATGATGCGCAAGTGCCATCTGAACACTTGCCCGGTTGGCGTTGCCACCCAGGATCCCGAACTCCGGAAGAAATTCTCGGGCCAGCCCGAGCACGTCGTCAATTTCATGTTCTTCGTCGCCGAGGAAGTGCGCGGCATCATGGCGCAGCTCGGCATCCGCCGCTTCGACCAGCTGATCGGGCGCTCGGATCTGCTCGACACGCGCGCCGGCATCGATCACTGGAAAGCGCGCGGCCTGGACTTCTCGCGGGTTTTCTACCAACCGCCGATGCCCCCGGAGGTGGCGCGCTTCAAGTGCGAGCAGCAGGATCACCGGCTCGACCGCGCGCTCGATCATCAGCTGATCGCTGGCGCGGCGGCCGCGATCGAGCAGAAAACACCGGTACGGCTCGAGTACAAGATCCGCAACGCGCACCGCTCGGTGGGCGCGATGCTGTCCGGCATCGTCGCCAGGCATTACGGACATGCCGGGCTGCCCGAAGATACGATCCACGTCGCATTCACCGGCACCGCGGGGCAGAGCTTCGGTGCCTTTCTCGCGCGCGGCATCAGCTTCGAGCTGCAGGGCGCGACCAACGATTACGTCGGCAAGGGGCTGTCGGGCGGGCGCATCGTCGTCTATCCGGATCCCGAGTCGCCGGCGAAGCCGGACGAGAACATCGTCATCGGCAACACGGTGATGTAC
>JBOIGD010000263.1:0-20861 GCA_050742615.1 Casimicrobiaceae bacterium | reverse complement strand
GGCCGGCACGGTCTAAATTTCAGCCATCGTTCACGATGCGCTGAAAGGAAACCCCATGAAGACGACTCCGAAAAATGCATCACTGGCGGCGGCGACCCTTGCCGACCCTCGCTGGGCGGCCGTCGCTGCCCGCGACCCGGTGGCAGATAGTCGGTTCGTGTATTCGGTCAGCACGACCGGCGTGTACTGCCGGCCTTCGTGCGCGGCGCGCCGTGCGCGACCCGAGCATGTGGCGTTTCACGCGACGGCGGCCGACGCGGAGCGCGCGGGCTTTCGCCCTTGCCGCCGGTGCCGACCGAACCAGCCGCCGCTGGCCGCGCGCCACGTGCGCACGGTCGCCGAGCTCTGCCGGTTCATCGAGAGCGCCGAGCAGGCGCCGGGCCTCGAGGCCCTGGCGGCCCGCGCTGAAATGAGCGTCTATCACCTGCATCGCGTGTTCAAGGCCGTGACGGGACTGACGCCGAAGGCCTATGCAACGGCGCATCGCGCGCGGCGCGTGCGGGCGGAGCTCGATCGCAGCGAGACGGTGACCGCGGCGATCTACGGCGCCGGCTACAACTCCAACGGGCGTTTTTACGCGCAAGCGAACGATGTGCTGGGCATGACGCCCTCCCGCTATCGCGCCGGAGGCGAGCGCACCGACATCCGCTTCGCCATCGGCGAGTGCTCGCTCGGCGCGATTCTGGTCGCCGCCAGCGCGCGCGGAGTGTGCGCCATCCTGCTCGGCGACGATCCCGACTTGCTGGCCCGCGACCTGCAGGATCGTTTCCCGCGGGCCGGGCTGATCGGCGGCGACGCCGATTTCGAGCGGCTGGTCGCGCGGGTCGTCGGATTCGTCGAAGCGCCGGGCTTGGGCCTCGACCTCCCCCTCGATGTGCGCGGCACGGCGTTCCAGCAGCGCGTCTGGCAGGCGCTGCGCGAGATTCCGGCCGGCGCGACCGCGAGCTACGCCGATGTCGCCAGGCGAATCGGCGCGCCAAAGTCGGTCCGCGCGGTCGCGCAGGCCTGCGGCGCCAATGCGCTGGCGGTCGCGATTCCCTGTCATCGCGTGGTACGCAACGACGGCGCTCTGTCGGGCTATCGCTGGGGTGTCGAGCGCAAGCGGGCGCTGCTCCAGCGCGAGACGCACGGGTGAATGCGCGCGACCGCGGCGTCGGGCCGATCGCCGCCGCGCGGGGCGTGTTGTCGCGCGTGGCGTCGGCCGGCTGGGAGCATATCGCGAGCGAGCTCGACGCCCGCGGCTGCGCGCTGATCGAACGGCTGCTCGTGCCCGCGGAGTGCGCGGCGATCGCCGCACTGTATCCGGTCGATCGCCATTTCCGCAGCCGCGTGATCATGGAGCGGCACGGGTTCGGGCGCGGCGAATACAAGTATTTCGGCCGTCCGTTGCCGCGACGGATCGCCGAGCTTCGCGCGGCGCTCTACCCGCGGCTGGCGCCGATCGCCAATCGCTGGAATGCCGCCATGGGCGTCGACGTGCGCTATCCGGCCCGGCATGCCGCGTTTCTCGCGCGCTGCCACGCCGCGGGCCAGGCGAAGCCCACGCCGCTGCTGCTGCAATACGGCCCCGGCGACTACAATTGCCTGCACCAGGATCTTTACGGCGAGCACGTATTTCCGCTGCAGGCGACGATCCTGCTGTCGGACCCGGAGCGCGATTTCACCGGCGGCGAATTCGTGCTCACCGAGCAGCGACCGCGCCTGCAATCGCGCCCGGAAGTCGTGCCGTTGCGCCAGGGCGACGCGGTGATCTTCGCCGTCCACCATCGTCCGGTGCAAGGCGCGCGCGCCGCCTACCGGGTCAACCTGAGGCACGGCGTCAGCCGCGTGCGGTCGGGACATCGACACACCCTCGGCATCATCTTTCACGACGCGGCCTGAGGGATTGCGCCGATGACGATGGAGCTGTTCGTCCCCGCCGCCGACGCCGAATCGCGCCGGCTGCGGTTGGCGCCGGGCGCCGTTCTGCTGCGCGGTTTCGCGAACGCGGACGAGGCGGCGCTGCTCGCCGCACTGAACCGTGCGGTCGCGCAGGCGCCGTTCCGCCACATGGTCACGCCGGGAGGACTGTCGATGTCGGTGGCGATGACCAGCTGCGGCGCATGGGGCTGGGTTTCGGACACGACCGGCTATCGTTATGATGCGGCCGATCCACTGACGGGCCGCCGCTGGCCGGCGATGCCCGACGCGTTCCGCCGGCTGGCACGCGAGGCAGCGGCAGCCGCGGGCTTCGCCGCCTTCGTTCCCGACGCGTGCCTGATCAATCGCTACGAGGTCGGCGCCAAGCTCTCGCTGCACCAGGACAAGGACGAGCGCGATTTCGACCAGCCGATCGTCTCGGTATCGCTCGGCGTGCCGGCCCTGTTCCTGTTCGGCGGTTCGCGCCGCGCGGACAAGACCCTGCGCGTGCCGCTGCGGCATGGCGACGTCGTGGTCTGGGGCGGTCCGGCGCGGCTCAACTACCACGGCGTCTTGCCGCTGAAGGCGGGGCATCACCCGCGCTTCGACGGCTGCCGCATCAATCTCACGCTGCGCAAGGCGTCCTGACGCCGGTCTGCCGGACCACGCCCGCGATGGCCGCGGCAATCGCGCCGCGATGCCACGACGTGGCAGCCCGATTCCGTCGTCCCCGGCGCGCGCGCTTATAATCGCGGCAGCAGTCATTCGAAGAGCGCCGACGGGAGGCGGGACAGCGTGGAATTGTCGAGTCTGCGATTTGCCGACGCCGTCGTGGCCGCGCCGGTCGGCCGGATCGACCATGCGCTCGCGGCACGGCTGCAGCCGGCGCTGGCGCCGATGATCGAAGCGGCGTCGAAAAGCCGCGGCGCGCTGGTGCTGGACTTTTCCGGCGTCCCCTACATCAGCAGCATGGGGCTGCGCGTGCTGATGATCGCGGCCAAGGAGTTGCGCGCGCACGGCGCCCGGATCGCGGTAGCCGCCATGCAGCCGGTCGTCGCGGAGATCTTCGACATCGCGCGCTTCGGCCACGTGGTCGACGTGTTTCCATCGGTGCCCGACGCGCTGCAGGCGCTGTCGCCGCCGGCGCTGGCAGCGTACGAGGCGACGGCCCGGTGAAGTGCGTCCGCTTCTGGGGCACGCGAGGCTCGCTTCCGGTCGCGCTTACCGCATCGGGCGTTCGGCGCAAGCTCGTCGCCGCGCTGCGCGGTGCCTCGGGACGCGTGTTCGCTTCCGACGACGATATCAACGCCTATCTCGACACGCTGGGCATGGCGATCGCCGGCAGCTACGGCGGCCATTCGTCCTGCGTCGAGATCGAGACCGGAGGCCGCGGATACGTGCTGTGCGATCTGGGCAGCGGCGTGCGCGCGTTCGGGCAGCAGGCAATGGCGCGCCACGGGCCGGCGTCGCCGCAGACCTATCACATTTTCATGTCGCACTTGCACTGGGACCACATCATGGGGTTCCCGTTTTTCACGCCGGCGTACATCCCCGGCAACCGCATCCGCATCTACGGCGGGCACGCGGCGCTCGAGGAGGCGCTGCGGCGGCAGCAGGGGCCGCCGTCGTTCCCGGTGGATTTTTCGGCGCTCCGCGCAGACATCGAATTCGTGCGGCTGGAGCCCGGGCAGCCCTACGACATCGCCGGCCTGCAAGTCGCGCTGATGTTGCAGCGGCATGGCGGAGATTCGTACGGCTATCGCTTCATGTCGGCCGGCAGGACCGTCGTTTATTCGACCGACTCCGAGCACAAGCTGGCCGACATTGCGGAGACTGAGGCCTTCGTCGACTTCTTTCGCGATGCCGACCTCGTCATCTTCGACGCGATGTATTCGCTGGCGGAGACGATGTCGGTCAAGGCCGACTGGGGACATTCGAGCAACGTCGTCGGCGTCGAGCTCTGCCAAATGGCCGGAGCGCGGCACCTGTGCCTTTTCCATCACGAGCCGATGCACGACGACGAGGCGATCGCCCGCCTGCTAGCGGAAACGCGGCGCCTGGAGGAGATCACTCGCACCGGAGACCCGCTGCACGTCAGTGCTGCCTACGACGGGATGGAAGTCCATTGGTGAGCAATTCGGCCGCGGCGGAGCGGCCAAAATCATCGCAGCGTCGCATCTGGGCGGTCGGATTGGCGTTGCTGGCCGCCCTGGCTGTGCTGATCTGGGTCCAACCGCACTGGAACTCGCGGGTGCAGTCCGCCTGGTTCGATACCTATCAGCTCCTCAAGCCGCGAGAGCTCGTGTCGACACCGGTCACGGTGGTCGAGATCGACGAGCGAAGCCTGGCCCGTCTCGGACAGTGGCCCTGGCCGCGCACCGTGCTGGCGCAGCTTATCCGCCGCATTGCGCAGGATCGGCCGGCGGCGATAGGCGTCGATATTCTGATGCCCGAACCGGACCGTCTGTCACCCGAGCAATGGCTCGCACAAGCAAAGCAGCAAGACCCGCTGCTGGCGAGCCGGCTGGCATCGTTGCCCTCGAGCGATGGCCAGCTCGGCCGCGCGATCGCCGACGCCCCGGTCGTGCTCGGGCTTGCCGGGACACTCGAAAGGGCCGGCAAGGAGCCTTGGGCGCCGCCGTTCGTGGTGATCGACCGCGGGCATGATCGCGCGCCGGATGCCGCCGCATCGAGGCTGCCTCATCACGCCGGCGCGCTCACCAATATCGATTTGCTCGATCGCGCCGCGGCTGGGCACGGACTGATCTCCGCCGGGCCGGCCGACGACGTCATCCGGCGTGTTCCGCTGGCGGCGCGGATCGACGAGCGCCTCGTTCCCTCGATGCCGATCGAGATGTTGCGGGTCGCCTTGCGCGCCGACGAAGTGCGGCTGTTCGTCAACGGCCCGACAGTCGAATCGATCGCGGTCGCCGATTTTGTCGCCCCAACAGAGCCCGACGGAGAATTTCGCATCTACTATTCGAAGCGGGATCCCCGGCGCTCGGTCTCGGCGATCGACGTCCTCGATGGCAAAGTAGATCCGGTGCGTTTCGAGCGCAAGCTGGTCCTGATCGGCACCAGCGGTCTGGCGATGGTCGACTACCAGAACACCCCGGTCGGCCAGCGCATGCCCGGGAGCGAGATCCAGGCGCAAGTGCTGGAGAACCTGGTCGATCAGAGATGGCTCGACCGGCCGGTCTGGGCCCCGCCGCTCGAGCTCGCGCTATTCGTGCTGCTCGGGTTGTTGCTGATCGCGGCGACGCCGCGATGGAAGCCCGGGAATGCCGCGCTGCTGGCGCTGGCTTGCATCGCAACGCCTGTCGCAGCGGGCATTGCCGCGTTTCTCGCGTGGCGGCTGGTATTCGATGCGGCGGCGCCGGCGCTCGGCCTGCTGATCCTGTTCAGCGTGCTGCTGGTCCTGACTTTGGGCGAAGCCAGCCGGCAACGCAAACGTCTGGAGCAAGTGGTACAGGGGCAGCGCGAGCAGGCCGCCTATATTGCCGGTGAGCTCGAGGCGGCGAAGCGCATCCAGACAGGATTCCTGCCGCGCGCCGATTTTCTGCACGGCGATCACCGCGTCGAGCTCGCCGCGGCGATGAGGCCGGCACGCGAAGTCGGCGGCGACCTCTACGATTTTTTCCTGCTGGATGCCGATCGCCTGTTTTTCCTTATCGGAGACGTCGCGGGCAAAGGCGTGTCGGCGAGCATGTTCATGGCCGTCAGCAAGGCGCTGTACAAGAGCACGACACTCCGGAGCACCGACACGACGATCGGCGAATTGATGCGGGCGTCCAACGTCGAGGTCTCGCGCGACAATCCGGAGATGTTCTTCCTCACCGCGTTCGCCGGCGTGCTGAATTTGCGCTCGGGCGAGCTCGAGTACTGCAACGCGGGCCACGAAAACCCGCATGTGCTGAGCCCCGATCGGGCCGACATCGTGCAGCTCGACGGGGGCGCAGGCCCACCGCTGTGCACGGTCGAGCGCTTCGACTACCAGAGCGCCGATTGCCGGTTGCAGCCCGGGGCGCTGCTCTGCCTGGTCACCGACGGCGTGGCCGACGCGCAGAATCCGGCCGGCGAGCGCTACGGCAGCCGGAGGCTCTTCGAACTGCTCGCCCGGCTGCGGGCTGCCAAAACCGGTGCGCGGGCGCTGGTCGATGCCGTGTGCGCGGATGTGCGGTCGTTTGCCGCCGGAGCGGAAGCGAGCGACGACATCACCGTGCTTGCGCTGCGCTGGGTCGGACCGCAAGCCGCGGGCCTGTGACGCGCGATTCGCGAAATCCGTCAGCGCACGAGAATTTCCACCCGGCGATTGCGCGGCTCGGCCACGCCTTCCGCAGTCGGTATTGCCGGCGCGCGCTTGCCACGCGAAATCGCGCGGATGTCGTCCGCCGGCACGCCGAGGCGAATCAGCGCCGCGCGCACGGCTTCCGCGCGCTGCTGTCCGAGCGCGTCGTTGAACGGATCGGTGCCGACCAGGTCGGTGTGTCCGACGACCAGCACGTCGGGCACCGGCCGCCGCGCGATCTCGGCGAGAATCCTGTCGACTTCCTGTTTCGACTCGTCGGTGAATTCGTCCTTGCCCTCGACGAAATACAAGGTGAACGCCGCGGCGCGGCCGGGCTGTGCGGCGAGCGCTGCGCCGAACTGCGCCTGGACTTCCTGCGGACTCGAGCGATAGGCGCGCGGTCCGAGCGGGCTCAGCTTCGCTGCCGCATACGGCTCATCGAGGACGAGCTCCCTATCGCCTTCACGGACCGCAACGGCGGTCCGGCGTCCATCCTTCTCCGGCAGGAGCACGACCGTCCCGCGGCTCGCGCAGCCGCCGAGCAGAACGCCGATCAGGATGAAGCCGAATGCGTTGCCGGCGACGCTCACGCCGTCAGTCATCCGCGCTGACCGCGAATTCGGTGCCGCGCACACCGAGTATCGCGGTCGGCGTGCGCACGGTCATCGCATCGCGTGACTGCTTGGCGATGCGGCCCGAGATGACCGCGAGCGTGCCCTTGTTGAGCGAGGCGTCGAACCGGCCCTGGCCGGTCGTCGGCTCGAAAGCGTAGCGGTCGAGAGCGAGCACGCTGCCGGGACCCGCCGACAGCAGCGCGTCGTCGTCCATCGTGATCCCCACCGCGCTGTCGGCGCCGGTCCTCACCACGTCGGAGGTTTGCAGCCGCGTGCCGACCGCCCCGGGCAGGGTCTGGCCGCCGCGCTCGACCGTGACCTGGCCCTTGGCCCTCTTGATCTGGCCGATCTCGGCGGCGCCGGCTATGTCGACGAGCCAGGACGCGCAGGCCAGCAGCGCCACCGCGCGACAAACACCCATCCAGGCAGATGCCATAGCCTCTCCTCGCGGACGACCGGTTGACACATGGGAAGTCTACGCGATCCGGTCGGCGCCTCGAAGCGTCGCCCCCGGTGCTCCCGAGCCGACCCGCCGCTGGAAATACGGCGGTGATTCCCGGCACTCGCGGGGAGAGGCTGGACAGAGTGTGAACGCGCCCGGTCCGATGGCCCGACGTTTTCACTCCCCGCGAACGCACCCGGCGTCTCCGGCCTCCGGTAACCGCCGGCTCCGGGGATCAGCGAGGCGTCGCGGCGATCGGCGTCGCGGCCACGAAGCGATCGCGTCCGGCGAGCTTGGCGCGATACAGCGCCGCGTCGGCCTGCTGTATCCAGGCGTCGATGTCGGCTTGCGCGCTCGCCTCGGCCGCACCGAGGCTGACCGTGCAGCGGAGGTTCGCGGCGCGCTTGAAGGCGACGCATTCCAGCCGAGCGCGAACGCGGCGGGCGGCTTCTTCGGCGCCCGACAGGTCGGTGTCCGGCAGGATCATCAGGAATTCGTCGCCGCCGTAGCGTGCGACCGTATCGCTTTTGCGGCAGGATTCGCGCAGGATCGTGGCCACGGTGCGCAGCACCTCGTCGCCGATCGGGTGGCCGTAGCGATCGTTGATGCCTTTGAAGCGATCGATATCCAGGATCACCAGCACCGCCGGCCTGCCGCTGCGGTGATGGCGGGTAAGCTCGCCTTCCGCCAGCGCCAGGCACTGGCGGCGATTGGCCAGTCCGGTGAGCCCGTCGGTCCGACCCAACTCGTCCAGCCGCCTGTTCTGCCGCGCCAGCTTGCTCGCGAGCGAGTAAGTCACGCTGCTCAGCGCCAATGGATACACGACCAGCAGCGGCAGGCAGGCCAGCATCACGTCCAGCGGCGTCGTGATCTGCACCGGAAAACCGAGCAGGGCCGACGTCACCACGCAGGTCGCAAGCAGCAGCGCCGACGTCCTGGCCATCAGCGGCATGCCGCCGACGCCGACCTTGTCGACCGAAAGCATCGTCGCCAGCACCACGCTGGGCAGCAGATTGAATTGCATCGCCGCGATCCAGACGCCGCCGAGCGCGGAGTCGACCAGAAGGTTGCCGATCTCCGCGCCCTGCGGATTCGCGCTGCGCGTCGCCAGCAGACGGGCCGCGTGCGGCCAGACCAGCACGTGGATGGCCAGCAGGATCCACCACGCCGGCGAAGCCTGATGCAGGCGCAGGACCGAGCCGACGCACACGCAGCCCAGAACGAGTCCCAAAATCCGCATCCGATGGATGCGGCGGACAAACCTCAGCTCGCGGGCGCGGTCGGGAATCGAGGGGGCGGCGGGAAGTCCGAACAGAGAATTGCGGCGCGGCTTTTCGCCACGGCCGCGGGTGGTGTCACGAAAGGGCACCACGACAATATCGGCGGGGTCGTCCTGACGTGCAGCACCCATATGTGACGGCGCGCGGCACTGCTCCGATCCAATCGCACGGATTGCTCGCATGGACCTCGCGATGCAATTATCCTGCCAGCAGGCCAAGACTCCTGCGGGATGGATAAAATCGGATACGCTCGCGATTTTGCATTCCTCGTCCCGTCGCCATGTCCTCCGTCCTCTTCTCGCCTTTCAAGCTCCGCCAACTCGCGCTCGCCAACCGCATCGTTGTCTCGCCGATGTGCCAGTATTCTGCCGTCGACGGTCGCGCGACCGACTGGCACCTCGTGCATTGGGGACAGCTGCTGCAATCGAACGCGGGCATGTTCACCATCGAAGCCACCGCGGTGGCGGCGACCGGGCGCATCACCTACGGCTGCCTCGGCCTGTACGACGACCCCTGCGAGAAGGCGATCGGCGAGCGGCTGCCGATCGCGCGCAAGCTCGCCCCGCCGGTGCCGGTGGCGATGCAGCTCGCCCACGCCGGGCGCAAGGCCTCGTCGCGATTGCCCTGGGAGGGCGGGCAGCTGATTCCGGTCACGCAGGGCGGCTGGACGCCGGTCGCCCCTTCGGCGATCGCGCAACTGCCCGACGAACCGGCGCCGGCGGCAATCGACGCCGCGGGCCTGGCGCGGATCAAGGGCGACTTCGTCGCCGCCGCGAAGCGCGCGGCCCGCCTGGGCATCGACGCGCTGGAGCTGCATTGCGCGCACGGTTATCTGCTGCACGAATTCCTGTCCCCCGTGTCGAACCGGCGCCACGACGCGTATGGCGGCTCGTTCGACCGCCGGGTCCGCTTTCCGCTGGAAGTATTCGGCGCGGTGCGCGACGCGTGGCCGCAGGACAGACCCCTGGGCGTGCGCATCTCGGCGACCGACTGGATCGACGGCGGCTGGACGATCGAGGATTCGCTCGCGTTTGCAAGGCGCCTCGAGGCCGCCGGCTGCGACTGGATCGATGCCTCGAGCGGCGGCATCTCGCCCGCGCAAAAGATTCCGCTCGGTCCCGGCTACCAGGTGCCGTTCGCGCGGGCGATTCGCGACGCGACGTCGGTGCCGACGATCGCGGTGGGACTGATCACCAATCCCAGGCAGGCGGAAGCGATCGTCGCCTCGGGCGAAGCCGATCTGGTGGCGATGGCGCGCGCGATGCTCTGGGATCCGCGCTGGCCGTGGCACGCGGCGGCGGCGCTGGGCGCGCAGATTCACGTCCCGACGCAATACTCGCGCTCGGCGCCGCGCGAAGCCGCCGGCGCGATCGCAAATGCCCGCCTCGGGATGCGCTAGTGTGCTGAGCCAGAAGTTCCAAACCCGGACGCTTGACACGGTCGCGGAACGCGTGCATACTGAACCATATGGTTCACTTTTCGCAGCACCGGCTCGACGCGGTCTTTGGCGCCCTGGCCGATCCCACGCGGCGTGCCGTGCTCGCGGCGCTGCGCCGGGGCGGGCGCTCGGTGGGTGAACTGGCCGAGCCCTTCCCGATGTCGTTGACGGGGTTCATCAAGCATCTGGGCATTCTGGCCGACGCCGGGCTGATCGAGCGCCGCAAGACCGGGCGCGTGGTGAGCTGCCACCTGAAGAACGGAGCAATGAAGAGCGCGCTCGAGTGGCTGGAGCGCCACGAGGAATTCTGGAACACGCGACTCGACAGGCTGAGCGCGTTTCTGGAGCAACCGGAGAATCCGACATGGAAACCATTACCGACGAAAAAACCAGCCTCCAGATCCGGCGCATCTACCAGGCTCCGGTCGCCGCCGTCTACGCCGCGTTCACCGACCCCGAAAAAATGAAGTACTGGATGGGGCCGAGCGACGACTTCGGCGAAGCGCAGGTCACGATCGACCTCCGCGTCGGCGGACGTTACCGGATCGTCATGCCCGCCCCGGACGGCGAGATGCACCGCGTCGGCGGCGTGTACAAGGAGATCGTGCCCGGCAGGAAACTCGTCTATACCTGGGCGTGGGAAAGCACGCCCGAGCGCGAGTCGCAGGTCACGCTCGAGCTGAAACCCTCCGGCGCCGGCACCGAGCTCTTGCTCACGCATCAGCGGTTCGCCGATACCGAAGCGCGCGACAAGCATCAGCACGGGTGGACCGGCTGCCTGGACCGTCTGGGCCGCCACCTCGTCCGTTGAATCGTTCCAACCACCAGGAGATCCAAGATGGCCAATCCGTTCGTTCACGTCGAGCTCGCCACCAACGATGTCGCCAAGGCAAAAAATTTCTACGGCAAGCTCTTCGACTGGAAGCTCGAGGACGTGCCGATGGGCGATGGCAACACCTACACGATGATCGGTGTCGGCGAAGGCACCGGCGGCGGGATGATGAAAAACCCGATGCCGGGTGGGACGTCGATGTGGATGGCCTACGTGCTGGTCGACGACATCGACGCATCGACCAAGAAAGCCGCGTCGCTAGGCGCCAAGGTGATGAAAGGCGTGACCGAGGTCATGGGAATGGGGTGGCTGTCGATCATCGTCGATCCCACCGGCGCGATGCTGGGCCTTTGGAAGCCTAAGAAGAAGTAGATCGAGGCTCGGGCCGCGGCGCTGCCGCGGCCCGTCCGGCGGTCCGCGACCTCAGCCGGCGAGGCCCAGGTCCGCGAACAACATGGCAAAGCGGTGGGCCCAGGTGTGTCCGGCCTCGGCCCTGCGCTTGCCCGCCGCGGCGATCCGCTGCCGTTCGCTTGCGTGGTCTAGATAGTAGCGGATCTTGTCGATCAACTCCTGCGGGGTGCGCCAGGTCTCGACTTCGACACCCGGTCTAAAATACTCGTCGTACTCGTCGGCCCGCTCGACCAGATAAAAGCCTCCTGCCGACGGCACCTCGAAATCGCGAAGCCTGACTTGATGGGTCCCCGGGGCATCCGGATCGGCGCCGGACACCCGCGTGAAACCGAGGTTGATCGCGCTTTGTGCAAACAGGAAACGCAGCGCGGGCTCCGGCACGAACCCCGCAAAAAGACTCGGTGGCAGGCCGGCATCCAGCGTGGCGGGACCCGGCCGAAGACGCTGGCCCAGCGCCGAGGCGAGGCCCTCGAGTCCGTCCGCGCGCCATTTCGCCACCGCGTAATGCCGGATATCGTGCAGCATTTTCTCGCGGCTCGCGGGCTTGGGAACGTAGCGGCGCTGCTGCCAGTATTTCCCGTAGATGGCCAGCGGTATCGCGTCCTCGTGCAGGCGTCGCAAGACGCGCGCCCGACAGACCGTCGGCGTGCCGACGAAGGTCACCGGAGCGGCCGGCGGCGCCTTCCCGGCAGCATCGCCCGGCGCGGCCGCCATCGCCGCCATCGCCGCCATCGGGAAATGCAACACCCTGCGGTTGTAGCGCGCGAGCTCGGCCATGTTGGCTCGCTGCGCGCACAGCATCCGGGTGAAATACGGCGCGGTGATCGTCTGGCGGAACCACTTGCTCACCATGTCGACGTTGTAATTGACCATCGGGACACCGAGCCGCGCCAGCGCGCGTGCCGTGTCTTCCTGCAGGAAGTCGTCGTACACATAACAGAAAATGAGCTGTAGGCCCGACTCGTCCCGCAACGCCCGTACCAGCGCCAGCAGTTGCCGGTTCTTGTCGGCGCGTTCACGAGCTCGCGCCCTTCCGTAGAACTCCCCTACGCCGACGGAGCTGTGGTGGAACACGGTCACGCCGTGCCCCAGCGCGCGGAGTGATCCTGCGATATGGCGCTCCGCCCAGGTTCCCTCCTCGACGACGCAAAGAATGTTCAACGTGACGGCGC
This sequence comes from Casimicrobiaceae bacterium, assembly GCA_050742615.1. Taxonomy (GTDB): domain Bacteria; phylum Pseudomonadota; class Gammaproteobacteria; order Burkholderiales; family Casimicrobiaceae; genus PALSA-1003. Next base: position 8,485 of record JBOIGD010000263.1, on the reverse strand, counting down.
CGCGCTTCGATCGACGGCCGACGGACGCGCCGGTTTACGCGGGCGGCCGTCGCGGCCGGCCGTCGCAACCATCGGATTTGCGCGCTCGGATGCGCAGGTCGTCTCGCGGCGGCTGGCCACCCCGCGCCGGCCGACCCAATGGCAATTCGCTCGCACGACGGTGAGTATTTCGGATCGGATGGCGCGGGTCAACGGCGAGTTTCTGCCGCAGGATGCCCGTTCGTGTGGGCGAGTTTGCGGATCGTCCGCCGAACCTGCCGGTTGCCGCGTATCGCCGCGTCAAGTAGATTACTTCAATGATCGTCGCCGAGTCCGACCCGGGCGAGCCGGCCGAACGGCGGACAACCCCGACCGCCGCCTCGGCGCAGCCCAGGCCTTCGTTGCCGAGCGACGTCGCCATGGCGCTGCGGGTCATCCGCCGGCTTCCCGGTCTTCTGCGGCATCCGCTGACGGTCCCGGCGTCGCTGGCCATCGTTTTGCGCCGCCGCGAGCAGCGCGAGGACAATTTTCTTCATCTCGCCCGGGCCGCGATCTTCGCCGATGCCGGCAATCCGTACGCGGCGCTGCTGCGGGCCGCGGGATGCGAATACGGTGATCTCGAGCGGCTGGTGCGCCGCGAGGGGGTCGACGATTCACTGCGCGCGCTCGCCCGAAAGGGCGTCTACCTGACCGTCGACGAGTTCAAGGGGCGCCGCCCCGCGGTTCGCGGCAGCACGACGGTGGTGGTCGATCCGGAGGCGCTGCGCAATCCGCTGCCGGTGCCGCTTCTGTGGGCGCGCACCAGCGGCAGCCGCGGGACGGCGCGACGCATGCGCTTCGACCTCGATGGCATTCGCGACCGGGCCGTCAACATGTTCCTGGCGCAGCACGCGCGCGGCGGTGCGCGCTGGCGGACGGCGATCTGGGGCGCGCCAGCCCTGATTCCGGTGCTCTGGTATTCGGCATGGGGCGTGCCGGCGGCCCGGTGGTTCTGCAAAGTCGACCCGCGTATGGAATCGCGCCTCCGCTGGACGGCGCGTATGGTCGCGCTGGCGGGCCGGCTCGGCGGGGTGCGCATGCCGCGGCCCGAATATGCGCCCGTTTCCGCGCCGACCCCGATCGTGGCGTGGATGCGGCGCGTGCTGGACACCGGCGAAACGCCGCATCTGTGGGGCGCTCCGAGCTCCGCCGTGCGCCTGTGCGAAGCGGCGCAGGCGGCCGGCGTGGATCTCGCCGGCTCCCGGTTCACGATCACGGGCGAGCCGGTGACCGCGGCGCGGCTCGCGGTCATCCGCCGCGCTCGCGGCGAGGCGGTGCCCGACTACGGAAGCGCGGACTCCGGCGGGACGATCGGCTACGGCTGCCTCGCGCCCGCCGCTCCCGACGACGTCCATGTCTTCGACGACGTCAATGCCGTCGTGCAGGCCGACGGCCCGCCGTTTCCCGAAGGCGCGCTGCTGGTGTCCTCACTGCTGCCGTCCTCGCCACTGATTTTGCTCAACGTATCGATGGGCGACAAGGCGACAATGGTCACGCGCCGTTGCGGCTGTCCGATGGAAGCGATAGGCTGGCGCGCGCACCTCCACACCGTGCGGAGCTTCGAGAAGCTGACCGCCGGGGGCGTGAGCTTCGAGGACACCGACGTCGTCCGCGTGCTCGAGGAAGTCCTGCCGCAGCGCTTCGGCGGCGGGCCGGCAGACTTTCAGCTGATCGAAGACGACGCCGAGAACGGCGCGCCGCGGCTGCGGCTGCTGGTGCACCCGGCGATCGGCGCGGTCGACGCTGGCGCGGTCCTGCACACGTTCCTGGCAGCGATCGCCGCCGGATCGCAGGCGACGCGGCACATGGCCGCGCAATGGCAGGACGCGGGGTTCCTGCAGGTCGAGCGCGCGGCCCCGCGCATCTCCGCCGGCGGGAAAATCCTTCACCTGGTCGCCGCGGCCGCGGCGGCGTTGCCGATTTCCCGATGACCGAGCAATCGCGCGACCTCGACCGCGCGGCGCTGGATCTGTTCGCGCGCAAGGGCCGCGAAGGCGGTCCCTGCGTTCCGCAGGCGGGACCGGCGAACGCGGTCAAGGTCCGGCGCGTCATGCAGCTCACCCGCGACCTGGCCGCGCGGCCGTTCGCCGGGTTGCGCATCCTGGACCTGGGGTGCGGCGAAGGCGTCTACGCGATCGAAGCCGGCCTGCGCGGCGCCGAAGTGCTCGCGCTCGACGCCCGCCGCGAACGCATGGACGACGGGGCGCGCGTCGCGGCGAGGCATGGGCTTCGCAACGTCCGCTTCGAGCAGCAGGACGTGCGCAGCGCCACGCGCGAGACCCTCGGGACGTTCGACGTCGTGTATCTGCTGGGACTCCTCTATCACCTCGACGCACCCGAAGTGTTCGCGGTCCTGGCCCAGGTCGCGGACCTCTGCACGCGGATGCTCGTGGTCGACACCTTGTTGAGCCTCGCGGCCGAGACCGAGGTCGAATGGCGCGGCGAGGCCTACCAGGGCCGGCGGCATCGCGAGCACGAGGACGCCGACACCGCCGACGTGCGGCGCGGCCGTCTGTTGCGCTCGATCGACAACGCGTTCGCCTTCCGCTTCACCCGCGCCGCGCTGCTGCGCGCGCTCGGCGCCGCGGGCTTCACCTCGGTCGTCGAATGCCACGTCCCGCTCGAACCCGGAAAGGCCGACGACCGCGTCACCCTCGTCGCACTGAAGGGGCAGCCGGTCCGCCTGTCGACCTACCCGTGGGTGAACGGGTTGCCCGAGCACGAGATCGCGCGGGTGCTGCTGCCGGATGGCGGGAGCCCGGCTCGCGACGACCGCGGCGGCGCTGCTTGATGCCGGTCGAGGACCAGCGCGCCCACACCGGGCAGCGCTCTGCAGCCGTCCTGTGCATGCCCGAAGCGGGCCACTTCCGCCGGCTGCAACCGCTGATCCACGGCCTGTCGATGCGCGGCATCGCGGTGCACGTGTTCACGCACCGCAAATTCGCCGCCGAGGTCGAGCGAGCCCGCGGAATCTTCTGCGACATGTTCACGCCATACCCGCTGGAAGAAGCCGACGACAGCTCGTTCCCGGTGCCCTGCCGGTTCGTCAGCTACGCCGCGCGATTCGCCGAAGAGGTCTCGCGCGCTGTCGCGGCGCTCAAGCCTTCGCTGATCATCCACGACCTGTTCACCGTTATCGGGCGCGTCGTCGCGACGCGCCTCGGCGTGCCGCGGGTCAACGTCTGCTCGGGTCACAACGTCGCGCCCGAGCGTTTCGTGGCGATGCTGCAGAAGGATTCGCGCGTGCGTCTCGCGCCGGAGTGCCTGCGCGCCGTCGGCATCCTGCGCGACAGGTACGGGTTGGCGGACGCTTCCCCGTTCTGTTACGTGTCGTCGCTGAGCCCACTGCTCAACATCTACTGCGAGCCGCCGGAGTTCCTCGACCCAATGGAGCGGCAAGCGTTCGCGCCGCTGGCGTTCTTCGGCTCGATCCCCGCGCGCGAGGACCTGCCCTGGCGCGGCGAGGACGGAGCTGCGCGGCGGCGGGATCGCGCGGCCCGGCCGCGCACCGTCTACATCGCCTTCGGCACCGTCATCTGGCGCTCGTGGCAGGCCGATGCCTTGCAGGCCTTGCGCGTCATGGCGGACACGCTGTCGAGGAACGGCATGCGCACGGTCATCGGGCTCGGCGGCGCGCAGATCGGCCCCGACGCCATGGCGGCGCTTGCCATCCCCGGCGTGACCGTGGAGACCTATGTCGACCAGTGGCAAATGCTGCGGGAAGCCGATGCGTTCATCACCCACCACGGCCTCAATTCGACGCACGAGGCGATCTTCCACGGCACGCCGATGATCTCGTATCCGTTTTTCTGGGACCAGCCCGCGCTCGCGGCGAAATGCCAGAGGTTCGGTCTGGCGCTGTCGCTGACCGGGACCGCGCGCGGCCCGGTTTGCGCGAACGAGGTCGACGCCGCGATGCGGGCCATCGCCGCTCGCCGCGACGCGATGCATGCCGCGCTGGCCCGTGCCCGCCAATGGGAGCTGGCCGTGATCGCGGATCGACCGGCGGTGCTGCGGCAACTGGTGGATCTGATGGATTAGGCGCGGGCCGCGTGGAATCGATGCCCGTCGATCCGAGGCAGCGTACGGCAAGTCGCTGAGCTATGCGCTGCTCGAAATGAACGTTTGACGCGAGAGCACTGCTACGGCAATGGCACGTATTTTCGTCACCGGCGCGGCCGATGGCCTCGGTCGAATGGCCGCCCGGCTCATGGTCGACCACGGCCATCGCGTCGTGCTGCACGCGCGCAACCCGGTGCGCGCGAAGGAGGCGCTGGCGGCCGTACCTGGCGCGGAGACCGCGGTCGCCGGCGACCTTTCCAGCATCGCCGAGTGCCGCCGGATCGCCGACGAGGTCAATGCGCTCGGCGCCTTCGACGCCGTCATCCACAACGCCGGCGTCGGCTACCGCGAGCGAAACCGCATCGCGACCGTCGACGGGCTGCCGCACGTGTTCGCGGTCAACACGCTGGCCCCCTACGTCCTGACTGCACTGATCCGTCAACCGAAACGGCTGGTCTACCTGAGCTCGGGGTTGCATCGAAACGGCGACCCGAGCCTCGACGACCTCACTTGGAACGAGCGGCGCTGGAGCGGCTCGAGCGCCTATGCGGACTCCAAACTGCACGACGTGATCCTGGCGTTCGCGGTGGCGCGAAAGTGGCCCGACGTGCTTTCCAATGCGCTGGAGCCCGGCTGGGTGGCGACCAGGATGGGCGGCCCGGGAGCGCCGGACGATCTGGCCGCAGGCGCCAAGACGCAGGTATGGCTTGCGACCAGCAACGATCCCGAGGCGATGGTTACCGGACAATATTTTTATCATCAGAAACGGCGCGCTTCGGCGCCCGCCGCGCGCGAGGAAACAATCCAGGATCGGCTCGTCGCGGAGTGCGCGAGAATATCCGGCGTGCCGTTTCCCGGTTAGAGGCGCGGGCACGACGCGCTGCCAGCGCCTCTAGTAGCGCTTGGTCAGCGTCATGATCGCTCCCTCGCGCCGCATGTCCATGCGATTCAGGAAGCTCATGCCGAGCAGGGCGACGGGCAGGCTGTCGCCCTCCATGACCACGGCGTCGACGTTGTTCAGGCTCACCTGCCCGACGCGCACCGTATCGAGCTTGACGCGGTAGGCCGCGACGATGCCGTTGGCCGTCTCCATCGCCGCCTTCGGCGCGTTGCGGTAGTCGAGCCCGAGACGACGCGCCTCGCTGGCCGGAAGCGAGATGAACGTCGCGCCGGTATCGACGGTGAATCGAATCGCGACGCCGTTGATCTGGCCGTCGGCGACATAGTGGCCGCGTTCGTCCGTCGTCAGCTTCGCGGACGCGGCCGCCGCGCTCGCCTGCATGCGCGCATGGCCCAGCCCGAGCGCCATGCGCCGTCCCTGGATATCGAAGGTCGCGCCATCCGACTCGACCGACACCAGCACGATGCCCTCGCGCGTCTTCTGCCCGACCGAGAGCGTTTGCAGCGCGCCGCCGTCGATCTGCACGACGGCCTTGTTCGGGAACAGGCCTACGACGTTGACATCCAGCGCGGACGCGCCGGTCGAGACCAGCAAGCCGACGATGGTCGAGGCGAGGCAGTGGCGAAGATGCATGGGACGTGCCCGGTCGATCCGGTCAGCGATCCTTGTCAGACCGCGCCGGCAAAAGCGGCGGCGTGGCGGCTCGGCCGAAGTATCGCTCCTCGAGTTGAAGCCGCAAACGTTCCGCGAGCGCGATCTCGGCGTCGCTCGCGAATTCCGGCGCCGGCTCGACGCCGGTGTCGCGGTGGCGCAATGGGGTCCCAGGCATGGCGGACGTGGTTACGCATATCGCATGCCAACCCGGGAATATCCTGTCAAAACAGGCACCGGATCACAGGCGCCCCTCGCGTCCGATGCTCGTCCGCGCGCCCCGGGGCGTCACCTCGCGGCGCCGGCGCGGCCAAAAACCGGTTCGCAGCAGACTGCGCTATATTACGCGCCAGCTGTCCGTTTACAGGGGTTCCCATGGGAAGAATCTCGCACCTGCTGACCGCTGCCGCGTTTTTGTTGTGCATGGCCCCGGCCCACGCGCAGTTGGTCGCCAACGGTACGCTCGACTCGGACGCCGGCAGCTGGAGCCTCGGCGGCGGCTGCGGCGACGAAGCGTGGGATAGCGGGACCGGCAATCCTCCCGGATCGATCCGCCTCAACGCCTGCGGCGAATCGGATTCCGACCCGGCCGCCGCCCAGACGATCAACGGACTGACAGTCGGGACGACCTACACGATCAAGGTCGATGTGATGCTGCACGTCGACTCCTCCGGTGGCGGCACCGGCAAGAGCTTCGGCATCTTCTTGAACAGCGAGCCGGCCAGCCCGCTGCGCCTCACCGAGTTCCTGGACAACAACTGGCACACGGTCACCACCAAATTCACCGCTTCCAGCACCTCGGCGACGATCATCTTCGCCGGCGAGCTCGATGCCCGCACGCCTGGCGGGCCGAGAAGCACCACCGACGTGTCGTATTTCATCGACAACATTTCGCTGATCCCGCAAGTCCCAGCGGCGATGATCCCGACGCTGTCGGTGCAGGCCTTGCTGGCTTTGCTCGTCCTGCTCGCGGCCGGCGGGCTTGCGGTGCTTCGCGCTCGCCGCGGTCCCGGGCGGGAGTCGCGCCCGTAACATCGGCGGGTCGCCCGCGCCGTTCGCGGCGCGGGCCGTGGCCTCAACCGACGCGGCGCCGGTCTACCGGCTGACCAGGCACTGGCTTCCGTCGATCTTGAAGTTCTGCGTCGTCGTCGACGTGCTGCTTCCGTTCGCGTCCTTGGTCGTCTTCTTGACGGTCAATGTTGCAGCCTGGCCGTCGACGACGAGAACACCGTTGGATTTGATATCGGCCGAATAGGCGGCCTCCGTCTGCGACATCTCCTTCATCATGCCCGACATCATCGCCTTGTCCTTGGCGGGCATGGCCTTCCACTGATCCTGCATTTCCTTGGTGGTCAGTTTGTTGGCCTCGTCCATCTTGCCGGCATGGGCGAGGCCCATCTGCTTGACGGACACCTTGCCGCACGGGTGATCGAGGATCGCCGCTCCCTTGATCTCGGACTTGGCGGCAACCGACTCGCCCGAAGCGAGCAGGATGAACGGCAGGACGGCGCTGACGACAACGGCAGAGTATCGATGGAACCGCATTTTTCTTCTCCCTGTAGTGAGCACCGGCGACAGACGCCGATTCCAGACGAACGTCGAAGAGGGTCTGTCCCTCGTTGATTTCGCCAAATGCCGAACGGCGAGCGGCCCGTATTGTAACCACGCCGGCGCCCGTCGTCGCGCCTCGGCTGGACAAGGCGGGGGTCCGATGCGATGATTTTCTTCTGGCCGCGCTGAAAGGGAATGCACATGGCGAGCGTCACCCTGCACGTCAACGGCGAGGGCCGGACCATTCATCGCAAAGCAGGCGGCGCAGTGCGGCTATTGCGCGGCCAGAAGATCCTGCAACCGGGATTGAGCGCCCGCGGATAGAGACTTGCCCGCGCCGAGGCCGAGGCGTATGTTGCATTGGCTATCGCCCGCATCGGTTCGTTGCGGCGCCGCCCATCCGGAGGAAAACCCATGAAAGCTATCGCGTGGCCCATCGCCGCCCTCGTCATGCTCGGCGCCACCGGCGCGGCGCTCGCCGCCGCGGTCAGCGAAGCCATCAGGATCGAGGTCGCGAGCACCGAAGTGCATCCGGGAATGGCGCCGGGTCAGTACGTCTGCGGCGAGGGGCACCTGCACATCAAGGGCACCGTGCAAAACCTCACCGCCGTCCCGGTAGGATCGATCAAGGTCGCCGGCAAAGTGTTCGACGCCAATGGGAAAGTGCTCGGCACGGCGACGGCTTCGACCAGGCGCGCGGTGCTCAATCCCAACGACAAGGCCGACATCAACCTGGAATTCCTCACCGTTACCGGGGCGCTGATCCAGCAGGTGAAGAACCAGGAGCTCACGGTGGTCGCGGTCGGGGCGAAGCCGTAGCGCCGCAGGAGGCGAAGCCCGTAGCCTGCGGAACAGGCCCTACGCGGCCCGATACGTGGCGCAGCTGCCAGACCATCGACCCAGCGCCAATCCCCAGCATTGCCGACGGAACAGCCGGCGCGTCGAGTCGTAGATTTGATGGTCGCGTGCGTCCGCTCGTTGGCAATCTTGCGTGCCGGCGCGGTGACATAGGAACATTGCTCGCGCAATTCCACCTGGAAAAACACCGCGCCCGTGAGCCGCACGGCACCCAGCACCTCGGACAACGCATCCATCGGGGCCTCTTCAGATCGGCAGCATCGAAAGTGGCAAAATCCCGGCACAGGCCAACGTGCTGATGCCGGACGCGGATCACGTCATTCCGTGCCATCTGGTTACCGAGCCCATGGGCTTCCTTGTAGGGTGTCCGCTATGAAGCTCACCGAGTACGCCCGTTGCGATGCCCTGGGCCTTGCGGCGCTTGTCGCGAGCAGGCAAGTATCG
>JBOIGD010000262.1:0-9747 GCA_050742615.1 Casimicrobiaceae bacterium | reverse complement strand
GGGGAAGTCGTGCAGTCTAGGCGCCAGCTATGGCAGGCACACTTCACCGACAGGCTGTTCTTGTTTCCTTTGTTTCGTGTGCCCTGCACGCCGTCGACGACGATCGGTCATGAACATGACGAGGAGCGCGCGCTCGGCCAGGCGCTCCCGACACGCGGTCGATGGTTCTGCGGGATCGTTCCGGCAATGCGATCAGACGGCGCTATCGGACCGCGCCGCGCCCAGGTGCCGCCAGCGCGGGGCGCCTAGCCGGGTGGAACGGCGTCGCCGGCAGCCAGCTCGGCGACCACGCGGCGAACTTCGCTCGGCAGGAACGGTTTCTCGATCACGGGGCGGCCGCTCTCGGAGACAAAATCCCGCAATGTCGAGGCCAGGGTATCCCCGGTCACGAATACGACGCACCCCGCCCGCGTCGGCCAGCGCTGGGCGATCTCCTGGTACAGCGTCCGTCCGTCGATATCGGGCATCCGGATATCGGTGAGGATCACATCGTAGTGTTCCGATGCCATGCGCTCCAGCGCTTCGCGCCCCGAACCCGCGGTCACCACCCGGTGGCGCGCGCCTGTCAGGATGGCGGCCAGGGTCTCGCGGATCTCCGCCTCGTCGTCGACGACGAGTATCGTGTGCGAGTCTGTACCCGCTCTTGGCGACGGTCCGGTCTCGGCGACGGTCGCATCGACGGCGCCGACCGGGAGCGCAATGGTAAATATCGAGCCTCCGTCGATCGGGCAATCGACGGTCAGCGTCCCGCCGTGGGCTTCGACGATGCCCAGACTGACAGCCAATCCCACGCCCAGCCCGACTCCCACCGGCTTGGTGGTGAAATACGGATCGAAGACGCGCGCGCGAAGATGTGACGGAATGCCCGGCCCGCCGTCGGCAACCATGATGCGGATCTCGTCCGCGCGTTTGTCGAAACGGCTGGTCACCCGTATCCAGCGCGGAGCATCCTGATCCTGCATGGCCTGTTGCGCGTTGATGACGAGGTTCAGCAACAGCTGATGAAGCTGGTCTGCGTCGGCGCGGATGAGCGGAACATCCTTCGACAGATCGAGCGTCACCTCGATGCTGCTGGTGCGTATGGCGTAGCTGGCTATGTCCAGCGCGGCCATGACGACGTCGTTGACGGCTACCGGCCCGCGTTCGGGCCGCTGCTGCCGGGCCATGGCAAGGAACGTGCGCACGATGCGCGCGCAGCGCTCGGCGGCGGTACGAATCTTCAGCGCCGCGGCCCGGATCGTCGGGTCCCCTTGTTCCTCCAGCAATACCGCCCGGGCGACAACGACCGATAGCGGATTGTTGAGCTCGTGCGCAACACCGGCGAGCAGCGAGCCGAGGGCAGCGAGTTTCTCGCGCTGGTACAGCGATTCGCGCTGCTGCGACAATTCCTCCGTTGAGCGCTTCTTTTCGGTGATGTCCCGGGCGATGGTCAGCACATGGGGCCGTCCCTGGTACTGCATCGGGATTCCGTGCACTTCGAGCTCCAGGGCCGAGCCATCTTTGCGCTGCTCCGTCACCTCGGAGTGCAGCGATTCGCCGGCAACGACCGCGCGAAGAAAGTCGAGGTGATAGCACGGCCCTTCCCAGGTTCCCGGGGACAAGGCGGAGAACTCGCTCTCGCTGTAGCCGTACATCCGCCAGAGTGCGGGATTGGTGTCGACGATCTCGCCTGCGGCGTTCCACAGCGCCAGTCCGTCGATCGATGCATTGAACATGGAGCGATACTGTTCCTCGCTCGAGCGCAGGGCGGCTTCGGCCATCTTGCGGTCGGTGATGTCGCGCGCCAGCGCCAGCACCCGATCCTTTCCGCCGATGGTTACGCGCTTGACGAACACCTCGTGCCAGCGCAGGCTGCCGTCCCTGCTCTTGCCATGCCATTCGACCTGCTGCTGCTCCCCGGTAGACGCGCGCGCGATCAGTTCCATCGCGTCACGCTGGGTATACGGACGCTCGCCCGTCCCCAGGGTCCCGACGTCGAGATGCCGGAACTCCTCGCGGGTGTAGCCAAAGGTGGCACAGGCCATGGCATTGACGTCCACGATCGCGCCCGTTTCAGCGTCGTGCACGAAGATCGCATCTTCGGCGGCGTCGAAAATCGCTCGGTAGCTCGCTTCGGACACCCGAAGAGCGACGGCCGAGCGCTGCCGTTCGGCGATATCCTGGTGCAGCCTGGTTTGCGTGGCGGCCACCTCGAGCGCCATCGCATCGAAGGCGCGGCTCAGTCGCCCGAGTTCGTCGGTGCCCTTCAGGCCGCTGCGGGCGGTCACGTCCCCCGCTGCGAGTTGTTCGGCTGCGTGGACCAGTCGCGCGGTGCGCCGAGTGAGCAGAAAATGAAACACCAGCCACATGGCCAGCGCCAGCGCCGTCACCCACCCGGCCCAGTAGATCGATTGTTGAACGACCTGCGCGCGAGCTTCCGCCTTGTAGCGCTTGAGATCGTAGGCCAGGAACAAGCTGCCGGTTCGGGAGGGACGTAGTTCGTCACGGTTGCCGCCCAGCAGAACGCCTGCGTATCCGAGCAACTCGGTGCCGTCTGCGTCGGTAGTCATTCCCGCGCGGCGTTCGTGAATCGCCCCGGCGGCTTGCTTGAGATCGAATTGCGGCAACACATCCGCTATTTGACGCCCCAGCCAGGCGCGCCGCGTCGCGGCAATGACCGCATTTTGGTCGTCCGTGAGCGCGGCGAGAATGACATCCTGATTGTGTGCCAGCACGGCAATCTCGTGTTGCGCGGCGGGGAGCTCGCCCTTGAGCAACAAATACTCCAAGGTGCTTTGCAGGCGGGACATCTCCTGAGCCAACCGCTTGCGATTGTCTTCCTCCGCCGCGTGTTCGGCCTGAGGCACATGGTAGAGCAGGTTTACCGTGCTGAGCGCCGCGGCAAAGCCCAGCAGAATGAGCGGAACCGTGAACTTGAGCGAGGCCGGAACGCGCAGACTCATCGGCCAACCACCGTCGCGGCCGTCGCGGCTTCGCTGCTTCTCCGGAAGACGCATCTGCATCTCGGCCCAGTCCTTCTCATCTGGGCAGTTCCGCCAGCGGTCCCGGTGCGAGGAGGCCTTCGATGTCCAGTCCGGTGCGCAGCAGCTTCGCGTCGATCATCAAGGCCATCAGATGGCGTCCTGTTACCGAAAGCTCCGGGGACGCCCCGCCGAGCATCCTGAGATTTTCTTCGCGGGACGGAACATGGAGGCCGCCCTGCGCCTCGAGAAACTGCTCGCCGGTCGTCTGTTGCCGAATTCCCATGCGGCGCGCCGCGTCGTTCGGATCGCGCTTCATGTAGTCGATCGCGTCGAACCAGCCGGCAAGCAAGGCCTGAATCGCCTTGGGGTCCTTGTCGAGGACGCCGGCACGCACGGCCAGGAGGTCGACGATCTCACCCGGAATCTGCGTGCTGTCGAACAGGGTCTTGGCACCGGCTCGGAGAAACTGGGTGCGATACGGATCGAACGTGACGGCGCCATCCACCTCGCCGTTCTCGAACGCATCGGGTTGCTCGTTCGACTCCAGGTGGACGGCGTTGACGTCGCCGGCCTCCATGCCGTTGAGGGCCAGCGCCCGACTCAACACAAAGGCGCCGAGGGCGCTGCTTTCGACCGCGACCGATTTGCCCTTGAGGTCATGCATCGTCCGCATGCCGCGACGGCCCACGACCACGTCGGCCCCGTGCGAAACGTCCACCACCAGGATGATCCGCGGCTGAAACCCATCCGCCGCGAGCCCGAACAGCTCGTCGAGACTGATGACCATGCCATCGATGGCCTGGTTGCGAAAAGCACGAAGGACTTCGCTCGCCGACGGATACTCGACCAGTTGCACCGCGGTGGAATCCAGACGCCCGAGCTCCCGCGCCAGGTACAGCGGCTCGCTGCCGATCCAGACATTGGTCCCGATGCGCAGGGCGCTTTCCGGCCCACGCATGCAACCGGCCAGCGTGAGGAGGAGCGCGATGAATGCGACGAAGCACAGAAGTCTTCTCGCGCACAGGCGTTCCCTCATTCGATTCCCGCTCCGTCCGGTATGAAGATGTAGCCCTCGTTGCGGATCGTCCTGATGAAGGTCGGATGCTCGGGATCTGGCTCGATCTTTCTGCGCAAACGCATGACCCGCAGATCGACGCTGCGGTCGAATGGGTCCCAGTCCCCTTGCCCGTTGAGATTCAGGATGCGCTCGCGGGACAGGGCGCGGTTGGGATGTTCCGCAAACGCCTTGAGCAGGTCGAATTCGAGCGGGGACATCGCCACTTCCGCCCCTTTGTCGTCGATGAGCCTGTGCGCGCCGAGGTCGAGCACGCAGCGGCCGACACGAATCCTGCCGCCGCCGATGTCGGCACGGCGCGCGGAGGACGTCCGGCGCAGGACACTCTTGACGCGGGCCGCCAGCTCACGCGGGTCGAACGGCTTGGGCACGTAGTCGTCGGCACCCATTTCGAGGCCCACGATTCGATCCACGACCGTCGCAGCGGAAGTCAGCATGACGATCGCGATCCTCGCGTAACGCTCGCGCAGATGCCGCGCAAGACTCAGCCCATCCTCCCCGGGCATGTGGATGTCGACCAGCGCGAGGTCGATCGGATGCTGGGCGACCATTCGTCGCGCGGCGCTGGCGCTTTCGGCGCCGAATGCCGCGTAGCCGTGGGCGACGAAGTATTCCTCCAGCACTTCGCGGACGTCCGGCTCGTCATCGACGATCAGGATGGTGGCCTTGGGGCTCACAGGGGCTCCTCCACTCCTTCGGGCTTCCTCGGCGGGCAGGCGATAGTGTCCAGCGCGGGCGGCGCCGTAGATCATACAGCCACCCTGCCGGCGCCGTGGAGGCCCCGCATCGGCCCAGCCCGGACCGCCGATCGCACGACCGCCGTTCGCTCCACGCCACGCCGAACGGGTATCGCATCGCAAATGCTTAGGGTGCGCAACCGGATCATTGTGCCAAGCCCTCCGAACCGGGAGGATAAGTCCACTCGCGCTCGCCGGGATGCGCATCGGGGGCCGATGAAACAAACGAAACAAAATTGGCCGCCCGGTGAAGTCCGCCTGCGGCTGGCGCCCCATAGAGTGCACGGGAACGGCACCTTGCCGGAGATTCCAGTGCATTGACGCGGCGACGCGTCGCACGAAGGTTCACCGGAACCCGTGAGCAAGACTGCCCACTGCAGCAGCGGTTTTGGGAGGCTCGATCGATGTTCAAGCACGACATGCGCGACCGCTGGGCGGCGGTGATGTTCCGGGCCCTCGTCGCGACCAGCCTGTGGCTGCACGTCGGATTGATCGGCGCGACGACGCTGGCCGTCGGCTTGCTGCAGTTGTCCAGCGGTGAACCGAGGTGGTCGGCCGGGATAGCACTGGTCCTTCTCGGGGGAATGCTCGCGGCAATGAGCTGGCGCCGCGGTCTGACCATCCTCGAACGCATCCAGACGTCGGGCAGCGCTGCCGATCCGTCCGGAGCAGCGGCCTCGCGTGGCGCTCGCAGCCAAGCCGGGCGCGGCGCGATGGCCATGTTGTCCTCTGTCCCGCCGCAGTCGAATGGAAAAACGCCGTGATGACCTTCGCCATCCAGCATCTGAATGCGTGCATACGCGACTCGCTCGTGGCCCATTTCCTCGCCCTGCCCATGAAGGACCGGAGCCTGCGGTTCGGCTCGTCGCTGGCACCGACGGTGATCGCTGCCTACGTCGATCGAATCGATTTCGACCGCGACGCGGTTTTCGGCATCCACGACGATCGCCTCGACCTGATCGGTGTGGCGCACATGGCCGTCGAAGACGATCTCGCCGAGCTCGCCCTCTCCGTCCTGCCGGCGCACCGTCGCCGCGGCGTCGGCAGCGCGCTGTTCAGGCGCGCTGCGGCACACGCACGCGCCCGTCGTGTGCCGAGACTCTACATGCATTGCCGGTCGGACAATTCATCGATCATGCGCATCGCGCAGAAGTTCGATATGGACATTGCCGCAAGCGGCGGCGACGCCCAGGCCCACCTGCAGCTTCAGCGGCCCAGGGCTTGGAGGCCAGGCGCGCATGGACAACCGGGTAACAGCCCGGTCAAGTCGCCGATGCATGCAACCGACCAGCGATAGAGCCCGATATGAAGGTTAAAAGCATCATGTACAAAGGAAACGAGTTCGATACCGCGGCCCTTGAGGAGCCGGCGCCCGGCAGCTCCATCGCGAGCCGAGACACACCGGGCGTGGTGCCATGGCACGGATCCGCCGAAAACGATGCTACCCGTGAACACCCGGCGCTCTCCAGGGACGACGTCGAGCCGTCGGCGCCGCCCGCGGCAACCGGTCGCCGCGACGCTGCGACCGTCGATTCGGCATCCGCCGCGACGCCGGGGACCCACCCACCGCACCAAGCCGCTCTCCCCTGCCGCTCGTTCATGCTCGGGGACATCGTCGCGGCGATCCACCACGCCGGCACCGTCGCACGCCGAATTTATGCAAGGCACACGCAGCGCGGCGAGGCAAGGGCCGTCTACAACGTGCTTAGCGAACTCGACGACCGTACGCTGCGCGACCTCGGTTTCGACCGCAGCGAAATAAGGTCGGTCGCAGCGGAATTGACCGGGGAGGCCGAACAAACCCGCGTGCGCATCTTGCGGACGATCGCGCAGTCTTCCGAGCGGGATCCCCGCATGGGACTTTGAATCCAACGATATTTCGGCAACGACAGCATGAGGATAACGATGCACCGCTACAAAACATCGACACCGCGCCTCGCCCTGGGTATCACCGCGTTCGCCATGACAGCGCTCACCATAACCGCCTTGGTGATCGTTCCGGCGATAGTGGAAGCCGACAACCATCAACCTGACATCCTGGCGGCGCCGAAGGCTGCCACGCTCGCGTCCGCCAGCGCAGTCGCAGGGTCCACCGCCAACGTCGTCGCGCTGCGGGAGCCGGAGAGCGCTGCGCCGATGCGCGTGGCCACCATCGAACGGCAAGCCAGAAAGCTTATTAGGACAATCGCCGCCGCCGTTGTCCCGCGCAGCAGGCAGACAGCGGGACAAGTCCAGCGCTGAGCCTCCGACTGTCCCACATCCGGTCGGGGTCGGGACGATGCCTTGACCCGTCGATTCACGACAGGCCGCCCTACGGCCCGAGGGCGGTGGACAGGACTCACACGCCTGCCGCGCCGACGCCAGATCCACATGACGCCTGAGGCTATCGGCATGGCCACGCTTGTCCACAATCCCGCCGCTTTTCTGCTTGTCGTGAGAATAAACCCGTCGGCAGCGCTGTACAGGCAACAAGCGATGGAGCGTCCACTCGTCGGAGCCGCGCTTCGAGGAACCGGTCTTGCCGCACCTCGACGCCGGCTGAATTATTTCGCGGCATCGCCGGGGTTGCGAGCGCGGCTGCGCGCAACTTGCGGCGCGATGCGCGCCGCGGCACCGTGCCGGTCACGTCAGGCGACTGATCGCCGGCGCTGGCTCACCGGCGGCGCGCTGGCCGGCTGCACGGCGACCATGCTGGCCTTTGTCCTTGGCACCGCGGCCCTGGATTGGCGCGCGAACAAAGACCTCGCGGTCGAAGCGGTGGCGACCCACATACGGGCTACGCTGAACAATCACGTGGTCGAGGTCGCATCGTCCGACCAACATACGGTCAAGCCGGGGCTCTCGGCGCGGCTCGACTATTCGCCGCCCGTCGAGGACATGGCGACAGAGAGTTTTGCGCTGATCGGCGGCAGGCTCGATACCCTTGAAGGGAAGCCTGTCGCGACACTGGTCTACCACTATCGTCTGCATACGATCGATGTCTTCGTTCATCCCGAGTCGGCGCATTCGCCCTCGGCGATACGGGCGGTTCGCGGATTCAATGTCGCCCAGGCAACCGGCTCGGGGATGGACTGGATGGCGGTATCAGACGTCAGCGCCGACCGTCGGCGTGAGCATCACCAAGTTTGCGTTCGACCCGAAGGAAATCTCGATTGCTCCCGGCACCAAGCTCGTCTGGACCAATCACGATGAAACACCGCATACCGTGACCAGCAACGACAGGAGTTTCGCCTCCAAGGGCCTGGATACCGACGACAAGTTCGAGCATACCTTTGCCAGCGAAGGCGACTTCCGTTACATCTGCACCGTGCATCCGTTCATGACGGGCATCGTGCATGTGCGCAAGCGATAAGGCGGAAGGGGCATCTTGGCCGCGGTGCCGGAGGCGCATCCGCTTGGACATCGGCTCAGAGGTTGGCGCACAATTCATTGGTGGGCAACACCTTCGCAAACAGACCGTTCAGCGCGGCGAGATATGCAGCCTGGACGCTTTCGGCCGGCACCCGAAGGCCGTTGAACGACAGCGCCCGCGTGGCGCAGGCCTCTTGTGCCAGATAACAGGCGAAGCCAAGGTCTGCCGCAGCGCGCGTCGTCGTATCGATGCACATGTGGGTCATCATCCCGGCGATGACCAGCCGGGAGACCTCGGCGCACCGCAAGTGTTCCAACAACGGTGTTTCCCTGAAGCTGTTGGGAAAGTGCTTCCGGAAGATCGGTTCGTCAGGGCCGGGACGAACCGATTCGTGGATCTCCGCTCCCACGGTGCCGGGCAGGAAGAACGTGGCTCCGGCGCGCGCAGCGACGTGTTGTACGTGGATGACGTGTCGATCTCGCCAGCGGAAGGCGGACAATAAGCTCGCGGCGTGACCGGCTGCGGCCGTGGCGCCGACCACCTCCATCGCCCCGCCGGGAAAGTAGTCGTTCTGGATGTCGACCAGCAAAAGGGCGGTATTCAGCGAGATCTCCAGCGGGGCCGCTCGAGCCGGCGGTCGATCGGCTTACTTGGCGCTGAAAAACACATACGTCGCCGTGTACGGGACGCGCGCTTCCTTTCCCGCCTGCCCCGCATCGCAGCCGTCCGCCGGGGCCTTGCCTCCGGTCGTATCGAGGCGCTGAACACTCGTCGTCCCGGAAAATACGCCATTTCCCGAACTGGACTTCGCGGTGAGCAGCAACCACGGAATCGCATTCGCGTCCGGTCCGCGGTCGCGTCCCTTCACTTCACCAACCACCTTGCTGCCGTCGTTCGATTCCCATGTCGGCCCGCCATAGTGTCTGCCGATCCGGCTCCCGCCCAAAGCGTACAGCTCGGCTTCGGGCGCCGTAAAGGTCCACTCGTACCTGTAGGGATCGTCCTTGCGAGCGCTGCAGGTGTAGATCTGCACGCCCGTCGCCTTGCTCTGCAGCGACAGGGTCTCGTTGGCCGATGGTTTCAGGCCCTCGGGCACGTTCGCGGCGAAAGAAAACGAAGCGCCTGACATCACCACCAGCACTGCTAGAGCACGTTCGAGAAACATCGGGGTTCTCCAATTATTCGCAAGCGATGGCTGTATTCGGTCTATAGAGCCGGCGGAATCACGCAACGGACACGGAAGCTGCCAGTTTGACGGCGGAGCGCCGCGGGAAGACTTCATCGGCAGGCCATTCTCGTTCCGTTTGTTGCAGGCCCAGCAGATGGCGAGCGAGGCTTTGCCGCGCTACTCCAGGCCGGTTAAAGACTACCGCTGGGGCGCCGAGCGCACCTCATGATTGGCGCAGCCGCCTGCCGGCAACGACGTCGAACACCAGCTTTGCGGTGGCGATATCCTCGATGGCCACGCCCACTGACTTGAAAATAGTGGTCTTGCTGGCAGCAATCTTCGTGGATCCGGCGAATATCTCGCCAACCTCCGCATGAATCCTCGCCCTCGAGAGAATGACGTCTCCCGACTCGCTGGATGCTGCTTCGCGAGACTCGACGACGACTATGTTT
>JBOIGD010000261.1:0-8203 GCA_050742615.1 Casimicrobiaceae bacterium | reverse complement strand
CGCGAGGCGTTCGAATTCCAGCGCCTGCACGGCATGGGCGAGGCGCTCTACGAGGAGATCGTTCCCGCCGACAAGCTCGCCATCGCCTGTCGCGTCTACGCGCCCGTGGGCAGCCACCAGGACCTGCTGCCGTACCTGGTGCGGCGCCTGCTCGAGAACGGCGCCAATACCTCGTTCGTCAACCGCATCGGCGACACCGGCGTGCCGATCGACGACATCGTCGCCGATCCGGTCGCCAGAGTGCGCGCGCAGGGTGGCAAGCCGAATCCGGCGCTGCCGCTGCCGCGCGAACTGTTCGCGCCGGAGCGCAGGAATTCGCGCGGCCTGTCCCCGGCCGACCAGCCGGCGATGGCGGCGCTGGATGCGGCGTTCGCGGCGCGGTCGGGCGCGCAATGGATCGCGGCGCCGCCGACGTGCGCCGTTCCGCAGGCGGCGCCACGCGCACGGCAGGTGGTCGATCCATCCGACCATCGACGGCTCATCGGCGCCGTCGTCGATGCCGATCCCGTCCAAGTCGACGCCGCGCTGGCCCTCGCGGCGGCCGCGCAACCGGCTTGGGACGCCGCCGGCGGCGATGCGCGCGCCGGTGTGCTCGAGCGTGCCGCCGATCTCATTGAAGAAGCGCGCGACGATTTTGTCGTGCTGCTCGCGCGCGAGGCCGGCAAGAACCGGGCCGACGCGGTCGGCGAAGTGCGCGAGGCGGCCGATTTCTGCCGCTACTACGCGATGCTCGCGCGCCGCCATTTCAAAGCGCCGCTGCCGCTGCCGTCGCCGACCGGCGAGTCGAACGAGCTCTCGCTGCACGGCCGCGGCACCTTCGCGTGCATCAGCCCGTGGAATTTTCCGCTGGCGATCCATGTCGGCCAGGTCGCCGCGGCGCTGGCCGCCGGCAACGCCGTGATGGCCAAGCCGGCCGAGCAGACGCCGCTCCTGGCGCAGCGCGCGGCGGTTCTTCTCGCCGCGGCCGGCATGCCCGCCGGCGTCTACGCGATGCTCCCGGGCCCGGGCGACATCGTCGGCGCGGCGCTGGTCGCCGACCCGCGCACCGCGGGTGTCGCGTTCACCGGATCGACCGAGGTCGCGCGCGCGATCGCCACGGCGCTGGCGCGGCGGCCGGTGCTGGTGCCGCTGATCGCCGAGACCGGCGGGCAAAATGCGCTGATCGCCGACAGCTCGGCGTTGCCGGAGCAGCTCGTCGTCGACGCGGTGGCATCGGCCTTCAACAGCGCCGGACAGCGCTGCTCGGCGCTGCGCGTGCTGTTCCTGCAGGAGGAAATCGCACCGCGCGTGGTGGAATTGCTGATCGGCGCCATGGACGAGCTCGCGATCGGCGATCCGGCTTCGCTCGCGACCGACGTCGGCCCGGTGATCGATCAGGCGGCGCGCGCGACGCTCGAGGCGCATGTCGCCGCGATGGCTCGCGAAGGCCGCGTGCTGCACCGGACGGCGCTTCCCGCGCAAAGCGCGCAAGGCACCTTCGTCGCGCCGACGCTGATCGAGCTCGATCGCATCGGCCGGCTGGAGCGCGAGGTGTTCGGCCCGGTGCTGCACGTCGTCCGGTATCCGGCCAACGCGCTTGACCAGGTGATCGACGCCATCAACGCCACCGGTTACGGGCTGACTCTCGGCATTCACAGCCGCATCGACACGACGATCCGCCGCATCGCCTCGCGCGCGCGCGTGGGCAACGTCTACGTCAACCGGAACATCATCGGCGCCGTCGTCGGCGTGCAGCCCTTCGGCGGCGAGGGTCTGTCAGGCACCGGGCCGAAAGCCGGCGGCCCGCACTACCTGTTCCGGTTCGCGGTCGAACGCACGCTGTCGGTCAATACGGCCGCGGCGGGAGGCAACGCCGCGCTGCTGGCGCAGGACGAGGGCTAGCTTCGCCGCGAGCCGCTCATCGGCTGCGCGTGCCGCGCTCGATGGTCACGCCGATCTGCCGGACGCCGGCGATCGGCGCGGGCTTGGCGACGCTGACCTTGACCCAGCGTGCGCCGAATTCCGCGGCGACGAGCTCGGCCACGGCGGCGGCGAAGCGCTCCAGCAGCTTGTGCGGATGATCGGCGGCAAAGGCCCGCAGGCGCGCGACCACCGCCGCGTAGTCGAGCGCATCGGCGAAGCTGTCGCTTTGGAGCGCCGCCGCCGAAGCCGGCTCGATCTCCAGGTTGAGCAGCAGCGGCTGGGCCAGGTGCTGCTCCCAGTCGTAGATGCCTATTCGCGTCTCGACGCGTAGGTCGGCAATGAAGATCGTGTTCATCTGCGGCCTGATGACGACGGCACCCGCATGCGGGACGGCAGCGGCGGTTTGCTAGAATGCGCGCGCATTGTAAACGAGATGGAGGGCACGCGAATGCCGACGCTCGGCGTCATCGTCGCTGCGTACCTGATCGGTTCGGTGTCCTTCGCGGTCGTGACGAGCAGGCTGTTCGGCCTCCCCGACCCGCACAGCTACGGCTCGGGCAACCCTGGCGCGACCAATGTGCTGCGCACCGGTCACAGGCCGGCCGCGGCGCTGACCCTGGCCGGCGACGCCCTCAAGGGCTTTGCCGCGGTGTGGCTCGCCAACAGGCTGGGGGCGAGTTGGGGCGATGCGTCGCTCGCCACCGCGGGGGCGGCGATCGCCGTGTTTCTCGGCCACCTGTACCCGGTGTTCCACCGTTTTGCCGGCGGCAAGGGCGTGTCCGCCGCCGCCGGCATCGCCTTCGCGCTTTCCTGGCAGATCGGCCTCGCGCTGCTGGTGCTCTGGCTGATCGTGGCACTCGCGTTTCGCATGGCTTCGCTCGCCTCGCTCGCGACGGCCGTCGCCCTTCCCCCGCTGGGCTTCCATTTCCTCGGCAACTGGCCCGAAGCCTGGGCGCTGGTCCCGATCGCGCTGCTGCTCTTCTGGCGGCACCGGGTCAACATCCGCAGGATCATCGCCGGCGAAGAACGCAGGATCGGACAGAAAGTGCCCTGACGCGAGGCGTTTTTCTCGATGGTCGCGGTTTAGCTGTCGCCGGAGAGCGCCGGGCGCGCCACGCTTTCCAGCTCCCAGCGCGGCCGCACACCGAACGCGTGGTCCTGCGGCGCGCCCTGCTGCAGCCGCAGCGCGCCCACCAGCGCGATCATCGCACCGTTGTCGGTGCAGAACTGCAGGTCGGGATAGAAGACTTCGGCGCCCGCCGCCTGCACCGCGATACGCAGCCGTTCGCGCAGGCTGCGGTTGGCGCCCACCCCGCCGGCGACGACCAGCCGCGCCAGGCCGGTCGCATCGAGCGCAGCCAGCGACTTCGCGACCAGCACGTCGGTGATCGCGTCTTCGAATTCGCGGGCGATGTCGGCGTCGCGCTGCGCGCCTGGCGGCGTGTTGTGCGCGAGCGTCATGACCGCCGTCTTCAGGCCGGAAAAGCTCATGTTGAGATCGCCGCTGTCCTTCATCGGGCGCGGCAGCGCGACGGCGCCGCGGCGGCCGGTCTCGGCCAGCTTCGACAGCGCGGGGCCGCCCGGATAAGGCAGCCCGAGGAGCTTCGCCGTCTTGTCGAACGCCTCGCCCGCCGCATCGTCCAGCGTGTCGCCCAGCAGCGTGTAATCGCCGACGCCGCCGACGGCGTAAAGCTGGGTGTGACCGCCCGACACCAGCAGCGCCACGAACGGGAACGCCGGCTTCGGTGCCGCCAGCAGAGGCGACAGCAGATGCCCCTCCAGATGGTGCACGCCGAGCACCGGTATGCGCAGCGCGAAGCCGAGCGCGTTGGCGACGCTCGCGCCGACCAGCAGCGCGCCGGCGAGTCCCGGGCCCTGCGTATAGGCGATGCCACCGAGATCGCGCAAGGCCCGGCCGGCGCTTGCCAGCACGGACTCGGTCAGCGGCACCACGCGCCGGATGTGATCGCGCGACGCGAGCTCAGGCACCACGCCCCCGTAGGCCTGATGCGTCGCGGCCTGCGAATGCAGCGCGTGCGCCAGCAGGCCTTCGCGACTGTCGTACAGAGCAAGCCCGGTTTCGTCGCAGGACGTCTCGATGCCGAGTACCAGCAAATCGTGCCTTTCTAAGCGGCCGGAGAGTATAGCTCGCTTGCGACGTTCCGATCGCGCTGTTACACTGTGCGGCTTCGTCTTAAGTCGTTGCTGCCGAAAGGACTAGTCGCCAATGCCCAGTGTTCGCGTCCGCGAAAACGAGCCGTTCGAGGTTGCGCTCCGCCGCTTCAAGCGGACGATCGAAAAGACGGGTCTGCTGACCGAGCTCCGCGCCCGCGAGTTCTACGAAAAGCCGACCGCCGAGCGCAAACGCAAGCTGGCGGCCGCGGTCAAGCGGCATTACAAGCGCCTGCGCAGCCAACAGCTGCCGCCGAAGCTGTATTAGGCGGTCGAAACGGCAAGCGTACGGGGGCGAAGCGATTCGCCCCTTTTGTTTTGGAGAAGCCATGTCGCTGAAGACCCGGATCACCGAGGACATGAAGGATGCGATGCGGGCCCGCAACGCCCCGCGCCTGTCGACGATCCGCCTGCTGCTCGCCGCGATCAAACAGAAGGAGGTCGACGAGCGCCTCGACGCGAGCGACGCCGACATCGTCGCGATCATCGAACGGATGATCAAGCAGCGCCGCGAATCGATAAGCCATTTCGAGGCCGGCAAGCGCGCCGATCTCGCGGCGAACGAGCGCGCCGAGATCGAGCTGCTGCGGACCTACATGCCGGCGGCGCTGTCGGACACGGAGGTCGATGCGCTGCTCGACGCCGCCATTGCGGGAGCCGGCGGCGGCGGCATCGCGGCGATGGGCAAGGTGATGGCCGCGCTCAAGCCGCAGCTCGCCGGCCGTGCCGACCTGGGCGCGGTATCGGCGAAGGTGAAGGCAAGGCTCTCGGGCTAAAGGTTAACGGACGAACACGAGGCTCGCAGCCGGAAATTCGTCGCCTATAATGCCTTGATGGGCCCGGTGCCGCCCTCCTCGCGGACCCATGGCCACCCGGGGCTTTAGGCCATGATTCCGAACGATTTCATCCAACAGCTCCTGTCCCGGGTCGACATCGTCGAGGTCATCGACCCGCACGTGCCGCTGAAAAAAGCGGGCGCTAACTACGCCGCCTGCTGCCCGTTCCACGGCGAGAAGACCCCGTCGTTCACCGTCAGCCCTTCGAAACAGTTCTACCACTGCTTCGGCTGCGGCGCCCACGGGACGGCGATCGGTTTCCTGATCGAATACAGCGGCATGTCGTTTCCCGAAGCCGTCGCCGATCTCGCGCGCGGCGCCGGGCTCGAAGTACCCCGGGTCACCGCGCCCGGCGGCGAAGCGCGCCGCGAGGAGGCCGAGGACCTGTCGGGTCTGATGCTGGAAGCCGCGAAGCTGTACCGCAGCGCACTTCGCGAGTCGCCGCGGGCGATCGAGTATCTGAAGCGGCGCGGGCTGACCGGCGCGGTCGCCTCGCACTTCGGCATCGGCTACGCCGCCGACGACTGGCAACCGCTTGCCGCCCTCCACGGCTACGCCGCCAAGGCGATGGAAACCGCGGGTCTGGTCGTCACCGGGGACGGCGGCAAGCGTTACGACCGCTTCCGCGACCGCATCATGTTCCCGATCCACGATGGCAGCGGCCGCGTGATCGGTTTCGGCGGACGGATCCTCGACAAGGGCGAGCCGAAGTATCTGAACTCGCCGGAGACCCCGTTGTTCTCCAAGGGGCGCGAGCTCTATGGGCTCTACCAGGCGCGCCAGGCGATACGCGCTGCGGGCAGGGTCGTCGTCGTCGAGGGATACATGGACGTGGTCGCGCTGGCGCAGCACGGCGTCGAATACGCGGTCGCGACGCTCGGAACGGCAACGACGCCGGTCCACGCGCAAAAGCTGTTCCGCCTCACCGATACCGTCGTGTTCTGCTTTGACGGCGACGCGGCCGGGCGGCGCGCGGCGTGGCGCGCGCTGGAAAACACGCTGGCGGTTCTGGCGGACGGGAAGGATGCCCGCTTCCTGTTCCTTCCCGACGGCGAGGATCCGGACGACTACGTGCGCCGGTGCGGCAACGAAGCCTTCAAAGCGCTGGTCGACGCCGCGATGCCGCTGTCGGACTTTCTGCTGGCCGAGCTCAAAGAGCGCCATCCACCGCGATCGGCCGAAGGCCGTGCCGCGCTGGTCAACGCCGCGCGGCCGCTGCTCGCGCAGATCGGCGCGCCGGTGCTGGCCACGCTGATGCGGCGCAGGCTCGGGGAACAGGCCGGCCTGCGCGAGAGCGAGATGGACGCGCTGCTGCCGCCGCAGCGCGCGGCAACGGCGTCGGCGGGGGGGCCGCGGCCACAGCGGACGGCGCCATCGTTGCTTCGCGGCATCCTCCAGTGCGTCCTGCTCGAGCCCGATCTGACGCGACGGTTCGCCGTGCCCGAACCAGTCGGAGCAGGTCCCGACGGCGACGCGCTGGCCGCGCTGGTCGCTTATGGCCGAAGCAGCGCGACGCCGTTAACGACGGCGGGCGTCCTGCAGCAGTTCACCGGGACGCCGCACGAGAGTCCCTTGTTCGCCGCGGCGAAAGAGGGCGAGATACAGGGGCTGGCCGGCGAATTGCTTGAAGTCCAGCTGGTCGAAGGTATCAACCGCTACTGGTTGAACGCCCGGAAGCACGGAGACACGGCAGCGTCGCGGCACGCACCAGCCCTCGAGCTGTCTCCCGAAGAGACCGAGCGCGACCGGCAGTTGCAGCTGGCACGCCAGCTCCCCGCGGGCGGTTCCGGAGGCGAGCCGGGGCAGGCGGATGTTATACTTTGAAGTTTGCCGATTCGCCCCCAATTTCGACCTGTCGGAACGCCGGCGCACCGGTCAACCGCAGACGCCGGTAACGCAAATCGTAGGACGATCATGGCCAAAAAACATTCCAAGCCCGTCAGGAAATCGCGCAGCAAGACAGCCGCCAAAGCGAGCCGGGGCACCCGCTCCGGCAACAAGGCGAAGTCTCGCGCCCGGACGGCGAAGAAGCCTGCTGCGGTCAAATCGCGGCGCAGTGGCAAGCCCGTAGCCAGGAAGCCGGGCGCAAAAAAGCCCGTTCCGCGGAGCGCCCGGAAGCCCGTTGCACGCAGCGGCAGAACGGCCGCGCGCGGCACTGCCAAGCCCGCGGGCCGCAGCGCGCCGCGGACGGCGGCCAAGGGACGGTCGGGGAAGCCGGCGGCAAGACCCATCGCGAAAAAGACCCCGGTCAAGCTCGCGCCGAAGCCGATCGCCAAGGCCCCGAAGGCGCCGCTCCGGATCAACGGCAAGGCCCCCGGCCGGCAGCCGCTCGTCGCGGCGCGGCCCGCAGCGCCGGCGGCCAAGCCGGGAGTCAAGCCATCCGCGGGTGAGATCGCCGCGCGGCTGTCGGCACGGCGCACCGAAAAGGCGCTGGCTGAAGGCAAGGTGCGCAGCGGCAAGAACGGCGTCGAAACCCGCAAGCTGGAGCTCTCGCCCGCCGAGGCCGAGGCGCGCAAGACGCGGTTGAAGAACCTGATCGTGCTCGGCAAGGAGAGGAGCTACCTCACCTACGCCGAGATCAACGACCACCTGCCCGACGACATCCTCGACGCCGAACAGATCGAGGGCATCATCTCCATGATCAACGACATGGGGATCCAGGTCTACGACGAGGCACCCGACGCCGAGCAGTTGCTGATGTCCGAGGCGGCACCGACCGCGGCAGCCGACGATGTCGACGAGGAGGCCGCCGAGGCGGCTGCGTCGACGCTCGACTCCGAATTCGGCCGCACGACCGACCCGGTGCGCATGTACATGCGCGAGATGGGCTCGGTCGAGCTCCTGACCCGCGAGGGCGAGATCGAAATCGCCAAGCGGATCGAAGAGGGGCTCAAGTACATGATCATGGCGATCTCGGCCTGTCCGATGACCGTCGCGCAGATACTCGAGCTCGCCGCCAAGATCGAGCGCGACGAACTGAAGATCGACGATGTCGTCGACGGCCTGATGGACTTCAACGAGCAACTCGAGACGATCGACGACGACGAGGCCGAGGAAGGCGAGGAAGCCGAGGACAACAGCGGCGCGATCGCCGCCGAAAATCTGGAGCGCCTCAAGGTCGCCGGACTCGCGCGCTTCGGCGTGATCCGCCGGCTGTACACGCGCATGCTCGGCGTGCTGCAGAAGGAGGGCCACAAGGCGCCCAAGTATCTCGAGCTGCAGAAGAAGATCTCGGCGGAGCTGATGCAGATCCGCTTCGCCGCGCGCCAGGTCGAGCGGCTTTGCGACAGCGT
>JBOIGD010000260.1:0-18056 GCA_050742615.1 Casimicrobiaceae bacterium | reverse complement strand
GATGCCGAACGGATCGCGAAACGCCAAGAGCCCGTATCCGGCGATCATCGCGATGATCGCGTAGGCGCCGCGGCAGCGCTTGTGCACGGCGGTGACCGCCGCGAAAATCGCATTGGCGTCGAGCTTGGCGTGGTGCGCCGAGCGCTCGAGCTCCAGCGCGAGGACGTTGAGCAGAACCTCCGAATCGGAATTGGTATTGACGTGGCGGAAATCGAGCTGGAACAGCTCACGCTTGAGCGCCTCGCTGTTGGTCAGGTTGCCGTTGTGCGCAAGCGTGATGCCGAACGGCGAATTCACGTAGAACGGCTGCGACTCCAGATCGGAGGACGCCGACCCCGCCGTGGGATAGCGGCAATGGCCGATGCCGGTATTGCCCATCAGCTCGCGCATGTTACGCGTGCGGAAGACGTCGCGCACGTAGCCGGGGCCCTTGTACATGTGGAAGATCGGGCCTTCGCTGGTGACGATGCCGGCGGCGTCCTGGCCCCGGTGCTGCAGCAGCAGCAAGCCATCGTACAGAAGCTGGTTGACCGGCGTGTGCGTGACGGCGCCGACGATGCCGCACATGGCTACTTCGCTCCCATGCGGACCGCGGTCGTCTTGGCCGGCCGGGTCCCGGCCTTCGGAAAGTCGAGTTGCTCGGCCCACGCCTGCGGCAACCATGGCCGCAGGCCCAGCGCCGCGTCGACCAGCGGCGGCGCGAACATCGCATTGCGCCACCACTCCTGTCGCGGCAACGTCGTCAAACCCGCGACCAGCACGCCGATGACGACGATCAGCAGGCCGCGCGCCACGCCCAGCACCGCCCCCAGCGAGCGGTCGATGAAGCCCAGGCCGACGGCGCGGACCAGCCGCGACAGCAGCCAGCCGAGGAGCCCGCCGATCAGCAGCACCGCGGCGACCACAACCACGAACGCGGCGACGTAGCGCGCGCGCGTGCCGCCGCCGAACGCCGGAAGCATCGCCGCGAACGCGTCGGCATACTGGAATGCCGCTACCAGCGCGATCACCCACGCGGCCAGCGAAATGGCCACCCGCACGAAGCCTCGCGCGAAAGCGAACAAGGTCGACAGGCCGACGATGCCGATCACGATGAAATCGAACGCGGTCATTGCGAGGTGACGATCGCGTTGCCGTAACCGGCGGCCTTGAGGTTCGCCAGCGCCGCTTCGGCGGCATCGCGCGAGGCGTACGCGCCGACGCGCACGCGCTGCACCGGCCCCTGGCGCGTCGCCACCGGCTCGACGTGCGCCGGAAAGCCGGCAGTGGTCAATTTTGCGGCGAGCTCTGTGGCGGCCTTGCTGTCGGCCAGGGCCGCGACCTGCACGACCAGCGTCCCGTGGCTCGCCTGGGCTGCGTCGGACCGGTTCGCGGCGGGAGACGGCCGGGCTGCCGCGGACTGCGCGGCGGCGATGTTCGGCTGGGGCCGCATCGCCTCGGGCGCGGCCGACATGATCACCGGCTTGCGGTTGGCGGCGGATTGGCCGAGCACGCGCTGCTCGGCGGCAGTCAGTGATTTGTCCGGAGCGGGCGCGGCAGCGGGCTGCGGCGGGGCGGCTGCATTGGCCTCATCCACCTTGTCGGGTTGTGCCGGCGACAGCGGCGTGACGAACTTGCCCTGATCGATCGGCGGAATCTGGATCGAGACGTCGTTGCCCAGCGGCTTGGGATCGCTTTCCAGCAGCATCGGCAGCACCACGGCGGCCGCGAGCGCCAGCACCACCGCGCCTACCAGGCGGCGACGCGCGCGCCGCTTCAATTCGTCGACCGCGGGATCGGCAATCTCGGGACGCGTTGCCATCACATGCACATGGGGCTCAAAGGAGCTGAATCAAGTTGCGCCCGAAAGCGGCTTGTTCTTCAAACGCCGGTCGGCGGCAGCGATGCATCGTGCGGATCCCTGGCCGGAAGGGCTCGGGGCGTCGCCGCCAGCGCCGCAGCCACGGTGAGGAACGAGCCGAAAACAATAATTCTATCATTTTCCGCAGTCTCTTCCCGAGCGGCGCGGTACGCGGCCGCCGGGGTTGCGAATTCGACCACGGCATCCGGCGCGACGCCTGCCGCCTCGAGCCGCGAGGCGAGCGCCGGCGCGGCCATTCCGCGCGGCGGCGGCAGCGTGGCCGCGAGCCAGCGATCGACGCGCGGGAGCAGCGCGGCGATCACGCCATCGACATCCTTGTCCGCGAGGATGCCGAAGACGGCGGTTGTCCGCGGATGGAATCCCATCGCCCCCAGATTGTCGGCAAGCGCGTCGGCCGCCTGCGTGTTGTGCGCGACGTCGAGGACGGTGACCGGGCGTCCGGGTAGCACCTGGAAGCGCCCGGGAAGCTCGATCCCGACCAGCGCCGCGCGTACCGCGCCCATCGCCAGCGGCAGCCGGTCGCGCAAGGCGTCTGCGGCAGCCAGCGCCGTCGCGGCATTGGCCAGTTGATAGCCGCCGCGCAACGCCGGAAAGGGAAGGCCGCGGCGAGCGCCGCCCGGTCCCCGGTAATCCCACTGCGCGCCGCGCACCGCATAGTCGTAGTCGCGTCCGATACGAACCAGTCGCGCCCCGATCGCCGCGGCGTGGTCGAGCAGCGTCGCCGGCGGCTCGCGGTCGGCGCAGATCGCCACCTTGTCCGGACGGAAGACGCCGGCTTTTTCGCGGCCGATGTCTTCGCGCGTGGAACCGAGATAGTCGACGTGGTCGATGGCGATCGTGGTGACGACGGCGACATCGGCGTCGACGACATTGACGGCGTCGAGGCGCCCGCCGAGGCCGACTTCGAGGATCAGCGCATCGAGCGGCTGCCGCGCGAACAGCCAAAGGGCGGCCAGCGTGCCGAATTCGAAATAGGTCAGCGGCGTCCCGTCGCGCACGGCCTCGATCGCGGCGAACGCCTTGCACAGCGCGGCATCGGCCGCCTCGGCGCCGGCGACGCGCACACGCTCGTTGTAGCGCAGGAGGTGCGGCGAAGTGTACATCGCCACGCGGTACCCGTCGGCGCGCAGCATGTGATCGAGCAGCGCGCAGGTCGATCCCTTGCCGTTGGTTCCCGCAACGGTGATCACCGGGCAGACCGGCGCGGCGTCCAGCCGCGCGTAGACGTGCCGCACGCGGTCGAGCCCGAGCGCGATGGCCTTGGGGTGCAGCGTCTCGAGATACGCGAGCCACTCGGCGAGTGTGGAGAACGGGCTCACGGGACTGCGGCGCAAAAAGCGCCGGAACGGTCGTGGTCAGCCGGTGGGCAGCGGTTGCCGTTGCAGCAAGGTCAGCAGCTTCGGCAGCTCGTCCTTCAGCTGGCGACGATCGACGATCATGTCGATCGCGCCCTTTTCCAGCAGGAACTCGGCGCGCTGGAACCCTTCCGGCAGCTTCTCGCGGACCGTCTGCTCGATAACCCGGGGGCCGGCAAACCCGATCAGCGCGCCGGGCTCGGCGATCACGATGTCGCCTATCATCGCGAAGCTCGCCGACACCCCGCCCATCGTCGGGTCGGTCAGTATCGAGACGAACGGCAGCCGCGCCTTCGACAGCTCCTGCAGCACCGCAGTCGTCTTGGCCATCTGGAACAGCGAGTTGACGCCTTCCTGCATGCGCGCGCCGCCGCTCGACGTGATGCAGACGAACGCGACGCGGTTCTCGTACGCGACGCGGACGCCGCGGACGAAACGCTCGCCGACCACCGAACCCATCGAGCCGCCCATGAACTCGAATTCGAACACCGCGAGCACCAGCGACGTCGACTTGATGCTGCCCTGCATGACGACCAGCGCGTCGGTCTCGCCGGTTTCCTCGAGCGCGGCCGACAGGCGTTCCGGGTACTTGCGCGTGTCCTTGAACTTCAGGCTGTCGATGGCGAGCACTTCCGAGCCGATCTCATAGCGTCCCTCGGCATCGAGCAACTGGTCGATGCGCTCGCGCGCGGTCAGATGGCCGTGATGGTTGCACTTCGGACAGACGTTGAGGTTCTTCTCGAGATCGGTGCGGTAGAGCACCGCCTCGCAGGACGGGCACTTCACCCAGAGGCCTTCCGGCATCGACTTCCTGCCGACTCCGGGCGTTGCCTTAATGCGCGGCGGTAAGAGCTTTTGCAGCCAGCTCATTGCGATCTCCCCTTCAGGCGGCGCGCTTGGCGACCTTGTCGATGGCCGCGCGTATTGTAGCCAACCAGGCGCCGGCGCGCGCGGCGGCCTGGCCCGCTGGGGCCGCTTCGATTTCCTCGATGATGCGGCTGCCGATGACCACCGCATCGGCATGCGCGGCGATCGCCTGCGCGCTGGCCGCGTCGCGGATGCCGAAGCCGACGCCGATCGGCAACGTGACGTGCTTGCGGATTTCGGCGAGCTTGGCGGCAACCTCCGCCGTGTCGAGATGCCCGGCGCCGGTGACGCCCTTCAGCGATACGTAGTAGACGTAGCCGCTGGCGAGCCTGGCCACCGCGGCCATGCGCTCCGCCGGCGTCGTCGGCGACAGCAGGAATATCGGTGCGAGTCCGCACTCGGCCAGCAGCGCGGCGAATTCACGTGCCTCTTCCGGCGGATAGTCGACGACGATGACGCCGTCGACGCCGGCCGCCTTCGCGCGCTCGACGAATGCGCCTTCGCCCATCGCCTCGATCGGGTTCGCGTAGCCCATCAGCACGACCGGCGTCGTCGCGTCGTGCGCGCGAAACGCGGCGACCATCGTCAGCACGTCGGCGAGCGCGACGCCCTGCGCCAGCGCCCGCTCCGACGCGCGCTGGACCACCGGCCCGTCCGCCATCGGATCCGAAAACGGCACGCCGAGCTCGATCACGTCGGCACCGGCGCCGACCAGCGCGCGCAGCACGGGTATCGTGGCCGCGGGCGACGGATCGCCGGCGGTGACGTACGGGATCAGCGCCGTGCGGCCCGCGGCGCGAAGACGGGCGAAGGTCGCTTCGATCCGGTTCACCGGCGATACAGCGGAGCGAACGCGCGCCGTTCGGGTCCGGCACCTCGGCCGGCGATCGTCGACGCGGCGGCAGCCGCAACGCCGCGGAGCACGGGCAGCATCATCGCCGCGACGGGTCGCATTCGGGCCGGCAGTGGAAATGCATGCCGGCGCGCTCGGCGACGGTATTCATGTCCTTGTCGCCGCGGCCGGAGAGATTGATCAGCAGCACCTTGTCGCGCGGCAGCGCCGGCGCGATCCGCGCCGCGTGCGCCAGCGCGTGACAGGATTCGAGCGCGGGAATGATGCCCTCGACGCGGCAGCAGTCGTGGAATGCCGCGAGGGCCTCGGTGTCGGTCACCGATACGTACTCGGCGCGGCCGCTGTCCTTGAGCCAGGCGTGCTCGGGGCCGACGCCGGGATAGTCGAGCCCGGCCGACACCGAGTGGGTGGCCATGATCTGGCCGTTCGCGTCCTGCAGCAGGTACGTCCGGTTGCCGTGCAGGACCCCGGGGCGGCCCGCCGTCAGCGACGCCGCGTGGCGGCCGGTGGCGATGCCGTCGCCGGCGGCCTCGACTCCGACCAGTCTCACCTTGTCGTACGGAATGTAAGGATGGAAGATGCCGATCGCGTTCGATCCGCCGCCGACGCAAGCGATGACCATGTCCGGCTGGCGCCCGATCATCTCGGGCATCTGCGTCAGGCACTCGCGGCCGATCACCGTCTGGAAGTCGCGCACCAGCATCGGATAAGGATGGGGGCCGGCAACGGTACCGATGATGTAGAACGTGTCCTCGACGTGGGTCACCCAGTCGCGCATCGCCTCGTTCAGCGCGTCCTTCAGCGTCTTCGAGCCCGACTCGACCGGCACGACATCGGCGCCGAGCAGCTTCATGCGGAAGACGTTCTGCGCCTGGCGCCGGACGTCCTCCGATCCCATGTACACGACGCAGCTCATGCCGAAGCGCGCGGCGACCGTCGCGCTGGCGACGCCGTGCTGGCCCGCGCCGGTTTCGGCGATGATGCGCCGCTTGCCCATGCGCCGCGCCAGCAGTGCCTGCCCGATGCAATTGTTGATCTTGTGCGCGCCGGTGTGGTTCAGGTCCTCGCGCTTGAAATAGAGCTGCGCGCCGCCGAGCTTCTCCGACCATCTTTTGGCGTGATAGATCGGGCTCGGACGCCCGACGTAATGCTCGAGCTCGTACTCGAACTCGGCGACGAACTCCGGATCGGCGCGGCAGCGCGCGTACTGCTCGCGCAGTTCGTCGAGCGCGTGGATCAGCGTCTCGGCGACGAACACGCCGCCATACGGTCCGAAATGGCCGCGCTCGTCGGGCATCGCGTACGGTACGTCAGCCATCTGCATTGCGCACTCCCCGGATGAAGGCGGCGATCCGCGCGGCATCCTTGATGCCCCTGCGCGGCATGCCGTCGTCGCCGGCAGCCTCGACTCCGCTGGACACGTCGACCGCCCACGGGCGCAGCGCGCGGATTGCGTCGCCGACGTTGTGCGGCGTCAGGCCGCCGGAAAGGACCAGCGGGCGCGCGAGCCCCGGCGCGAGCCGGGACGCGAGCGCATTCCAGTCGAACGTCCTGCCCGTGCCGCCCGGCATTCCGCCCGACTCGAACGCGTCGAACAGCAACCCGCGCGCATCGTGATAGCGCGCCGCGTATTGTAGCAAATCGACGCCGGGCCGCACCGGGACCGCCTTGACGTAGGGTCGCCCGAAACCCGCGCACAAAGCTTGCGGCTCGTCGCCGTGGAACTGCAGGATGTCGAGCGCGACGGCGTCGAGCGCCGCGCGCACCGCTTCGGCTTCCGGGTCGACGAACAGGCCGACGGTCGCGACGAACGGCGGCAGCGCGGCGGCGATCGCACGCGCCAGCGCGTACTCGACGCGGCGCGGCGTTCCCGGCCAGAAGACCAGACCGATCGCGTCGGCCCCGGCGTGCGCCGCCGCGAGGGCATCACCGACGCGCGTGATGCCGCAAATCTTGACGCGGGTGCGCGCTGCAGGCTCCATGGTCGCTTCCTCGTGATCAGGCGCAGTATGCCCGCACCGGCGCACGCGTCGGCGGAAGATTCCAGCGCTGCTCGTAGTCGACGCCGGCCAGGTAGAGTCCCGCGGCGGCGAACGTCGGCGCGGCTCGGCTGCGGTCGAGGCCGGCCAGAAGCTCGCCGATCCACGCCGGCGGCTGCCTGCCGCTGCCGACATAAACCAGCGCGCCAACGATGTTGCGCACCATGTGCTGCAAAAACGCATCGGCGTGCAATTCGAAGCGGATCATATCGTCCGCGCGCGCGATATCCAGCCGGTCGAGCGTCCTGGTTGCCGATTTCGCCTGGCACTCCGCGGCGCGAAACGCGGAGAAGTCATGCCTGCCCAGCAGCGCTTCGGTCGCGGCACGCATCGCCTCGAGCGCAAGCGGCCGATGGTACCAGCCAACGCGGCCGGCGAGCAGCGCCGGCCGCACCGGCCGGTCGAGGAGCAAATAGGTGTAGTGCCTTCCGGTCGCCGCAAAGCGGGCGTGAAAGCCGTCGGGCACGACGGTCGCCCAGCGCACCGCAATCGACGGCGGCAACAGCGCATTGGCGCCGCGGATCCAGGCGCTGTCGGCGCGCTGCGCGGCGGTGTCGAAGTGCACGATCTGGATGGCGGCGTGCACCCCTGCATCGGTGCGTCCGGCGGCGACCACGGTCACCGCTGAGTCGGCGATCGCGGCAAGCGCGCGCTCGAGCGCATCCTGCACGCCGCTGCCGTCGGCCTGCGTCTGCCAGCCGTGAAAAGGCGTCCCGTCGTATTCGAGGCCGAGGGCGATTCTCATCGGTCCTGCCAAATCGAAATGGTCGCCGCGAAGCCGTCCGGGCGCAATCCGGCTCGTCGGCCGGGTAGTGGATCCCGACCCACTGCCGTCGGGCTGGCACGGGAAAAAAAACGGCAGCATGCGCTGCCGCCGTTTCTCGCCAATGCGACGTGGCTACGCGAGCTTGGAGAGCAGCGTCTTGGCCTCGGCCTTCTGCTGGTCATCGCCCTCGTGCAGCACTTCCTGCAGGATCTCGCGCGCGCCTTCGACGTCACCCATCTCCTGGTAGGCCTTGGCCAGGTCGAGCTTGGTCGCCGCATCGTGCCACTGGCCGTCGAGTACCGACGGCGTCGGATCCTCGAAGGTCGAGCGGTCCGGGTCGAACGCGAGATCGAGCTTGTCGAGCTCGATCGCCGCCGCCGGGCGGGCCAGTTGCGGCGCCGGTGCGCCCGCGGTGGCAAACGCGCGTTCCGGTGTCGGCACCTTCGGTTGCGCCGCCGGCGTGTGCGCCGGCTCGTCGAGATGGAAATCGAGATCGAATTTCGGAACCGACTCCGGCTCCAGACTCATGCTGTCGTGCAGCGGTTCGAACTTGTCGTCGGCCAGGTGCTTAGCTGCTGCCGCCCCTGCCGCGGCACCCGCGGTCGCGCCGGCTAACGCGACGGTCGATTTTTCGAACGGCATGGACATCGAGTCGCCGGCGGCACGGCTGGATTTCGCCACTTCCTGCGCGGCGCCGGCAAGGATGGCAGCCGGCGTCTTCGGCTCCGCGCCCGAAGTCGGCGCCAGCGAAATGTCGTCGTCGAGCGAGAAATCCAGCGGCGTCGCGGCGCGCGGTTCCGGCTTGAGCTCGGGCGGCACCGAAAAGACGTGGGTGTCGCTGGCCGGCGCTTCGCCGGTCGCGGCCATGGCGGCAGCCGTCGCGGGCGCCGCCGCGAATGCCGCGCCGCCTGCGTCGGTGAACAGAGGATTCGACGGATCGAGTTGGCGCCCGAGCGCCATCGCCTTCTGCCAGACCTCGCCCTGGCCGCCGGACACCGAATAGAGCTCGCTGGCCACTGTCTCGAACGCCGACGGCTTGTTGTGCTGCGAATGAATCTCCAGCAGCTTGAGGTAGATCTCCTGCCGCTGCGGATCCTTCTTCAGCGCATCCTTGAGAATTTCCTCCGCCTGCGCGTCGCGGCCGTAAGCGAGGTAGACCTCGGCTTCCGCGATCGGATCGACCTCGTCGGTGTCGATATTGCCCAGCCCTTCGCGGCTGAAATCGCTGGCCAGCGAATTGTCGCCGGTATTGACCACGCCGCCTCCGGTCGACCCGAAGACCGTGTTGGTCTTGATGTCGGTGCCGGAGATGATGCTGTCCTCGAATCGCGTGGTCTTGCGCCGACGGGTTGCCACGATGGCGGCGATCCCTGCCAGCAGCACCAGCGCACCGCCGCCGATCGCCCAGGTCGGCGTGTTGCCGAACAGATCGTCGATGAACGACGGTTCGGATTTCGCCGGCGCTTTCTTCGGCGGCGCGACCTTGGGCACGACCTTCGGCACGGCCTTGGGTTGCGCCACCGGCGGCTCGACCTTGGTTTCGGGTGCCGCGATCGCCGGAGGCGGCGTCTCCACGGCCTTGGTTTCGGGGGCGGGTGCCGCAGGCGGCACGACCGCAGCCGGCGACGGCGGCGTCACCGCAGGCGCGGCGGCAGTCGGCGGGGCGACTTTCGGCGCTTCCGCGGCCGGCGGTTCGGCCGTTTTGCCCTTGGCCGCTTCCGCGCCGGCCTGCAGCGAGGACATTGTCTCGCTCTTGAGCTCGGCTGCGCGCTGCAGATCACGGACGGTCTTCTCGAGCACGGCAACGCGCGAATTGGCCTCGCGCAGGGCCTTGTCCTTCGCGGCTAGGTCTTCGGCCAGCGACGTCCCTGCGGCGCCTCCCTTGCCGGCTTCGCGAGAGACGCGCAACTGATCCTTGCCCGGTTGGGCGGCGCTCGCCTTGTCGTCGACCGCGGTGGTGATCTTGCCGCTCGCCGACTGGCGTGCTGCGCCGGCTTCGGTTCCCGGCGCAGCCGCGGCGACGCGGTCGCGATAGGCGCGCCAATCGGCAGCCTGCACCCTGACGACCTGCATCGCCTCGGTCCGCGGCACTGCCGCGGCCTCGTCCGGTTGCGGCACGGTCACGATCTGTCCGCTGCGCAGGCGGTTCATGTTGCGCCCGTCGAATGCGCCCTCGTTGCTGCGGAACAACGCGACCAGCATCTGCTCGAGGCTGACGTCGGCCGGTTTCACCTGCTGCGCGATCTTGGACAGGGTGTCGCCGCGCTTGATGGTGTAGGTCTCGCCCGCGGCAGGCGCGCCTGCGGGCGCTGCGGCCGCGCGGCGCGTACCCCGCGCCGAAGGTGTTTGGGCCGTTCCTGCCGGCGCGACGGGAGCCGCTTGTGCCTGAATCGGGGCCGCAGGCTCGACCGCCTGCGTTTCAGTGCCGCTCGGCGGATCGAGCAGGAACGTGTAGTCGCGAACGACTCGGCCGGTGGCCCAGTTGAGTTCGACCAGCAGATCGAGGAAAGGATCGTTGACGGCCTGCGTCGTCGTGACCCGCAGGTACGGCGCGCTGTTCGCGGTCTGTTCCACGACGATGCGTGCGCGCGACACCGCGGCCGGATACTGAACGTTGTTGTCGCGATACACGGCAGGATCGGCGATTCTCGCGCGCAAGGTGTCGAGTTCGTCTTTTTGCGCGGACGTGAGCTCGATCGTCGCCGACAACGGCTGCCCGAGGCCGGATTGCACCGTGAGCTTGCCGAGCCCCAGTGCGAACGCCGCGACGGGGAGCGTAAGAGCGCCCGCCAACAGCCCGCAGGTGATATAGGGTTTTGCTCGCATGCCGACCTCAGGTGTCCTTGTTCCCAAGCTAAATTAACATCATGGAGTTAGCGGTGCAAGCTAAACCTCGGTATTAGCTTGATTTTTTGCCGGAAAACGTGGCTTCGGCAGCGTCGGTGGCCCAGGGCCGGCCATTCGGCCCAAGCGCTAAGGGTTGGGTCGCGGATTCGACCCGCTACAAGGGCTTGTGCACGGTCGCGCCGCGAACGGCCGGCGGGCGCCTGTTGTAACCGTGTCGCGGGCGCGGCGCCGGCATGGTCCGGACCTTAGCGCCAAGGCATAAAACCGGTCAAAAAAGGCGCCGTTGTGCCGCGCCTGAGGTGCGAATGTCATAAGCGAAAGCCATGGCGGCCGTACGCACGTTCGCGACTCAACGCGCAAGCAGGATGCGCAGCATGCGGCGCAACGGTTCCGCCGCTCCCCACAGCAATTGGTCGCCGACGGTGAAGGCGCCGAGATAGTCATCCCCTATCGCGAGCTTGCGCAAACGGCCGATCGGAATTTCGAGCTTGCCGGTGACCGCCGCCGGCGTCAGCTCGCGCAGACTCGCCTCGCGCGTATTGGGAACCACGCGCGCCCACGGATGCGCATCGCCCAGCATGCGCTCGATTTCCGGCAGAGGCAGCGTGCGCCGGAGCTTGATCGTCAGCGCCTGGCTGTGGCAGCGCATCGCGCCGATGCGCACGCAGATCGATTCGACCGGGATCGGCGCTGCCTCGCGCCCGAGGATCTTGTTGGTCTCGGCGCCGCCCTTCCACTCCTCCTTCGACACGCCGTTGCCCATGTCCTCGGCGATCCAGGGGATCAGGCTGCCGGCCAGCGGAATGCCGGTATGCCCGGTCGGAAAGCGTCCGTCGCGCAGGATGCCCGCCACCTCGCGGTCGATGTCGAGGATCGAGGAGCCGGGATCGTCGAGCAGCTCCTTTGCCGCGAGATGGGCCTCGCCCATCTGCTGCAGAAGCTCGCGCATGTTCTGGGCGCCCGCGCCCGAAGCCGACTGGTAGGTCATGCAGGTCATCCATTCGACCAGATCGGGCTTGAGCAGCCCGGCGATCGCCATCATCATCAGGCTGACGGTGCAGTTCCCGCCGATGTAGTTCCTGACGCCACGGTCGAGCGCCGCGTCGATGACGTCCCTGTTGACCGGGTCGAGGACGATCACGGCGTCGTCGGCCATGCGCAAGGTGGAAGCGGCATCGATCCAGTAGCCGTTCCACCCGGCGCCGCGCAGCTTCGCGTGCATCGGCCGGGTCCAGTCCCCGCCCTGGCAGCTGACGATCGCGTCGAGGCCGGCGAGCTCGCGCGCGTCGCCGGCATCCTTGAGCGGGCCGTTCGAGCGGCCGATCTTCGGCCCCGGACCGCCGGCATTCGAGGTCGAGAAAAAAACCGGCTCGATCAGGTCGAAGTCCTTCTCCTCGACCATGCGCTGCATCAGCACCGATCCGACCATCCCCCGCCACCCGACAAAACCCACCCGCATCATCTTCGTCCCCGTCAGCGCGCCTGCAGCGCAATGTCCTGCCCGTCGCCGGAGCGTCTCACCGGCAGAAGCCGTCGCCGCGCGATCGCACGCATCAGCCCGGCAAGGTCGCGGCCAACGCCGGCTGCAGCCGCGCCATCAGATACGCATCGGTGTACGAGCCGTTGCGATACGCATAGGCGCGGCACGTGCCCTCGATCGCGAAACCGAACTTGCGATACAGCGCGAGCGCGGCCAGATTGTCGGTGAACACCGTGAGCTCCAGCCGCTGGTAGTTGAGCCATCCGTCGGCCAGGTCGATCGCCGCCTGCAGCAGCGCCGTGCCGACGCCGCGCCGCTGCCGGTCGTCGCGCACCGCCATACCGATGTCGCCGGCATGCCTGCGCCGCGGCGACTTCGACGCCGCGCGCAAGCCCAGGTTGCCGACGACCTCGCCGGCGATCGTCGCCACCAGCAGGTAGTCGGTGACCAGGCCATCGGCAAGCCGGCGCCGCCACATCTCCACCGACGGGTAAGGCAGCTGCAGCGTGTCGGCGATCGCCCGGGCGCCCAGGAAGGTTGCGTGAATCGCCTCGGCGTCGCTGGGCTCGGCGCGACGCACGACGACCGGATGGCCGGCGATGCTCATCGCGCGGACAAGGTCCGATCCGGCCGCGTCCGGCACGACGGTGCTGGCCCGAGTCGCCGCGGCGCCTTCATCCGATCGCGGCGAGGACGCCGTCCCCCATCGCGCGGGTACCGACGGCGCGTTCATTCGGCCGCGCGATGTCGCGCGTGCGCAATCCCTGGGCGAGCACCTGGCGCACCGCCGCCTCGACGCGCTCGGCAATGTCCGTGCGCCCGAAGGTGTGCCGGAACATCAGCGCCAGCGAGAGGATCGTCGCCAGCGGATTGGCCCGGTCCTGGCCGGCGATGTCGGGCGCCGAGCCGTGGATGGGCTCGTAGAGTCCCTTGTTGCTCGCATCCAGCGACGCCGAGGCCAGCATGCCGATCGATCCGGCAAGCATCGACGCTTCGTCGGACAGGATGTCGCCGAACAGGTTGCCGGTGACGATGACGTCGAACTGCCCGGGGTTGCGCACCAGCTGCATCGCCGCGTTGTCGACGTACATGT
This sequence comes from Casimicrobiaceae bacterium, assembly GCA_050742615.1. Classification (GTDB taxonomy): domain Bacteria; phylum Pseudomonadota; class Gammaproteobacteria; order Burkholderiales; family Casimicrobiaceae; genus PALSA-1003. The sequence goes on along the minus strand of JBOIGD010000260.1, from coordinate 4,895 downwards.
GCGACAGCTCGACGTCCGGATAACCGGCGCCGACCTCGGTCACGACCTCCCGCCACAGGATCGACGTATCGAGCACATTGGCCTTGTCGACCGAGCAGAGCTTGCCGCGACGCGTCCGCGCGATCCTGAAGGCGACGTGCGCGATGCGGCGTATTTCGGCCTCGTTGTAGATCATCGTGTCGAAGCCCTCCGCTTCGCCGGCGGCGTTGCGGCGGCGCCCGCGCGGCTGCCCGAAATAAACATCGCCGGTCAGCTCACGCACGATCATCAGGTCGAGCCCGGCGACCACCTCGGGCTTCAGGCTCGACGCGGCGGCCAGCTCCGGGTACAGAGTCGCCGGCCGCAGATTCGCGAACAGCCCGAGCGCCTTCCGTATCGCGAGGATGCCCTGCTCCGGGCGCAGGGCGCGCGGCAGCGTATCGTAGCGCGGCCCGCCGACGGCACCGAGCAGGATCGCATCGGCGCGCCGCGCCAGCTCGAGCGTCGCATCCGGAAGCGGCTGCCCGGCCGCGTCGTACGCGGCGCCGCCGATCGGCGCGGTTTCGAGAGCGATGTCGAGGCCATCGGCGCGCAGGCGCTCCAGGATGCGGACAGCCTGGGCGACGATCTCGACGCCGATACCGTCGCCGGGGAGAACGGCGATCTTCAACGCGCGCCCGAGGCGATGGAGCGCGCACCGCGCGGAGCCTCTAGTGGTACCGCGTCGGTTGCTCCGGTCTTTGCATCCAGTGATCTCGTCAGAAGAGCCACGGCTGCTCGATTTTTCGCTTCGCCTCGAACGCCGCGATCTCGTCGGCGTGCGTCAAGGTCAGGCCGATCTCGTCGAGGCCGTTAAGCAGGCAGTGCTTGCGAAACGGCTCGACGTCGAACTCGAACACGGTGCCGCCGTCGGGCACCGCCACGGTTTGCCGCTCGAGGTCGATCGTCAGCCGGAATCCCGGAAATGCGGCGGTGTCGGCGAACAGGCGCTCGACTTCGCTTTCGGAGAGCACGATCGGCAGCAAGCCGTTCTTGTAACAGTTGTTGAAGAAGATGTCGGCATAGGAAGGCGCGATCAGCGCGCGGAAGCCGTAGTCGAGCAATGCCCACGGCGCATGCTCGCGCGAGCTGCCGCAGCCGAAATTGCGCCGCGCCAGCAGGATCTCGGCGCCCTTGTAGCGCGGCTGGTTGAGCACGAAATCCGGATTGAACGGGCGTCGCGCGTGGTCCATGCCCGGCTCGCCCTTGTCCAGATAGCGCCAGGCGTCGAACACGTTCGCGCCGAACCCCGACCGCTTGATCGACTTCAGGAACTGCCTGGGAATGATGGCGTCGGTGTCGACATTGGCGCGGTCGAGCGGCGCCACCAGTCCCGTCAGGACGCGAAACGGCTGCATCGGCGGCTAGTAGGGCTTGGCCTTTTCGGCCGCCTTTTCCACCGCCTGGCCACCGGCCTTGATGTCCTTGCCGGCACCTTCGACGGTATTGCAACCGGCTGCTACAAGCGCGAACGCGAGCAGGCACAGGAGCGCGATCATCTTCTTCATCGTTTTTCTCCCACTTCAGGAAAGTCGACGCACGTCGACGAAATGCCCGGCGATCGCAGCGGCGGCGGCCATCGCCGGACTGACCAGATGCGTGCGGCCACCGGTGCCCTGACGACCCTCGAAGTTACGGTTCGACGTCGATGCACACCGCTCGCCGGGTTCGAGCCGGTCGCCGTTCATCGCCAGGCACATCGAACACCCCGGCTCGCGCCATTCGAATCCCGCGGCGGTGAAGACGCGATCGAGTCCCTCGCGCTCGGCCTGCGCCTTGACCAGCCCGGAGCCTGGGACGACCATCGCCACCTTGACGTTGTTCGCCTTGCGCCGCCCGCTCACCACCGCGGCCGCCGCGCGCAGATCCTCGATGCGCGAATTGGTGCACGAGCCGATGAATACCTTGTCGATGCGGATGTCTGTCATCGGGGTATTCGGCGTAAGGCCCATGTAGTGCAGCGCGCGCTCGATGCCGTCGCGCCGCGTCGGGTCGCGCTCCTTGTCGGGATCGGGTACCCGGCCCTCGATCGTCGTCACCATTTCCGGCGACGTGCCCCAGGTCACCTGCGGCGCGATCGTCGCCGCGTCGAGGGTGACGACGCGGTCGAAGTGCGCGCCCGCGTCGGACGAAAGGGCCAGCCAGTATGGGAGGGCGCGGTCCCACATCGGGCCGGCCGGCGCGAACGGCAGCCCGCGCAGATAGGCGATGGTCGTGTCGTCGACCGAGATCATGCCGGCGCGCGCGCCCGCCTCGATCGACATGTTGCACACGGTCATCCGTCCTTCCATCGACAGCGCCCGTATCGCCGCGCCGCCGAACTCGATGGCGTGGCCGCTGCCACCGGCGGTCCCGATCTTGCCGATGACCGCGAGCGCGATGTCCTTGGCCGTGCAGCCGAACGACAGCGCGCCGTCGATGCGGACCAGCATCGCCTTCGACTGCCGGATCAGCAGGCATTGGGTAGCCAGCACGTGCTCGACCTCCGATGTGCCGATGCCGAAAGCGAGGCAGCCGAACGCCCCGTGCGTGCTGGTGTGCGAATCGCCGCAGACGACGGTCATGCCGGGCAGCGTCGCGCCGTTCTCCGGTCCGATCACGTGCACGATGCCCTGCCGACGGTCGCGAAACGGGAAATAGGCCTTCGCGGGGTACAGGCGCATGTTGGCGTCGAGTGCGTCGACCTGCACGCGGGAGGTCGGATCCTCGATGCCGCGATCCCAGTGCTGGGTCGGGGTGTTGTGATCTGCCGTGGCGATGATCGAGTAGGCGCGCCAGACTTTGCGCCCCGCGAGCTTCAAACCCTCGAACGCCTGCGGGCTCGTCACCTCGTGCACCAGATGGCGATCGATGTAGAGCAGCGCCGTGCCGTCGCTTTCGCTGCGCACGACGTGGCTGTCCCAGAGCTTGTCGTAGAGGGTGCGGGCGGTCATCGACGGTTGTAAGTTCTTTGGCGAGTCTTGGATTATTGCACAGCAGCAACGCCGCCGTAAGAAGGCCGGTGCGGCTGGCTCAGGCGGCCGCAATGCCCTGGCCGCGGAGCCAGCCGGCGACGGCACCGGCCGCGCCCGGCGCGAACGGATCGAAGGGCTGCGCCGGCGTCGATCGCAGCCAGGTCAGCTGCCGTTTGGCGAGCTGGCGCGTCGCCGCGACGCCCCGCTCGCGCAGCCGCTCGCGGTCGCCGTCCCCGTCGATGAACTGCCAGGTCTGACGATAGCCGACGCAGCGCATCGAGGGCATCGATGCGGCGAGGCGATAGCGCCGCCGCAGCGCGCCGACCTCCTCGACCAGGCCGATTGCGAGCATCTGCTCGAAGCGCGCGGCGATGCGCCGGTGCAACAGCGCCCTGTCCTGCGGGAGGAGTGCCACCGGCACCAGGCCCGCCGCAGCCGCGCCCTCGCGCGTGCCCTGCAGCGCCGACAACGGCCGACCGGACAGTTCGTGCACTTCGAGTGCGCGCTGGATACGCTGGCTGTCGGTAGGCTCGAGGCGCGCGGCGGTTGCCGGATCGATGCGCGCGAGCTCGGCGTGAAGCGCGGGCCAACCCGCGGCGGCGGCGCGGGCGTCGATGCGGGCGCGGACCGCGGGATCGCCCGGTGGCAGCGCCGACAGACCCTCGCGCAGCGCCTTGAAGTACAGCATCGTGCCGCCGACCAGCAAGGGAATGCGCTCGCGTGCGCGGATGTCCGCGATGGCCGCAAGCGCGTCGGCGCGAAAACGGGCGGCCGAATAGCTCTCATCGGGATCGAGCAGGTCGAGCAGATGGTGGCGCACCCTGGCGCGCGACGCGGCGTCGGGCTTGGCGGTCCCGATGTCCATGCCGCGATAGACCTGCGCCGAGTCGACGCTGACGATCTCCACGGCGAAGCGCTCCGCAAGCTCCAGCGCGATCGCGCTCTTGCCCGATGCGGTCGGGCCCATCAGCAGCACCGCCGGCGTCATCGCCCGCGCATGAACAGCCGGTCGAGGTCGCCCAGGCTCAACTGGTACCACGTCGGCCGCCCGTGGTTGCACTGCCCGGCCCGCTCGGTGGCTTCCATCTCGCGCAGCAGCGCATTCATCTCATGGACGCTCAGCGAGCGGTGCGCGCGCACCGCCCCGTGGCAGGCCATCGTCGAGAGCAGCTCGTCGCGCTGCACGGTCAGCACGCGGCTGCCGCCGTACGCGCGCACGTCGGCGAGCACCGCGCGCGCCAGCGTGACGGTGTCGGTGTCGGCGAGGAGCGCCGGCACGCCGCGCACCGCCAGCGTCGTCGGACCCAGCACCGAGAGCGAGAACCCCAGCGCCGACAGGATCGCGGCGTTCTCGTCCGCGGTGGCGACATCCAGCGGCTCGGCGGCAAACGTTGCCGGCACGAGCAGCGGCTGCATCGGCATCGACCGGTCGAGCGCGGTCTTGAGCTTCTCGTACAGGATGCGCTCGTGCGCGGCATGCATGTCGATCAGCACCAACCCGTCGTAGTTTTGCGCCAGCACGTATACGCCGTGCAGCTGCGCCAGCGCGAAGCCCAGCGGATGGTCGTCGCCGTTCGGCAGGTCGGGTCCGGCATCGGGCGGCGCGCGCTGCCCGAACAGGCGGCCGTAGAACGCCGCGGGCTCGGTCGCGCCGAGCGGCATCGTCGCTTGCGCCGATGCCGCGCCCGCGCGCCACGGACTTGCGAACGCTTCCGGCGAGCGCGCGATCGGCGGGATCCTCGCCGCGGCGACGCCCAGGCGTTCGGCGGCGGACACCGCCGGTTGCTCGGCCGCGGTGGCCGCCAGCGCCTTTTCGACTGCGCGGCGCACAAACTGATGGATCGCGCCGCTGTCGCGGAAGCGCACTTCGCTCTTGGTCGGATGCACGTTGACGTCGACGATGCGCGGCTCGATGGTGAGCCA
>JBOIGD010000259.1:0-4980 GCA_050742615.1 Casimicrobiaceae bacterium | reverse complement strand
CTGCAATACCTGGTGTTCGAGTCGCTGTTCGAGGAAAAACGATTTCGCGCATTCGATTTCACCGAGGGGCAGGGAGAGCACAAGAAATTCTTCGGGACCCAGGCGACGCCCTGCGCGGACATCTGCTACTTCCCGGCTTCCCTCTCGGCGCAGTTCTGGGTCCGCATGCACCGGGCGTTCGATCGCGGATCGATAACGGCGGCGGCGCTGCTCGACCGGATAGGACTCAAGTCGCGCCTTAAGCGGTTTCTACGGCGACATTGAATCGTACAATCGTCGAAGTCGTAACCGTTCCGGACATGTGTTCCCGAGGCGTGGCCACACATTTGATCGCCCACGTTGCCGATGACATGCTTCGAAAGGGATTCGAGCGCCTCTACGCCCGCATCTGGCACTCCAATACCGCATCGCTCAAGGCGTTCCGGCACGCGGGCTGGGAGCGAGTGGCGACGGTAATAGAGATCCATCCGCTGCAACGGACGATGCCATTGCGCCTGACCTTTCGCCCGCAGTACGCCTGACCGTGTAAACCAGGCGTGCCGATACGCTGATCCGTCAGCCAGGCGAAGGCCGCCACGTTCCGGGATAGAACCAGCCCTGCCACTTTGCCGGATTCGCCTGGACCTTCGGCTCCAGGAGCTCGACGTAGCGCGACGCCATTTCCTGCAGCGCCTGCTGCAGCGGCAGCATTGTCGCCGAGGTCAAGTCCGGCCCGAGCTCGACGCGATAGCCGCCGTCGTCGTCGGGCAGCGCGAACACGGGAATCAGCGCCGCCCCCGTTTCATGAGCCAATCGCGGCGCGCCGATCGCAAGATCGAGGGTGCCCCCGAGAAAGGGAAACGCGAGCGATCGCTTGCCCGAGCCGATGGCCGTGATCGTGACCACGCCGTTGTCGTGCAGGACCTGGCGCAGGACAGCCAGTGCCGGCTGCGCATTGCCGTAGACGACGCGAACCCGGCGCGCGAGGTAGCGGTTCTCGGCGCGGACGCGTATCGGGTTCAACCATCGCGTGCCGACCCAGGTGGGCGAGAACGGGTGCGAGGGTGTGCTCAACTGCGTCAGCGAATATTCCGCCAGCGCCTTGCCCATTGCGAAGAACGCGCCGGAAAACGGCGTGAACCAGAGCACTGCGCCGCGGGATCGCTGCAGGGCTTGGTCGAGGACGTCGCGGCCCGTCAGCGTCGGCGCGCATTGCCAGCCGCCGGGAAGGGCTTCCCTGATCGCCTGGATGTTGGCGAGATGGTCCCAGCCCAAGGCTTCGGCCGTGCTCGCCCGGATATCCCGGCCTCGAAAGGCGCTGGAATGCGCCAAAATCCGCGCGCTGCGCCCTTGCATCCGCAGATGCGCGCGTCCGAGCAACCTGGCTGCTGCCGGCCAATGGCGTTGCGGGGTCATGGCGGCGAGCAGATAGCAGGCAAGCTTCGCCGCGATCAGGAAGTCCTTGGCGGCGACCAGGCCCCGGTGCTTCGAAGGCACCGGCTGAATCGTCAGCGCACCAGGGTGTCGCATGCTGGAGTAAGCGGAGCATCAGCGCCGTCCTGCGGATCGCGGCGATTGCGCACGTGCTGGCGGAGCGCGTAGGCCACTCCCAGCAGGCGCCCCCGCATACGGGGCTGGAAAGCGATCCAGTCGACGAGCTTGAACGATGGGTGCGCGCCCCAGCGGCTCTTGTACCCGGGATCACCCATGCCGATGTTGACGCGCCGGATCGAGCCTGACTCGATGGCATCGCGAAAGACGCACTTGTAGAGGATCGAGCCGGTGCCGTAGCGTCGCACTTCCTCGGCGTAGTTGTTGGCGACTATGTGGCGAACGTCGCCGCAGTCGAGGCAAAGGCAGAAGCTGACCGGGTCATTTTTGAAGTACATTATCCAGACGGAGACTTTGGTTGCCACGCCGGAGCTCGAGAGCAGGCTCGTCCAGAAGGCATGATTGCGATCGCCGAAAAAGCGGAGCTTCCCGCCTTCCTTCCCTTGCCAGGACCTGGCTTCGACCGCGCCGAGATCGCTGACCGTTGCGGCCCAGGATGGGCCTGGGACGTTGCGGGTGCAGCGGATGTCGACGTCGCCGTCGCGGCGCATCTTGCGCTCGTCGTGACTTGCGTCGACCCTGAGCTTTTTGCTGAGGCGGTGCTCGAACTGCGGCCAGGTTCCGGGCAGGTCGACGGAATAGGTCTCACCGAGGCTTGCACGGTGAACCCGCCAGCCCTGGTTCTCGAGCGCCAGACTGAGGCTGTCGATGGCCGCCTCGGTCTCGGGAACGGGACCGTAACGCAGCGCCGCAATGCTGCGCGAGCGGGTAAAGGCGGCCGCCAGCGCGGCTATGGCTTCGGCGCTGGAATTCTCTGGAATGATGGGCGACCGGAACGGCCAGTAGAAGCCGCCCAGCGAAGCGATCGAGAACCCGGACTGCCGTTGCGTCGCAAAAGGAAAGACGGCAAGCAATTGCCCGTCGCCGGCACGGACGGTCAGATACCGGAGCGGCGGCAGCCAGTTCTGATGGGGGAGAAAGCACTGCCCCCAGGCGCGAATCCACGCCGCAGTCACAAAGCGGCTGTGCGGGATCAACCCGGCGGCGAGCGCCTGCCATTCGTCGTCGTGCGGAGCCGCGATGCGAAACTCGGTCGTACAGCCGAGGCTCATTGCCGGCTTCGCGTGGCTGCGCGCCGTTGTGGGTTGCCGCAACGCCATCTTCGATGATCGGCGAGGCCCGCTGGATAGGCATCGACTCGACGACGCCGGGTAGCGTCGACGACGTCGGCGCCGAGCTGGAGAAGAGCCCGCTCGCGAAGCAAGCCACGCTTTTCAACGATCCGCGCTGGGTGGCGGCGCTTGCCGACGGCCCCGACAAGCGGAGTCGGATCTATGCGCTGCGCCGGCAAGGCGAGCTGATCGGATTGGCCGGTTTTCTGATCCACCCATCCGAGATGCGGCTTGCCTTGGGTGAGCTCACGCTGCTGGCGAGGCCGGTGCGCCGCTTCAATGCATTCGCCGTGCCGCTGGTCGACGCCACCGGCGACCGGCAACGGGAAATCGCGAACCTCTCGGCGCTTTTCACGCTCATCCGGGCCGATCTCGGTCCAAACGAGGTCATCTTTCTCGAGGCGGTCGCCGAAGGCACGGCGATGTTCGACCTGCTGGCAAAATCGCCTTTGCCGATCGGCGGCTTCCAGGCGCTGAGAAATGGCAAGCTGTATCGACATCGTTACGCAACGGTGACCGACAGCCTGGACGGATATCTGAAGCAACTGGGCGCCCGGACCCGCGCCGACTTGCGGACCAACCGGAAGCGATTCACCGCGCTCGTGGGGCAGAAGTACCGCACGAGGTGCTTCCGCACGCCGGCCGAAGCGCGCGAGTTTCTTGCCGACGCGGCCGCGTTGTCGCGCAAGACCTACCAATACCGCGTGCTCGGATCGGGATTGCGGGACGAAGAGGCGCTGCGAACCCGTTACCTTGCCGCGTCGCAGCTCGGGTGGTTTCGCAGCTACGTGCTCTACGCCGACGAAAGTCCGATCGCGTTTCAGGTCGGAGCCGTCTATCGCGAGCGCTTCTACGCTCAGGAGATCGGCTATGACCCCGAATGGGCACGACACCATGTCGGTATCTTCCTCCACAGCGAGATTATCGCCGATCTCGCCGCGTCAAACGGTGCGATCAAGGAGTTTGACTTCGGTAACGGCGACAATCTGCACAAGGAACGCCTCAGCACCGGGTCGAGGGCCGAAGGCTATTTCTACCTCATCCCTTCGTACCTCGGAGGACGCCTGATGGTTGCGGGCATGCGCACGACCAATGGCATCTCTGCGGCGCTGGGCGCCATCCTCGGACATTTTGGCATACGCAAGAAGGTGCGCGACCTGCTGCGCAAGCTTGGCGTCATGAAATGATCGGCGCGTGGAGGAAACGCAAAAGCCTGGCGGAAACCGTCACGGCAGCTGCGAGCAACAATTCGTCAACGGGAGCCAGCTGTGGCAAGATTTGACGTAGCGTACAAGTGGTGCGCTCTGACCATGACGAGCCGGGTCGCCGGAACAGCTTGCACTCCCACCGCATTCCGATCGAGACTACGCGCGCGGGTCGTATACCGCGGCGGACCATCGGGCGCTCGCGGTCGATCGGTGCGCGATCGATGCACGACGTCATTTGATGTCCGGTCCGAGCGCGCACGAACCCAGCCGTCTATCTACGGGAAGGCGGACACTGGCGCTGCTGCGGCGACTGGGATTCGGTTATTCCTGTTTCAGGATTTTCACGCTGCCCTTGCGCGCGGTGGCGAGCGCAGGCGCGGACACTTTGTCGGAAGGCTATCGTTTCGCGGAGCTGTCCGCGCGAGACGTGGCAAACTCTGCGTTTGCCGAGTTGCGCGAATGTGAATGGTACGGGGGGCAGGGTGCCCACCTGTTCGGGATATTGCGTTACGACGGGGTCCTGGTTTGCATGCAGTGCCTCTGGTTCGGGGAGCGTTATCGTCAGCGGGAATTCTGGCCCCTCGCTGCCGACGATGCCGCGTCGGTACACCTGGTGACCGCCGCATCGGAGCGCGGCAAAGGCCTTGCGACGCGACTCAAGCAGTACAGTGCCGGGCGTTTGCGGGAGATGGGGTTTGCGCACCTGTATAGCAGGATCTGGTGGACCAATACGGCATCGCTGCGCGTCAGCGAGAAAGCCGGGTGGTCGCAGGTCGGGATCGTCCTGGAAATCCAGACGCCATGGCGGCGCGTTCCGGTACGCCGCATCTTCCGCCGGCGCCACTCATAGCGAGGCAGCCACGGGCGAGCTGCGCTGATTCACCGGTCGCGATATGAATTGTCGAGAGGGCTAACCCTGGCGCGGAAGCTGCATTACTTACAACAGTAATCGCGCCACCGGTTCTGGTGACCTCTCTAGGACAAGGCAAGTGACGACATGTACATAGACGATGTGCGGATCTCATCGATCGCTGGCGACCGTGTCGAAGTCACCGCGATGTGTGACGGCC
>JBOIGD010000258.1:0-4866 GCA_050742615.1 Casimicrobiaceae bacterium | reverse complement strand
GCCTTCGCGTGTTCACCGACAGCGCTCCGGTGCTCGAGGTCGCGCTTGCCGCCAAGTCCGGGCTCGGCTGGCGCGGCAAGCACACGCTGTTGCTCACACGCGAGGCCGGCTCGTTCTTTTTCCTGGGTGAAATCTATACCGACCTGCCGCTGCCGATCACCGCCGCGGCCAGCGCGCACTGCGGCAGCTGCAGCGCCTGCATCGGCGCCTGCCCGACCGGTGCGATCGTCGCGCCGTACCAACTCGACGCGCGCCGCTGCATCTCGTATCTGACGATCGAGCTCAAGGGCAGCATTCCCGAGGCCCTGCGCCCGCTGATCGGCAATCGCGTCTACGGCTGCGACGATTGCCAGCTCGCCTGTCCGTGGAACAAGTACGCGCAGCATTCGAGCGACGCCGACTTCGCCGTTCGCAACGGCCTCGACGACGCCGACCTGGTGGCGCTGTTCGCCTGGACGCAAGCCCGGTTCGAGCAGCTCATGGAAGGCAGCGCGATACGGCGCATCGGCTTCGAGCGCTGGTCGCGCAACCTCGCGGTCGGGCTGGGCAATGCGCCTTACGCCGCGGCGATCGTCGCGGCGCTGGCCGCGCGCGGCGACGATCCGTCGGCGCTGGTCCGCGAGCACGTCGCCTGGGCGCTCGCCCGGCAGGAGGGGAAGAGGCTCGCGGCGGCCGTCGCCGGCTAGGCGCTGCTGGCGCGCACCCAGCGCAACAGGAAGGCACGGAATCGCTCGCGGCTGTAGCCGCGACCCTCCTCGAGCTCGCTCGTGTCCTGCGAGTGCAGCAGTTTCCCACCGGCGTCGAGCACGAAAAGGTGCGGATATCCGGCGACCGGCGGAAAGCGCGAGAGCAGCGCCGTGTTCGGATTCTCCTGCGAATAATTGACTTTGACCCACACGTAGCTGCGGTCGCGCAGCCGCCGCAGTTCGGGATCGAAGGCGAGAAAGCGGTCCATGATGTGGCACCAGACGCACCACTCGCCGCCGACGTCGACGATCACGCGCTTGCCCTGCATCGACGCCTGCGCCTGCGCGGCGGCAAGGTCGCGAGCGGCGTCGCGCGCCGGATCGAACTTTCCCGACAGATCCTGCGCGCCCGCGCCGCCGCCAAGGCACGCCGCCAAGAGCAGCGCGCCGATGCCGGCACGCAGCCATGTCGATCCGGATGACACGAGGCGCTCGATGGCCGTCAGCGGATGAGCTGGTTCATCGAGACGATCGGCAGCATCACCGCGAGCACCAGCACCAGCACGATCGCGCCCATGAACACGATCAGCAGCGGTTGCACCAGCGCGGCGAGCCAGGTCAGGCGGCGGGCGACGTCCTGCTCCTGCTCGCGCGCGGCGCGGTCGAGCATCGCCGGCAACTGCCCGCTCTGTTCGCCGTTCGCCACCAGATGCACAAGCAGCGGCGGAAACACGCGCTGGCTCGCCAGCGCGCGCGCCAGCGATACCCCCTCGCGCACCAGGCCGGCCGCGGCGTGCGCCGCCCGCCGCATCGGCCGCGCCCAGACGACCGACGCCGCGGTTTCCAGCGCGCGAAGCAGCGGCGCGCCGCTGCCGGTCAAGATCGCCAGCGTGCTGGCGAAGCGCGCGGTGTCGAGGCCCCGCAGGACACTGCCCGCGATCGGCGAGCGCAGCAGCAGCGCATGCCAGCGCTCGCGCCAGCTTTCGCTGCGCAGCAGCAGCGCCGCCGTAGCGAACAGCAGCGCGACGGCCACCAGCCAATAGATGCCGGTCGCCCGAAGGAAGGCACTGGTAGCGATCAGCGCCCGCGTGAGGAACGGCAGCGCCTGGCGGCTCTGCTGGTAGACCGCCACGATCTGCGGGACGACATAGAGGAGGAGCGTCGCGATGACCGCCAGCGCAATCACCGTGATCAGCGCCGGGTAGATGAGCGCCGCCGTGAATTGCTGCCGGAGGATCTGGCGCGCCTCGAGGTAGTCGGCAAGGCGCGCCAGGACGCCTCCCAGCTGGCCGCTTTCCGCACCGACGGCGACGAGCCCCCGATAGAGCTCGGAAAACGTGCGCGGAAACCGGGACAGCGCCGCCGCCAGCGGCTCGCCCGCGGCCACCTGCTCGCGGATCGAAGCGAGCACGCGCGCGGCGCGCGGCTGGTCGGATTGCTCGATCAGGGCGGCCAGGGCCTGGTCGAGCGGCATGCCCGAAGCAACCAGGGTCGCGAGCTGGCGGGTCGTCAGCGCCAACAGCGGCGGCGCGAGGCGCGTCGCTTCGGCCCGCCCGGCGCGCGCGAGTCCGGCCGGCTCGATCGCCGTCGGGAACAGGCCGTCGCCGCGCAGCTGATCGCTCACCGCGCGCGCGGTGGCGGCATCGACCAGGCCGCGTTGCGCGCGTCCCGCGCCATCGACTGCCTCGTAACGGAACGACGGCACCACGGCCTCCGCGACGCGCTGCTAGCGGCCGAAGCCGCGCAGCGGCGCACGCAGCAGGAACTGGCTCGGCTTGCCGAGCATCAGGTTGATCAGATCGTCGAGCACCGGCGTGTCCAGCGCGTCGGGATGGAAGTCGAAGATCACCGGCTCGAAGCGGTCGACGTTGCGCAGCGTGACGATGATGCTTTCGTTGACGAAGTCCGGATCGAAGCGCACCTCGCAGCGCATGCCCGGCGCGATGCGGATCGTGTTCTGCGTCGCCGCGCCGCGAACCGTCGAATCCGACTCGCAGCTGAACTCGAGATTGGCGGTGACCAGCGCGCGCTCGACCTCGACCGAGCGCCGCATCGCCACGTGCAGCGGCGGCGGCGCAGGGCCGCTCAGCGTGTAATAGACGACGACATGCGCGTAAACCTCGCGCTGCTGCAGCGGCTGCTTGCGGAACATCACCAGGCCGCGGTCGAATACCATGTCCGAGTACCGCGCGATGTCCGGCAGCGTGAACTCGCGCTCGATGCGCGGCGCGATGACCTGCAGCAGCTTGCACGCCTCGTCGAAATACTGGAAAACGGCGTGCAGCCGCCGGTCGATCCGATCGATCACTTCGCGCGACAGGCGCTGCTCCTGCACGCGCCGCGCGCTGACCGAGTCGGCCTGCGCCCGCAGCTGCTCGAGCAAATGGGATTTCGGCGGACGGCCCACGGCGCGGCTCAGGCGGCGCCGGTGACGCGCAGCAGCTCGGCCAGCGATGTCGTGCCGTCGGCCAGCCACCGGGCGCCATCGCCTCGGAGGCTGCGCACTCCGGCGCGGGCGCAGGCCTCGCGCAGCGCCGGCTCGCCGGCGCGATCGTGGATCAGCCGCCGCAGCGTCTCGTCGATCAGGACCAGCTCGTAGATGCCGGTGCGGCCGCGGTAGCCGGAATCGCCGCATTCGGCGCATCCGACCGGTCGCCATAGCGACTGCGACGGCGGCAGACCCAGCCCGGCCAGCAGCGCCGCTTCGCCGGCCGTGGCGGGCGAGGCGACGCGGCAGGCGGCGCAAAGACAGCGCACCAGCCGCTGCGCGAGCACGCCCAGCAGGCTCGACGCCAGCAGGTAGGTTTCGACGCCCATGTCGCCAAGCCGCGTCACCGCGCTGACCGCGTCGTTGGTATGCAGCGTGGCCAGCACCAGGTGTCCGGTGAGGCTCGCCTGCACGGCGATCTGCGCCGTTTCCAGATCGCGGATCTCGCCGATCATCACGATGTCCGGGTCCTGCCGCAGGATCGAACGCAATGCGCGCGCGAACGTGAAGTCGATGCGCGGATTGACCTGCGTCTGGCCGACGCCGTCGAGCGCGAACTCGATAGGATCCTCGGCGGTCATGACGTTGAGCTCGCCGCGCGGCAGGCGCGACATCGCCGCATAAAGTGTCGTCGTCTTGCCCGACCCCGTCGGGCCGGTGACCAGCAGGATGCCGTGCGGCTCGCGCACCAGCGCGTCGATCGCATCGCGCGTCGGCTCGCTCATGCCGAGCGCCGCCAGATCGAGTCGCGCCGTATCCTTGTCCAGCAGCCGCAGGACGACGCGCTCGCCGGGTCCGGTCGGCAGCGTCGACACGCGCACGTCGACGCTCTTGTCGCCGAGCTTCAGGCTGATGCGGCCATCCTGCGGCAGGCGCTTTTCGGCGATGTCGAGACTCGCCATGATCTTGAGGCGCGATACCAGCGCCGCGTGCAGCGCGCGCGGCGGCTCGAACACGTCGCGCAACACGCCGTCGATGCGAAAGCGCACGACGGCGCGCGACTCGTACGGCTCGAAATGCAGGTCGGACACGCGCTCGCGCAGCGCCTGCAACAGCAACGCGTTGACGACGCGGATCACCGGCGCCTGCGCATCGCCGCCTTCCAGCAGGTCCTCGGTCGCCGGCAGGTCCTGCAGCAACCGCGTCAAGTCACCGTCGCGCGACAGGTCGTCGCTGATCGCCGATGCCGCCGCGCCGCTGTTGTAGGCGCGCGCGAGTGCCGCGGCGAACGCGGTGGCGTCGACGACGCGTGTCGTCAACGGCCGTTGCAGCACGCGGCGCAATTCGGCGAGTCCCTCGCCGCTCGCGTCGCTGCGCATCAGCACGATCACCGCATCGTCTTCGTCACCGGCGGCGAGCACGCCATGCGTGCGCGCGAACGCATACGGAATGCGCTGCGCGTAATGCTGCGCGCGGCGGGTGTCGGTGGAGTCGGCCACGGTGTTCGCCCGTGCGTGGCAAGCGTTACTTGCCGACGGGTTCCGGCGACTGCGGCGGCGGCGTCGCGCCGGCGGGCGTGTCGGGCATCGTCCCCATCGGCAGCGGCAGCGCCGGTGCGGGCGTCGGATCGGTCCAGAAGAATCGCGGCGGCATCCCCTGCATCTCCTGCTGCCCGCGGATGTAGTCGTAGCGCTCGGTCGCGAGGTCGCGGCCGTCGGCCGGATCGCGCAGGATCACCGGGCGCAGGAAGAT
>JBOIGD010000257.1:0-13215 GCA_050742615.1 Casimicrobiaceae bacterium | reverse complement strand
GCCCACGCCCACGCCGGTAATCGTGGGTGGGCACGTCCTGCCGCCGGCATCGAGCACGCAATCGATGACGAACGTCTTGATCGCGTCGACGCCTTCGGCCGGAATCGCCATCTTCAGCCACGAGTTGTTTTCCGAGCCGCTGCCCTTGGGAATCATCTCGAGCTTCAGGCCCTCGACCTCGTCGCCGTGATCGACGTGGATCACCGGCACGCCGATGCCGCAGGACGTGTGCTCGTTCCGGCGGGTCAGCGGATGCACGATCGACGAGCGCAACGGGTGCTCGCGCGTCGCGCGCTCGCAGCCTTTGCGGATCGCCGCCTTCAGTGCGGCGCCGTCGCCGTCGCCGAACTGCACGCCGCGTCCAATGGTGACGTTGTAGATCGGAATGCCGGTGTCCTGACAGAGCAGGTTGCCGGTGGCCTCGGCGACCGCGATGTTGCGGATCATCGTGCCCAGCACGTTCTGGGCGGTCGGTGCCGTCTCGCGCGCGGCCAGCGTGTCGAATCCCTGCTTGATGTCCGGCGGCAGTATCTTGAGCGCACGGATGTAGAGCTCCTTCGCGACGCTCTCGATCAACGGCGGGTCGATCCGAATCATCCCGCCAGTATAGGTTAAGCGAGAACGCCAGCGAACAGAATACCGCTGCGCCTGCCGCAACGGCGACCCAGCTTCGCGCCGCCTCGCGCCACGAGCCGGCGCGACGATCCGCACCGCGGCCGCGTACGCGGTCGAGGCCGGGCCGGCCTGGCGCTCAGCCGGCGCAAACGCGGCGCGCCGCCGCGGCGCGCTGCCTCAATCGTCGTGCGGATACGGCAGGATGCGTTGGAACTTGCCGCCCGCCGTGGGCTCGATGCGATCGACGAAGTCCACGCGAAGCCGGACCGGATCGCCGATCGCCCGACCGAGCGCCGCGACGACATGCGTCTCGACCGACCGCCGGTCGCAACCCGCATCGACCACGAGGCGGACGACCAGCCGCAGACGTTCGACCTCGTGCACCTGGTAGCGCTGCACACCGGGCGTATGCGAGAAGATAATCGCCACGGCGATCGGCAGGAGACCGGTTCCGTCGGCCCGCCGCAGCACGCCGTCGCGCCGGCCGTCGAGGCGCGACATCAACGGCAACCGGCGCCCGCAGGAACAGGCGCCCGGCGACAGTTCGGCGCGGTCACCGAGGCGATAGTTGAGGAGGACGGTCGCTCGATTGACGAGGTTCGAGACGATCACATCGCCGCTCCCGTCGACGCGCAGCGGATAAAGATCGACGTTCAGGTGGTAACCGTTTCGGCGGCCGCATTCGAATCCGATCTTGAACGCCTCGATCGCCTCGTAGGTCGCGAAGACCGGGACGCCGAGATTGCGCTCGACGAATCGTCGCGTGGCGGGGCTGAGGTCGTCGGAGCTGTAGGTCACAACGGCGGGGCGCTCGAACAGCGCACCGCTCGATGCGACGTACGCGAACAGGAACTCGAGCATCGATCCGTAGCCGTGCACGACGTGCGGCCGGAACGCGTTGAGCGCTGCGAGCGTGCGCGGCACCGGGTCGAGTCCCGACAGGTAGCGGCGCTCGATGTCGGCACGGGCGGGCAGCATGATGCCCCGGCGCAGGAAGCGCTGCACCGACGCGTCCGCGCCATCGAGCATTCCGAGGACCGCTTCGCGATACCCGGTTCGCGGCACCAGCGAGCCGGCCCAGACAGCTCGATCGCGCTCGCCGTGCGCGGCGTTGGCGATCACGGCGGGCAGGTCGTGCCACACCGCGACGGGTTCTCCGGCGCGGCCGCCGCTGTGCAGTTCGAGCAGGTCGCGCGATGCGAACGCGCTCGACCGGAACCGCTCCGGGTCGCGCTGCAGGTCCGAGCGTTCGATCATTGGCAGCCGCTCGAGGTCGTCGGCCGAGGTGAAATCCGCCGGCGTCAACCCGAGGCGACGCATCGCGTCGCGGTAGTGGGGCACGGTGCGAACGGCATGGACAATCATCGCGCGGACGCGGCGGGCCTGCGCGCGCCGGATTGCTTCGAGCGGACGAAACGGCAAGCGCGACTCCGCGGCGAGCGCGGCCGCCAGCCGCGCGGACCCCGCGAGGCGCGTGTGCCACGGGCGCGGCGAGGGGATCGGTAACGCCTGGGGCGGGACTCGCATCGATCGCGACTCTCGCGCAAACGAGGAGCCTTGTCCATCCCGGGCTGCCAATGACGCGTAGAGCCGCGTCGAGGTCCCCGCCGCGCAAGGCTGTCTGCCCTAGGTCGGTGAGGCGCTGGACGAAGTCGATGCCGAGCGCTTGCGCTACGACCACGCCAAGCCCGGTCCGTCCTTCGTGATGCAATCGACGTTGGCCGGGTCGATTCGGATCGTGCCGTCAGTATAGGTTAAGCGCGAAGGCGAGCGCGCAGAACACGGCTGCGCCTGCCGCAACGGCGACCCAGCTTCGCGCCGCCTCGCGCCGCCAGCCGACGAGCTCGATCGCAAGCAGCCGCACGCCTCCCGCGAAATGCGCTGCCAGCAGCAGGACCAGCGCGACTTCGGACGCCCTCAGCAGCGGCTGCTCGGTCCAGCGCAGGAAGCCCTCGAGGTCATCTTCGCCGGCGAGCGCCGTGCCGAGCGCGAGGAAATGCAGCGGCAGAAACAACGCAAGCAACAGTCCCGAGACGCGATGGACAAGGAATGCCCAGTACGACGGGTGGTCGCGATTGCGCCAGCCGGCGGGTCTCACAGCACGACCGCCGCAACGGCGCGGATGCCGAGAACGAGCAGCACGACGCCGAAGGCGAGCCAAAGCATATCGACACCCGGCCCGCGCCAAGCGAGCCATTCCGACGCGATGGTGCGCAGCCCGATCGGCGCGTGGACCGCAACGGCCGCGACGAACAGCCCGTAGAAACCGGCCCACGCCGGATTGTGGCGCGTCCGGGCCAGGATGGCGGCGGCGCTCAAGCCTCCATTGACCGCGACGATCATCGTCGTCAAATGGACGATGACGCACAGAGCGAGTACCGCCGCGCTCGCCCGTTGCGCGAGCCACAGCCTTGTTTCGCCGCGGACGCTCACAGCCCGCCTTTGAGGGCGGCGCGCGCGCTCATGCGCTTGAGTCCCGCGATCGACGCGGTGGGCGATAGTTGCTTGGGACAGCGCAGTGTGCACGCCGCCTGCGTGTGGCAGGCGTGGCAGCCGGCGTCGCCGGACACCGCCGCCAGGCGCGCGCCAGCGCCGCCGTCGCGGACGTCGTTCTGCAGCGTCCAGGCCCGGTTGAGCGCCGCCGGCCCCAGGTACGCGGGATTCCAGCGGACGACGTCGCACGATGCGTAGCAGACACCACAGCCGATGCACTCGATGGCCGCATCGATTCGCCGTCGCTCAGGGGAATCGGGCGCGACGCGCGCGAAATCATCATGCCGCGACGCCGTCGGCGTGAACTGCCCGCCGGCGCGCGCCCATTTGTCGAAGAACCCGCGCATGTCGACGACCAGGTCGCGCACGATCGGCAGGTTGGCAAGCGGCGCGATTTCCAGGCGGCCCGCGCCCGCAACGCTTGCCACGTGCGTGCGGCAGGTCCACCGCGCACGGCCGTTGACCGTCATCGCGCACGAGCCGCACATGCCGACGCGGCAGGCGAACCGGTAGGCGAGCGTAGGATCCAGCCGGCGCTGGATCCAGGTGACGACATCGAGCACGGTCTGCGATGCCTGCCGCGGTACCGCGTAGCGCTGGAACCGGCCGCTGCCGTCATTGCCGCCGCGCCAGACGTCGACCTCAAGCGCGTCAGGTTCGCGCGTCGCCATGGTAGAGCCGCACCGTGTGCCGCGCATCGGCGAAGAACATCCAGCGCTCGGCGATGAGCCCGGTCATCGCGATCAGGGCCACCGCCAGCGCGAGCGCCCAGTGGCGCGAGCCCGCGGCCAGCCAGAGCAAAGGCAGGCCGAAGCCCAGCGCCAGCGCCATGCCGCGCAGCACTTGCGCGTGTTCGCGCGCGATCCGGAAGATGAATTCGTCGGTGAGAAACGTGTGCTGCGTGTGCCCGGCGTCGAACAGGCGCGCCTGGGCCACCGTCACGCCGGACGGCCGCACGCCCTGCGGCACGCCGATCGCCTGCTCGATGGTCAACGCCTTGCCGCCGCGCCGCTCGGCTGCGCCGTGGCGCCAGTAGCCGAGCTTGACGAGCAGCGCCGCCAAGCCGAGCACCGCGGCGAGCCGGGCCCACGAGCGCAGGTCGCCGCCGTACGCTGCAGCGAGCGCGAGCGCGAGCAGGGCGCCGGACCAATGGCCGAGCAACAGATACGCCGCCGGCGTCCATCGCGTATGCCACTGGCGGATCGGCTTCAGGCTGGCGTAGATCATCGCCGTGCAATACAAAAGGCTCCAGGCGGCCAGGCACACCAGCAGCGGCAACACGCGCCGCGTGCCGGCGGCGCCGAACGAGACCAGCGCCAGATACGCGAGCGCCAGCGGAAACAGCACAGCCGCGAGCACCGCCTCGCGCGACAACCACGAGGTCCTGAAGCGCGCAAAGGCCCGCCACGCATTCGAAGGCTTGGCCAGATGCAGCACGGACGAAGCGAGCCCGGCGGCGACCAGCAGCAGCGCGAGCGCGATCCCGTGCGGCAGGGCCGGCGGCGACAACAGCGGTACCGGGCACAGGTCGGCGAGGGCGAGCAGCGCGAGCAGGCCCAGCCCGGCGCCTGAGCTCACGGTGAAAAAGACGATGGAGAGCGCAGGCTTCATCGCGGCGCGCGATCGGCGTCAGCGACGGATAACGGGGCTGGCGAGACTCGCCAGCCCGCGCTCGAGCAGCGCGCGCGCGTCGTCGACGCCCGGCAGCGGCTTCGGCTCGCGCGGCGGCAGATAGCGATTGACGGGCGCGTAGCCCAGCTCCGCCAGCAGTCCGAAGCCGCCGCGCTCCGCCGTGACGCGAGACACCTCGGACTCCGGGTCGTCGACGTCGCCGAACATGCGCGCGTGCGTCGGGCAGGCCAGCACGCAAGCCGGCTGCCGATCCTCCGGCGGCAGCAGCTCGTCGTAGATGCGGTCGACGCAAAGCGTGCACTTCTTCATCGTGCCGGACGCCTGGTCGAGCTCGCGCGCGCCGTACGGGCATGCCCACGCGCACAGGTTGCAGCCCATGCATTTGTCCTGGTCGACCAGCACGATGCCGTCGGCGCGCTTGTACGACGCGCCGGTCGGGCAGACGCTGACGCAGTCGGCGTCGGCGCAATGGAGACACGACATCGGGAAGTTGATCGTCTTGCTCGCCGGATACGCGCCGACCTCGTAATGGCGCACGCGGTTCAACCATACGCCGGACGGGTCCGCACCGAACGGTTCGTAGTCGGACAGAGGTCCGCTGACCGCCGACGATGCATTCCACTCCTTGCATGCGGTCGCGCAGGCGTGGCAGCCGACACAGGTATCGAGATCGATGACCAGACCCAGCTTCACGCGATCGCTCCATGGCGCCGTTCGGGCATCAGGCTCTCTTGCTGGTCCACCGCAAGACCGCCGGCCGCGCGCCGTCATCGCCCGGCATGCGCTTCGCCGGGCCGAACGTCGGCCATACGCCGGTTTCCCCCGGTGCGCACTTGCTCACGCTGACCCGCAGGTCGAACCACGCCGCCTGGCCGGTGACCGGATCGGAGTTGGTCAGCCGGCGCTCGTCGCTCGCGTGCTTCGGCAGCAATTCCGAGATCAGATGGTTGAGCAGGAATCCCGCGGTCGCCTCCGGCGCGTCGGTCGTGAGGCCGGCCGCTCCCGCCTGCCGGCCGACCGCATTCCAGGTCCAGACCGTGTTCGCCTCCACGCCTTCCATCGTCTTCAGCTGGCAGCGGATGCGGGCGTGGCGCGATGCCACCCACACCCAGTCGTAGTCGGCCAGTCCCAGCTTTCGCGCGCTGCCGCGATTCATGTACAGGTAGTTCTGCGCGACGATCTGCCGCAGCCACGCGTTCTGCGAATCCCACGAGTGGTACATCACCATCGGGCGCTGCGTGATGGCGTGGAACGGGTAGGCGTCGCGCGCGAGCGCCTGGCTTTCCAGCGGCTCGTACCAGAACGGCAGCGGGTCGAAGTACCGGGCCAGCCGCTCGCGGTCGGTCGGCGACGGCGGTTGCGGGCCGTCGTACAAGCCCTGCCCGGCGAGGCGAAACTTCTGCAGCGGCTCCGAATACATCTGCAGGATCACCTGCACCGGCGGGGTGCCGAACAACGCGTGCTTTTCGGCGAACTCCAGGTAGTCCTTGTTGGCGAACCGGTAGTAGCGCATGTTCTCCGGCCACGGGTAGCTGAAGAACGACTGGTGCTCGATGTACTTTTCCCACTGCTTCGGATTCGGCTCGCCGCGCAGGTGCGATTCGCCGTCCTTGCCGCGCCAGCCGGCGAGGAAGCCGATCCCGGGCAGCTTTTCGTAGTTGACGATGAAGTCGCGGTAGTCGGCGAACTTGCGCGATCCGTCGCTTCGCGTGAACGCCGGGAACCTCAACCGCGACGCGAGCTCGACCAGCACGTCCTGCCAGGGCCGCACGTCGCGGTCGGGCTTGAGTATCGGATGCCGGATCGAATCGGCCGCCGCGTCGGGCTCCGAGATCGGCTGGTCCAGCAGCGAGATCGCGTCGTAGCGCTCCAGGTACGTCGTGTCCGGCAGCACGAGGTCGGCGAAATTGACGGTCTCGGACTGGAAAGCGTCGACGACGACGATGAACGGGATTGCGTACTCGCCGTGCGCGGCGGTGCGGGCCAGCATCTCCCGCACGTCGCCGGTATTCATCGACGAGTTCCACGCCATGTTCGCCATGAACAGCAGCAGCGTGTCGATTGGATACGGATCGTGGTTGGCCGCGTTGGTGATCACCATGTGCATCAGGCCGTGCGCCGAAAGCGGCGTTTCCCACGAGTAGGCGCGATCGATGCGCAACGGCTTGCCGTCCTTGTCGATGACCAGGTCCTCGGGCCGCGTCGGATTGCCGTTCGGCATGCGTTTCAGCGGCGTGTCCGGCGCGAATATCACCTTCGGATCGTTTTCCGGCAGCGTCCGCATCGGGATGCGGCGCGGATACGGCGCGCGCGCGCGGAAGTTGCCGGGCCCCTCGAGCGCCCCGAGGAGCATCTGCAGCAGGTGCAGCGCGCGGCAGGTCTGGAAGCCGTTGGAATGCGCCGACACTCCGCGCATCGCGTGCATCGCGACCGGCCGGCCGACGACGCTCTCGTGCACGCGCCCGTGCATGTCGGTCCAGCGGATCGGCAGCTCGACCGCCTCGTTGAACGCGACGTGCGCGATCTCGTGCGCGATCCGGTTGATCGTCGGCGCGGCAATGCCGCATTCGGCGGCGACCTGCTCCGGCGCGTAGCGCTCGTCCAGATAGCGCTCGCTGATCAGCGAGAATACCGTCTTGGCGCGGCGCCCGTCGGGCAGCAGGACCGTCGCCAGCAGCGCCGGCGCGATGTCGGGCAGATTGCCGTTGGTGAAAACCTGCGCGACATGGTCCCAGACCAGCGGGTTGTCGTGCGCGTCGCGGGCGAACAGGCCGTCGCCCGGCATGCCGGGCGTCTGGACGACCAGCCACGGCGCGTTCGTATAACGGATCAGGAACTCCCAGTCGATCGCGCCGCGCTTGAGCAGCACGTGGATCAGCGACAGAGCGAGCAGTCCGTCGGTCCCGGGGCGGATCGGCAGCCACTCGTCGGCGATCGCCGAGTAGCCGGTGCGCACGGGATTGATCGAGACGAACTTGGCGCCGCGGCGCTTGAGCTTGTCGAGCCCGATTTTCAGCGGGTTCGACGAGTGGTCCTCGGCCACGCCCCAGAGCATGAAATACTTGGCGTATTCCCAGTCGGGCGCGCCGAACTCCCAGAACGAGTAGCCGATCGTATAGAGGCCGGCGACCGCCATGTTCACCGAGCAGAAGCCGCCGTGCGCCGCCCAGTTGGGCGTCCCGAACTGCTGGGCCCACATCCCGGACAGCGCCTGCATCTGGTCGCGGCCGGTGAAAAAGGCAAGCTTGGTCGGATCGGTCGAGCGAATCTGTGCCAGGCGCGCCGTCAGGATGTCGAGCGCTTCGCCCCACTCGATCTCGACGAAATCGCCGGCGCCGCGCCTGGCGCCGGGGCGGCGCTTGAGCGGCTTGGTGAGCTTCGCCGCCGAATACTGCTTCATGATGCCGGCCGAGCCCTTGGCGCAGAGCACGCCGCGGTTCACCGGATGATTGGGATTGCCCTGGATGAAGCGCACGCGTTCGTTCTCGACGGTCACCTTGATGCCGCAGCGGCATGCGCACATGTAGCAGGTGCTGAAATGCGTCTGCTGGCGGGCGCGGTCGTCGAAGACGATCTGGCGGGTCATGAGCGTTGTGCGTGCATCGGTGCCCCTCGCGCGAGGCGCGGCGGGGGCGCGGGCCAAGTATGACCGCGATTGTGCACGATGTCAGAAAAAGCCGAGCAGCGCACGCGCGAGACCCAGCGCGGCGACCGCGGCGAGCACGCTCAAGACCGCGCGACGAAACTGCGCTTCGGCGGCGCGGGCAAAGCCGCGGCGGCCGAAGGCGATGCCGACGAGCATCGGCACCAGCAGCCACCCCGCCCACGCTACGGTCGATCCGGTCACCAGCCGCTGCACGCCTGCCCAGGCGAGTCCATACCACGCGCTCAGGAAGAACAGCGTGACGAGCGTCGCGCGGAGCCTCGCCGCGGGTAGCGGCGTCGTGAAGAGTATCGTCGCGACCACCATGCCGCCGACCGCCGAGAGCCCCGACAGGAACCCGGCGACCAGGCCGGTACCGAGGCGCAGCGCGATCGTATCGCGCCACTGCGGGTGCCAGCCGGCCTGCATCGCCAGCGCAGCGGTGAGTATCACCGCCGAAACGACAGCGCGCAGCGGCGCCTCGGGCAGCACCGACAGGCACCACACGCCCAGCGGGACCGAGACGGCGTAGCCGGCGAGCAACGGTCCGACCCAGTGCCAGGCTACGTGGCGCCACACCGAGGGCAGCAGCGAGAGGCTCGCGAGGATCTCGAGCATCATCGCCGCGGGGACGATCTGTTGGGGCGAAAGCAGCAGCGACGTGCCGGCGACGATGAACGCCGACAGGCCGAAACCGGCGTAGCCGCGCACGGCGCCGGCAAACAGCGCGACCAGCGCGCCCCAGGCAACGTAGCCGAGGGGCGCGGGCAGCGGCCAGGCGATCAACGCTTACGCTTCCCGCGGCGCGGCAGGCGCGGCGGGATGGTCGCGGCGAGGCCGGGCGACGGCATCGATCAGGCTGCCGCGGTCGGCTTGTATTTCTCCAGATGACGCACCGGCAGCGCAAGCGCATCGCGGCGGAACGGGTCGCCCAGCTCGCGCGTGACCATCATCTCCAAGATCGTCGTCCGGCCGTCCCTCTGCGCGTCGGTCGCGGCGCGCAGCGCCGGCCCCACGTCGGACAGCCTGTCGATGCGCACGCCGTCGGCGCCCATCGCCTTCGCCACGACCGCCCACGACGGCTGCCGGTCGAGATTCACCCCGACGAAGCGCCGGGCGTAGAAGTCGACGTGATTCTTCTTTTCGGCGCCCCACTGGCCGTTGTTGAACACGACGGCGGTGACCGGAATGCCCTCGCGCACGCAGGTCTGGATTTCGCCGAAGCTCATGCCCCACGCGCCGTCGCCGACGTAGGCGACCGCCGGCCGCGAAGGCGCGGCCGCCTTGGCGCCGACGATCGTCGGGAAGGCGTAGCCGCAGTTGCCGAAGCTCATCGCGGCGAACATGCTGCGCGGCGACTTGAAGCGCAGATACGAGTTCGCGACCGAGCAGATGTTGCCGATGTCGGTCGACACCATCGCATCGTCGGGCATCGCCTTTTCCAGCTCGCGCAGCATCTGCCGCGGGTGCATCGCCGACGAGCCTTGCGCCACCTCGAGCGACCAGGGATCCTTCTCGTGCGTCCACTGCGCGAGCTCGGCTTCCCAGGCGGACCGCTCGGTGGTGATCTGGGCGCGGCGCCGGTCCCGGTTGACCTGGCAGGCGAGCTCGCGGCCCGACAGTCGCGCGATCAGCGCTCGCGCGGCGGCCTTCGCGTCGCCGCAGATACCCACCGAAATCGGCTTGACCAGGCCGAGCATCTTCGCATCGGCGTCGATCTGGATGATCTTCGCCGCGCCGGGCCAGTACTCGATGCCGTGCTGCGGCAAGGTGCCGAACGGCCCGAGCCGCGTGCCCAGCGCCAGCACGACGTCGGCCTTGGCGATGAGCTTCATCGCCGCCTTGGAACCTTGGTAGCCGAGCGGCCCGCACCAGAGCGGATGGTCGGCAGGAAACGAGTCGTTGTGCAGATAGCTGTTCGCCACCGGCGCCTGCAGCAGCTCGGCGAGCGCGATCGCCTCGGCCTGCGCCCCGGCCATGACCACGCCGCCGCCGCAGACGAGCACCGGAAATTCCGCCGCGGCGAGCAACGCCGCGGCATCGTCCAGGCTCCGCTCGCCGCCGGGGCCGCGATCGATCGGCAGCGGCAGCGGAATCTCGCACTCGATGTCGCCGTAAAAATAGTCGCGCGGAATGTTGAGCTGCGCCGGCCCCATCTCGAGCAGGGCGCGATCGAATGCGCGCGAGGTGAGCTCCGCCATGCGCGCCCGGTTGTTGACGTGCGCCTGGTACTTGGTGATCTTCGAGAAAATCGGCAGCTGCTCCGTTTCCTGGAAGCCGCCGAGGCCCAGCGTCATCGAGCCCGTCTCGGGCGTGACGACGACGATCGGCGAATGCGCCCAGTACGCGGCCGCGACCGAGGTCACGAAATTGGTGATGCCCGGCCCGTTCTGCGCGATGCAGACCCCGGGGCGCCCGGAGACGCGCGAGTAGCCGTCCGCCATGTGCCCGGCGCCCTGCTCGTGCGCGACCGAGATGAAGCGGATGCCGGCGAGCGGGAACAGGTCGAGCGCGTCCATGTACGCCGAGCCGACGATGCCGAAGACGTCGGTGACGCCGTGCGCGACCAGCGTCTCGACGAACGCCTCGGACGGCGTCATTTTCTGGCGGCCGGTCACCACGCTGCGGGTGGGAAGCGTGCCGGCGTCGGTCATCGAGTTCATCGCTTGTTCTCCATGCGTTTGCGAGCCGCTAGGCCAACGCGGCCGCGGGTTCGGTGTAGGCGTAGCCGAGCGCCTCGGCCACCGGGCGGCAGGTCACCTTGCCGAACGCGACATTGAGGCCGTTGGCGAGATGCGGATCGTCGGCCAGCGCGGCCCGGCAGCCCTTGTCGGCCAGCGCCAGGACGAACGGCAGCGTCGCGTTGTTCAGCGCGAAGGTCGAGGTGCGCGGCACCCCGCCGGGCATGTTGGCGACGCAGTAGTGGATCACGCCGTCGACGACATAGGTCGGCTCGGCATGCGTCGTCGGACGCGAGGTCTCGAAGCAGCCACCCTGGTCGATCGACACGTCGACCAAAACCGCCTGGTGCTTCATCAGCCCGAGCTGCGCCCGCGTGATTACGCGCGGCGCGCGCGCCCCGTGGACGAGCACGGCCCCGATCACGAGGTCCAAGTACGGCAGCCGCTCTTCGATCTCCAACGTCGTCGCGAAGCACGTGTCGGCCCGCCCCCCGAAGGCGATGTCGAGCTCCCGAAGCCGGTCGAGGTTGCGGTCGTACACGTATACGGTCGCCTCCATCCCCACGGCGACGAATGCGGCGTGCATGCCGACCACGCCGCCACCGATGATCATCACGTTGGCAGCGGCAACCCCGGGCACCCCGCCCAACAAGATCCCCCGCCCGCCCAGCGGCTTCTCGAGCATGAACGCGCCCGCCTGCGTGGCGATCTTGCCGGCGACCTCGGACATCGGCGCCAGCAACGGCAAACGGCCGCGACTGTCTTCGACGGTCTCGTACGCGATGCACGTCGCCCCCGACGCCATCAACCCGCGTGTCAACTCCGCGTCCGCCGCCAGATGCAGGTACGTGAACAGCGTGTGGTGGGGCTTCAGCCGCTCTACCTCGGGAGGCTGGGGTTCCTTGACCTTGACGATCAGGGTCGCCTCCTCGAACAGGGCGTCCGCGTCGGGAACGATCGTCGCCCCCTGGGCCGCATATCCCTCGTCGGAGACCGCCGACCCGAGGCCCGCGCCACTCTGCACGTACACCTCGTGCCCGACGTCGACCAGTTCGCGGACGCCGGCCGGCGTCAGCGCGACCCGGTACTCGTCTGACTTCACCTCTGTTGGAACCCCGACCTTCACGCTCGAACCGCCTTCCGGTTAGTAGTCGTCACTCGACTCAACTCACGAGCTGACGCCCGCGCAGCGCCAGCCAGAACTCGATCCGATCGCGCGCCGACCCGAGGTTGCGGCCCGTCAGCTCCTCCACGCGGCGGATCCGGTAACGAAGAGTGTGGCGGTGGCAATACAACCGCCGGGCGGCACGCTCCCACTGCCCGTTCTCCTCGATGAACGCTTCCAGAGAGCGCATCAGCTCGCCTCCATACGGACCCTCGCAGGCCTCAATCGGCCCGAGGATCGAATCGCAGAACAGGCGCAATGCCTCGTCATCCTGCAATGACAGCAGCAGCTGGAACGACCCCAGATCCTTGTAGGTCGCCACCCGCGAGTGCTCCGCCACCGATGCGGATGCCGGACCCGAGCCGTTGCCGTTCTCGGAGCCCGTCTCCCCCAGCGCGAGTGCCTCGAGCGCGCAGCGCGCCTCGTGAAAGCTCCGCCTGGCGTCGACCGACGGCACGGCCCGCCCGATGCCGACGCGCACATCCCCGCCGAGCTCGGTCGCCGCCGCGGCCGCGACCCGGTCTCCCAACGCGAACAGCTCGTCCTCGGACCCTCCGCCCGGAACCAGCGCGCACGCGAGTGACCCCACCGAGGCCACCAGCGCAAGCGCCGCCTCCTCGCGCAGCGCCGACCACAGCGCCGTCTCGACCGACGCCCCCGAGCTTCGTCCGTCACCCGCGCGCCGCAGCACGATCGCCGCGACCCGATCGGACAAACCGAACGGCCCGAGCCGGCGGCCCAGCTCCGAGCCGGTCAGCTCGCCGCTCACGATCGCGTCGAGCACGTCGCCCGCGAGCCGGCGCTCGGTGTCGCCGGCGACCCGGGAGCGCAGCAGCTCGAGCGCCACGATCGTCACGGCCTGATGCAGGGTCAGCCGGTCGAAGTCAGACAGCGGGCCGGCATCCTTGATCGCGACGAGCCAGGCCTCGGGCGCCCGGCCGGGACCGTTCGTGCCCGGCCGCGGCGTGCCGTCGGCGGCGACTGGC
>JBOIGD010000256.1:0-17655 GCA_050742615.1 Casimicrobiaceae bacterium | reverse complement strand
CTCGAGGCCGACGGCCTCGCCGCGCGCAGTCCGTTGCCAGAAATCCAGTGCAAAGCCGAAGCCGCAGCCTACATCGAGCAACGAGCCGCGATTGGCGGCGGCCAGGATCGGCCAGATCGTTTCCCATACGCCGCCCCCAACCTCGACGTAGAAACGCCAGAATGCGTCGGTGTCGTGCGCGAGATCGCTGAAATCGGCGATGTCGGAAGGTTCGTAGAACAGGCTCGTGCACCCGGCGCAGCGAATCAGGGTAAGCGTCCGTCCCTCGGGCTCGATGGCGGGAACGGTGAGCAAGACCGAGTGACCGCCGCTGCGTTTGCATATGGGACAGCACCTCTGGTCGGCCGTCCCGGAGGGCCGCGGGCGCCAGTTGATGTCGTCGGGAGTGACCTGGGAAAACACGGCTCAGCGGACGCTTCCGTACCCGCCGAACGACGTAGCTGTCCTCATTGTCTCGGCGTCGGCGTTCACGCGTTGAACGAGAGCGGCACGAAGTCTCCGCGCAAATCGGCAAAATCGTTCAACTTGAACAATGTCGGAGGCCCGGATAAATTGGGATTATAGGCGGGGTCGGCCGCAAGTCGCGCTCCCCAGCGGCGGCGCATCGTCCGACGGTCTGCGTCGTCTGCCTCGCTCACCGCCGGGTGCCGGTCTGCCGATGGCGACAGCGGAAGCGCGTAGGCCAGCTCGACACCCGGGTGCCAGAGATTGCGATACCCGGCTTGTTCGAGTCGCAAACAAAGGTCGACATCGCGATAGCGCGTCAGCAGAGCCTCGATTTCCAGTCCGCCCGCGCGCTCCCACAACGACTGGCGCACGGCGAGGCACGCGAGGCCGACTGCCGAAAGCGTTTGCACGACGCCTCCACGAAGCGTCGATTTCGTCCACTCGCGAGGATGGCCTGCGTAAGGCGATGCGGCGATCGAATCACGGTCGACCATGTAACCGGCATGTACGGTCCGCATCCCGGCGTCGAACAGCAGGCCACCAACGGCGCCGACCGTGGCCTGCATCGCGTGCCGCACCAGAAGGTCGAGCCAGTTGGATGCCAGGGGAGCAAGCTGGCCATCGACAATCACGGTGACTTCCCCCCGCATGCGCGCCACAGCAGCGTTGACCTCCGCCGCGGCGCGCTGGTCGAGAACAGGCGGCGCGGCGTCGACATGTCCCGCCGTCATTCCGGCGTCGAGGGCATCGACGAATGCGAGATCGTGTCCGGCTTCCCGGACGTAGGCGTCCCAGCGCGCGGCGGCAGCGGATCTGCGTTCGGAGCAACGCTGCAGAACGACCAGCGACACCCTGGGCAGCGCGCCGGTAAGCACCGGATCGATCTGCAGGAACGCACCCTTCACGACACGACTGACCGTCGCTGCTGTACCGGTCCGCCGCAGGCGTTCCGCAACCGCGCGCTGCTGTGCCCCCTCGGCATAGTCCTTGCTCTGCATGGCGCGGGCGGTCGAGCCCTCTACCGCCCGCCAGTGGTAAAGAACCCGCGGCACGTGGATGAACTGGCGCGCCTCGACGTGTTCGCTCGCCCGCAGCACCAGATCCCAATCCTGGGCGCCGTCGAAGCCGACGCGAAATCCGCCGAGCGTCCGCAACGTCTCGGTCCGGTAAACGCTTAGATGACTGATGTAATTCTGCGCCATCAGCAGAACAGGGTCCCAATCCGGCTTGAAATAAGGTTCGTAACGCCGGCCCGCTTCGTCGATCTTGTCTTCATCGCTGTACAGGAGCGCGGCATCCGGTCGCCCGGCGAGCGCTCGTACGATCATCTGCAATGCCCAGGGTGCCAGCTCGTCATCATGGTCGAGCAGCGCAACATATTTTCCGGTCACCTGCGCAAGCGCCGAGTTAGACGCTGCCGCGATGCCACGATTCTGCCCCAGCAACACGACACGGATGCGCGAATCGCGTCTCGCATACTCGTCCAGCGTCAGGCGGGTCGTCGCAAGCGACGACCCGTCATCGGCGATGCACAGTTCCCAGTGCGGCCACGTCTGCGCGAGGACGCTGTCGAGACAGGCCCGCAGCCATTGTTCCGCGGAGTTGTAGGTGGGCATGACAATCGACATCGTGACCGGAGCTTTGTGCCGCGCCGCTTCGTCGCGCCATTGCGCGATCGCCGCCGGAGTCGGCGAATCGAACCGGTCGATCCAGCTGGCATACGCGGCGCCCGCGGTCCTGCGTTCCAGCGCCGATTCGGCCAGCATGCGATTGTGTTGCGCCGCGGGCACGTTAGGCCGCAATGCGCAGGCACGCTCGATCCAGTCGATGGCCTGGTCGAACTCGCCCAGTTGATGATGCGCAACGCCGCGCATGTGCATTGCGTCGAAATTTCCCGGCTCCAGCTCGAGTGCCCGACTGTACAGGCGCAGCGCGTCGCGATATTTCCCGCCCTGCTGGGCGAGCATCGCAGCGGACATCGTGCTCCCCAGGTCGCCGCCTGACCCGGTGACGGAATCCGGCGCACCATGGCAATCCTTGTAGCGGCGACCGCTGCCGCAAGGACAGGGCGAGTTGCGCGGCGCCAACGCAGGGACGCTATCGGCCAAGCTCAAGCCCCGGTCAACCCGGGTCGTGCGAAATCCGGGCCCGCCGGCCGGCTGGCAACGAGGCCGCCGAGCCTTTTCTTGCTCGCGTAGCTGAGAAACGCGGCTCGCGCCTCGTCGTCGAGCCAGGGGTGCTGCTGGATGCCGGCAAAAAAACCGTGCAGCACCTGCTCGGTCTCGAGTTGCCCTCTGAACGACAGGACGCTGAAGGTGTTGCCGCCGTGCATCCGATACCGGTAGAGGCGCTCGGGGACGAATTCAACCCGGGTGGCGTAAGTCGCGGCCAGCACGAAATCCCAGTCATGGCACATGCTTAGCGGCGCGAATCCGCCAATCCGATGAAGCAGCGCGCGGCGAAATACGAGATTGCCCGTCGACGTCGCAATATTGCGCTCGATCAGCGGATACAACAGGCTGGGGAAACTGGCGGCATCGTCGATATGCTGCCGCAACTGGTCGGCATCGAGGCTTTCGACCGGCCGGTCGTCGCTGCCGATGAAAGCGACGTCGGAAAATGCCAGATCGGTGCCGGGACAAAGCGCCACGAGCAGGCGCTCGAGACGCCGGGGAAAATAGGAATCGTCCGAATTGATGACGGCGATGATTTCGCCGCGTGCAAGCGCCAATCCGTGATTGATCGCCGCGTGCGCCCCTTCGTTGGGCTGGTGCACCACCGTCACGGCATGACTCGCGCACTGTGCGGCGAACACGTCGAGGATCGCCGCCGTACCGTCGGTCGATCCATCGTCGATCACGATGATCTCGAGGTCCTCGAAGGTCTGGGCGACGATCGAATCGAGAGCCATTCCGACAAAGCGTTCATGGTTGTATGCCGGCATGACCACCGAAACGCGAGGCCGGCGGTACGCATCGAATGCACTTCCTGGCGACCGAACCTTTCGCACGGTCGCCTGTCCATCGAGCAGCGCCGCGCGCGCCAGGATTTCATCGAGGCTCGGCCGTACCGCCGGGAGCGGCCGAGCCACGGCGAGCGCCGATGCGACCGCCTCGAGGTACGCGCGCCCGTGGGCCTGATCCGGCTCCAGGTGACAGCCTTCGCCCCATTCGTTCCAGGCGTTGATGAACAGCATCCTCTCGTCGCCCCGATGCCGAACCCTGGTTTGCTGCACGGCGTGCTCGAGCCAGAATTCGAACAATTCAGGAGATGATCCGGTAAAGACCGTTCCGTTGTCCTGCCGCCGCGCGGTATTGTCCCAGGAAGGAAGGAGCCCGCGGAAGAGCTTGAAGTCGGGACGGGGCCTCGTCAACAACTGGCCCACGTAGTTGCGCAGATTGAAGACCATGCCGCCGAATCGTGGGTTCGTGAACGCCAGTTGTTCGTCGATGCGCTCGGTCATATGCCCGTGCGGCGGAAATTCGACCGCCGCGTCCAGGCCAAACGTCGAAGGGTTCTCCTGCGACGTGGTCAGCGCGGCGACGGCGTAGATTTCCCCGAGACCCGCCTGCCGGCATTCTTCGCGCCACATGGCAACGGTCCTGGCCAATTCCGGAATCAATGCGGCTTTGTATATCAGCAGCAGCGGAGCGCCGTCGACCCGGATGTAGCGCTCATCGCGGAAGAGCGGAAAGAGAGACCGGATGAACTGCCTGCTGTCCGCGAGCGAGTAACGCTGCGCGATAAGAATGTCGTTTTCTAGCCCGTCCCAGCGACGGGTCCAGTTCTCGTTCGCCCAGCAGACGCAGAAAGGAAAATCAGGCCGGCCCGACGAAAGCATGTCGTCGAGCGGTCTTTCGAGGAGTCTTTTGCCATTGAACCAGTAGTAGTAGTAGCAGAACCCGTAAATCCCATACTGCCGCGCCAGCGCCGCTTGCCGCTCCCTGATGACCGGGTCGCGCAAGTCGTAGTACCCCAGCTCGCCCGGGATGTGCGGCTGGTAATGACCTGCGAAGTTCGGTCTGGCCTTGCGAACGTTCGTCCACTCGGTGAATCCCTCACCCCACCAGAGATCGTTTTCCGGGATCGGATGAAATTGCGGCAGGTAGAAGGCGATGACGCGCACATCGCGCGCGGCGAGCCGATCTTCGCCATGCCGTGAATCGCTCATCGCGTCTGCAGCGATGCCATTCGAAGGTCCGCTGTCTCGTCGACAACCGCGCCCGGCAGGCCGATGCGGCGAGCGTGCTCCGCCGACGAAAAGAGCAGCCGCACCGGAACGCGCCCTGCCCGGATGAGCTCGGGGATGCGATCGAGCAGCAAGCAATGCGCCTCGTCGCTGCAATACAGTCCGATGCGCTCCGTCGTCTGCGCGGAAGCAAACCATTCGCCGGGCGAGTGATCGGCCCCGAAGAAGACATTTTGCCCGGTCCGCGGCACCTCGCCCGCGGTGAGGTCGATCCTCCGCAAGGCGAGCCCGGGCTGCGGCTGCAGTTCGGACTCGGTCCACACGGTGATGGCGCGCGATGTAAGCCAGCGCAGCAGCCGCGCGAGATCCTGCCAGCACGAATCCATGTCGGCCTTGAGGATGATGACATCGAGATCGGTTTGCCAGCGCTCGGTTGAATCCGGCACGACGCATCGCCGCGCGAGCCGCGGGAGAACTTCGCGGCAGATGACCTTCTCGACCGTGCGCCGCTGCAGCGCCGCTTCGATCAATTCGAGGTTCCGCCGTGCGGCGCTGTCGAACGGACGCTGCTTGAGCGCGGCGCGAAGCTGTGTCAGCCCCTGCTCCAGGTCCCCGCGCTGATAATGCACGACACCG
Source organism: Casimicrobiaceae bacterium (assembly GCA_050742615.1). GTDB lineage: Bacteria > Pseudomonadota > Gammaproteobacteria > Burkholderiales > Casimicrobiaceae > PALSA-1003. The sequence continues at coordinate 12,383 of JBOIGD010000256.1, read as the reverse complement.
AGCATGTGGAGGGCATCGAAATTGCCGGGCTGGGCTGCGGCGACCTTCCGATAGAGTGAAATTGCCTCGGGAAATCGCTCCGCCATCTGTGCGGCAAGCGCCGCGTCCAGGGTCTGGCGCAGCTCATCGCCGGCGGCGTCGGTTCCTTCCCCCGGCGAAGCGAGCAGTCCGTGGCATTCCTTGAATCGCTTGCCGCTGCCGCACGGGCAGGGTGCGTTGCGCGAAACGGGGCTTTGCACCGCGAGCAATGTCCCTCGTCAATGGCTTCCGTGCTGGGCGAGATTCTCGAACCGCGTGTATTCGCCCAGGAAAGCGAGCCGCACCGAACCGATCGGCCCGTTGCGCTGCTTGCCGACGATGATCTCGGCGATGCCCTTGTCCTGCGTCTCCGGGTTGTAGACTTCGTCGCGGTAGATGAACAGGATCACGTCGGCATCCTGCTCGATCGCTCCGGAGTTATGGCTCACGATGCCGTCGGCCAGCCATGAAGCGGGCCCGGGAACGGTGAGATCGAAGACCTCTTCCTCACCGTCGCCACGAATCTCAGTGACGCGATCCCAGACCAGATCCGGTTGCGCGATGGTGGCGAGCTCGGCTGATTCGAGAATTGCCGCATATTCCGCGAGCACGGCGCGCGATGGTGCAAAGCAGAAATGCGACGAGCCGCCGTACGACGTGCCGCGGCGGACGGCCATCGCGCGCTGGCTGATGCCCTTGGCGCGCATCAGAGACTTCACCTGCTGGAACACCTCGATCGGAACGGTATCGATATGGGTGTTTGGCCTCGTGACTTCGAGTATTGCGCGCATCGCATGCGCCGGCACCCGGCGCGGGCCGAATGCTCCAACCTGCTGAAGGAACCGCAGTTGCTCCCCAGAGCCCGAAATATCGACAGTGTGAACCGGACGATACCCCGTCTCGAGGACCGTACGCATGCGCGCGACGATCCCCAGCCGCAGTAGCAATGCCGCAACATCGTGCGCGAGTCCATCGCTGCACGTGCTGAAGTAGATTCGACCGGCGCCTTTGCTGCCCGGACCGCGCACCGAAATCGAGCCATCGGTCGCCCATAGGTGTCGCAGCAGCAGCGCCACTTGTTGGCTGCGGAGCCGGAAGACGTCACCAGGCAGGCGTTTCTCGTGCGAACGTTGATTGAAAATGCCGAGTCTGCGCAACCACCGGTTCACCCCCGCAGGGGCCCATCGGTTTCCGTTGCCGCTAATGACGAGTTGATGCCAACGACCCCTGCCCTCGTGGCGAGTGACCTTGCAACCGAACGCCTGCGCGGCCTCTCCAACCGCACGACTGTTCTCTTCCGACGCCGTGGTGTAACGCAGTGGCTGATGGGTCAGGTAGCTCCCGTCTCCGACCAGATGGCCGAGCAGGACGATGTGATGTTCGGGCCATGCTATCGGCTCGCGCGGCGGCGGTACCTCGCGACATAGCGCGATACGATCGCCCGCGAGCAGCGTCTCTGCCCTGACCCACCCGCTGCCCCCGTAGAGGCGGTGGCGTCCGGTTACGCGGATCGCCCGTCCGCTGGCGAGCGCAATGCGCAGGACCGGACGGTTTCCGACCGCCCAAACGCGATCGCTGCGCGCAGCAACAATCTTCCGTTCTCCCGACATTGCCCATACTTGCGGCGTCGTTCCCACCAGTTCCCTGATCGGAACACGCCGTCCGTCGACAAGGAGAACCAGTGTGTCACCGGTCACGCATTCGCGCAGGTCCGACATCACCGGCCGCTTGTTAGGTCGCTGCTCGAGGCTGCGGTTCAGCTGCGACAGGGCCATGACCGGCACCTTGAGCTCCTTCGCCAGCGCCTTGAGCGAGCGCGATATCTCGGAAATCTCGGTCGCCCGATTCTCGCCCTCGCCCACCGCCTGCATCAGCTGCAGGTAGTCGACGACGATCGCGCCGAGCTTGCCGCCGTACTGCCGCGAGAGGCGCCGCGCCCGGGCGCGAAGCTCCAGCGCATTGAGCGCCGGCGTCTCGTCGATATGGATCGGGGCGTCGTTGAGGCGACCGAGCGCGCCCGATAGCCTCTCCCAGTCGTCGTTCGACAGGCGCCCGGTGCGGATCTTGTGCTGGTCGAGGCGGCCGACCGAGCCCATAAGCCGCATCGCCAGCTGCGTGGCGCCCATTTCCATGCTGAATATCGCCACCGGCATCTTGGATGCGAGCGCGATGTGCTCGCCGATGTTGAGGGCAAGCGCGGTCTTGCCCATGCTCGGCCGGCCGGCGATGACGATCAGGTCGCCTTCCTGCAGGCCCGAGGTCATGCGGTCGAGGTCGGAAAATCCTGTCGCGACACCGGTCACGTCGGACGGGTTGTCGCGGTTGTACAGGAACTCGATGCGCTCGACGACCTGCGTCAGCAGTGGACGGATTTCCTGGAATCCCTGCTGGCCGCGTGCGCCGTGCTCGGCGATCTCGAATACCTTGGTCTCGGCGTGATCGAGGATCTCGCGCACGCTGCGGCCCATCGGATGGTAGGCGCTATCGGCGATCTCGCCGCCAGCGGCCGCCAGCCGGCGCAGGATCGCCCGCTCGCGCACGATCTCCGCATAGCGCCGGATGTTCGCGGCAGTCGGGACGTTCTCGACCAGCGCGCCCAGATACGCCATGCCGCCGATGTAGTCGAGCTTGGTCAGCGACGAGAGCGCCTCGGCCAGCGTGACGACGTCGGCCGGCTTGTTGTCGGCGATCAGCCCGACCGTGGTCCGGTACAACAGGCGGTGAGCGTCGCTGTAGAAGTCCTCGGCGCCGAGGATGTCCGCCACCCGATCCGCCGCGCCGTTGTCGAGCAGCAGGCCGCCCAGGACCGATTGCTCGGCCTCCGTCGAATGGGGCGGAACCTTGAGCGCTTCGAGGTCGCGATCGTTGGGCATGCGGGAGAAGGTCCGACTTTAAGCGACAGCAGCGGGCATTTTAGCAGTTCGCCGCGACGATTCGCGGCCGCGTGGCGATGTGCAAACGTGCGAAGCGATCAGCGGCGATTCTACGCGCGGCGCCGAAAAAAAAGGCCGTTTCCGGCCCCTGACACCTTTAGGTCGCGCGGCGCGTCAACCCGCCTGGATTCCGGTGGTGTCGCCCAGCACGTGGACGCTGATATGCGCCGCCGCGTCGGTATGCAGCGCGATCGTCAGCGGGAATTCGCCGACGTGCTTCAGCGGACCGTCGGGCATGCGGACCATCGCCTTCTCGACCGTGTGGCCGAGGCCCGCCAGCGCCTCGACGATGTCGACATTGGTCACCGAGCCGAACAGCCGGCCGTCGACGCCGGCCTTCTGCGTGATCTGCACCGAGACCCCCTCCAGCTTGGCCACCGCGGCCTGCGCCTGCGCCAGCTTGTCCGCCGCCGCCTTTTCCAGCTCGGCGCGCTGTCCCTCGAGGAGCTTCAGGTTCTCGGGTGTCGCGCGTTTGGCCTTGCCCTGCGGGATGAGGAAATTGCGTGCGTAGCCTTGCCTGACCTTGACCACTTCGCCCAGATCGCCGACGTTCTGCACTTTTTCCAGCAGTATGATTTGCATGCGGATCTCCGCTTCAGTGCAGGTCGGTGTACGGCAGTAGCGCGAGGAAGCGCGCGCGCTTGATCGCCGTCGACAACTGGCGCTGGTAGCGCGCCTTGGTGCCGGTGATGCGCGCCGGCATGATCTTGCCGTTTTCCTGCACGAAGTCCTTCAGGACGTCGATGTCCTTGTAGTCGATCTGCTTGACGCCTTCGGCGGTGAAGCGGCAGAACTTCTTGCGCTTGAACAGGTTGTTGCCGCGTTCGCGCTTCTTGCCATCCTTGCCTTTACCTTTGCCTTTGGCGTTTCTTCCCATGGGGCGGGGCATTTTGCGTTTCCTTGGTTTGTGCTCGATCGGCCTTGACTCAAGGCCTCAAGCGGTCAGTTCGAATTCGTTGACGTGCAGCGCGACGGTGATGCCTGTGCGGTAGCGCCGCGCGAGGAAGCCGCGGCAGCGAAGCTGCGCTCCCGGGGCGACGCCTGCCAAGGCCCGGGCAACCGGCCCCAGCGCGACCCCCGACAGTTCGCAGGCGACGCGGCGCTCGCCGCCGGCCTCGATCTGGGTCGACTCGTGGACCAGGTGGAAATCGAGCGCGGGAACGCCGGCCGGCGTGAACCGCAGTTCGTCGCGCGACTGCATCAGCGCGTCCAGCGTCACCCGATTCGTCTCCACGTCGGCCCTGCCGTGACCGGCGGCTTCACGCCGGCGCGCGAGGTGCCTCGGCGCGCGGCGCTGCCTCGGCGGGGGTGGCAGCCGGGGTGGGCGCCGGAGCGCTCGCTCCGGTCGGCGACAGCGACCGCGATTTCTCTTCCTTCATCATCGGCGACGGCGCGACGGCCGCTTCACGCATCGCGACGATCAGGTGGCGCAGCACCGCGTCATTGAACTTGAACGCGTGCTCCAGCTCGGTCAGGATCGCGGCATCGCACTCGATGTTCATCAGCACATAGTGAGCCTTGTGCATCTTGGCGATCGGGTACGCGAGCTGGCGGCGGCCCCAATCCTCGAGGCGGTGGATCCTGCCGTTGCCCGCGGCGACCATGGCGCGATAGCGCTCGACCATCGCGGGCACCTGCTCGCTCTGGTCGGGATGCACGATAAAGACGATTTCGTAATGACGCATGCAGAGTCTCTCCTTGTGGACAGGTTGGGCGCGTACCCTGCGCCGAAGAGGGCGGTGGGTCTGCCGGCGGCCTCCCCGTCTGCGGCGGGTGAGGCAAGGAGCCAAAAAGTATAGCGGAATTCGCTCGCCCGGACAAGGGCTTAGGACCCCCGCGGGCCGTGAGTCAGTAGACCCTTACCGGACCCGCGGGGCGCGGGAAGCCCAATGCCCATGCCAGATGTCGTAATCTCGATGCCATTCGTCAACCAACGGGGCATCCGCATGGCCACCACCCACGCCGCATCGGGCGAACTGATCGACCTCCGGCCTTTTGGTCCCGCGCTGCGGCAGGCCGCAACGGAAACGCTGGTGCGGGCCGAGCATTTGGAGATATTCCGGCTGATCCTTCTCGGCGGCCGATCGCTGCCCGGCCACCAGCATGCGCGCGCGGTCACTATCCAGTGCCTCGAAGGCGCGATCGAGCTGACCGTCGGCGGCAGCACGCAGCCGATGCGCGCCGGCAGCATGGTGTACGTCGCCGGCGGCGTGCCGCACACGCTCACGGCGATCGACGACGCGGCGCTCCTCGTGACGCTCGTCGTCGACCGCGAATGAGGCTCGCGCAGACTGCGTGACCAAGCGGCCACATCCGCTGGTTTTCACCGTCGGCCACTCGACCCGGCCGATCGACGAGTTCGTCGCTCTGCTGACTGGCAACGGCGTGGCCCGCCTCGTCGACGTGCGCACGGTGCCGCGGTCGCGGCACAACCCCCAGTTCAATCGCGACACGCTGCCGGTCTCGCTGCGGGGCGCGGACATCGCCTATACGCACGAACCCGGCCTCGGTGGCTTTCGCCAGGCAAGCGCCGAATCGCCGAACGCCGGATGGCGCAACGCGTCGTTCCGTGGCTACGCCGATTACATGCAGACGGCGGAGTTCACGCGGCATCTCGCCGCGCTCATCGACGTTGCCCGGAAGGAACAGGTCGCGCTGATGTGCGCCGAGGCCGTTCCCTGGCGCTGCCATCGCTCGTTGATCGCCGACGCGCTGCTGGTGCGGGACATCGCGGTCGAGGAGATCGTCAGCGCGACGCGTCGCCAGCCGCACCGGCTCACGCCCTTCGCCCGCGTCGACGGTACGTCGATCACCTATCCGGCCATCGACGCCGTACCGCCGGCCTAAGCCCGGGCTGGTTTCTGCGCCGGACGCTGCGGCCTTGGACGCTTCAGGGCGACGCCTTGGCCGCGGTGCCTCGGGCGGCGAGCGTGGGCGCGAATTTCTGCAGCGCGGTGTCGCGCTCCGGCTTCGACATCGCCGCCAGTGCCTTCACGCGCCCGTAGAAGCGCGGCAGATTGCCGCCCTCGGCTGCCAGCAGTGCGGCGAATTCGGGAACCTTGCGCGTGTAGAGCCCGACGGCGGCGAGGCTTGCATTGTTCGGGCCTTGCGCGAACCATGAATCGTACGCCGGGTACCCGCCCCATTCGCGCTTGAGTGCATCGTAGTCAACGCGCATCCGCGCGAATGCCGCGGCCTTGCCGGCGCGCTTGGCGGCAAGGCTCGCGTCGCTCGCGTACAGGGCTTCTAGCGTCGTCCGCGTACGCTCGATCAGCGCCCGGAAGCCGTCACGGTAGCGCTGCGACGAGGTGAATTGCGCGGTCAGCGCCGGGTCGTTCTGCGCCGCCAGCCAGCGGGCGAGCCCTTCCTGCTCGACCGAGACGGCGAACGACTCGTTGAACACCGTGTCGCCCTTGGCATACGCGACCTGGTGCGCGAGCTCGTGAAAAATGAGCCGCGCGATCTCGACGTCCGGGTAGCGGATGAACGTGGAGAGCATCGGATCGGCGAAATAGCCAAGCGTCGAATACGCCGGAACGCCGCCCACATGGACGTCGTCGCCGGCCGCGGCGAGCTCGGCTGCCTCGCCACGCGCCGCCGCCTCGCTGAAGTAGCCGCGATAATTGACGCAGCCGGCGACCGGAAAGCACCACTGCCGCGCCCGCAGCGACAATTCCGGCGCCGCGAAGACGTTCCACAGCGCAAAGCGGCGCCCGAGATCGGCGTAGCGGCGATAGCTCAGGTTGTCGGGCAGCGCGAGCTCGGTGCTCGCGTAATTGCGGATTTCGACGACGCGCTCGAGCTTGCGGCGCAGGACCGGGTCGTTGGCGCCATCCAACACGCTGGCGATCGGCTGCGCGCGGTCGAGCAGGTCGAACTGGCCTCGAATCCCCTGCCAGTAGTATTCGGCTGTCGTGCACCCGGCAAGGATCGCTAGCGCGGCGGCCGCGGCCAAGAGGCGCGTCATCGGCGACGCAATCCGGGCAGCCAGGCGGCAAGCCGCCGGACACCCTCGCGCAAGCGCTCGACGGCGATCGTGTAGGCGAAACGCACATGGTCGGCGGCGCGGTGCGATCCGAAATCGACGCCCGGCGTGAACGCGACGCCGGTGGCAGCCAGCGCCTCGCGGCAGAAACGCTCGCTGTCGAGGCCGAAGGCCGAGCAGTCGGCATAGACGAAAAAGCCGCCTGTCGGCAGCACCGGGATCGCGAAGCCCAGCTCGCGCAGGGCCGGCACCAGGAAGTCGCGCCGCGCCTGGAACTCGCGCCGGCGGGTCTCGAGAATCGCCGAGGTCGGCGGCTCGAAGCACGCCAGCGCGGCGCGCTGTGACAGGGTCGGCGGCGAGATATACAGGTTCTGCGCGAGCTTTTCCACGTCGCGCACGTGTCGCTCGGGCGCCACCAGCCAGCCGAGCCGCCACCCGGTCATGTTGAAGTACTTGGAAAAGCTGCTGATCACGAAGATGTCGTCCGACAGCGCGAGCGCGCTTTGCGGCCTGCCGGCGTACGAAAGCCCGAGGTAGATTTCATCGACGATGAGCACGCCGCTCCGCGCGGCGACGATGGCGGCAATACGGCGCATTTCATCCGGCCCGACCATCGTGCCGGTAGGATTGGACGGCGACGCGATCAACACGCCGCGCGTTCGCGCTGTCCAGGCTTCGGCAATGACAGCGGAATCGAGCTGATAGTTCGATTCGGGGCCAACTGGCACGCCGACCGCCTCCCCTTCCAGGGTTCGGATGAAATGGCGATTGCACGGATACCCGGGGTCTGCCATCAGGATCTGCTCGTCGCGGTCCACCAGCAGCGCGAGCGTCAGCAGCAGCGCGGCCGACGAGCCGGCGGTGACCACGACGCGGTCCGCCGCGACGGCGACGCCGTAGTGTTCGCGGTAGTGGCGGGAGATCGCCGCTCGCAGCTCGGGCGTCCCCAGGGCCGAGGTGTAAAAGATGCCGCCGCCTTCGAGCGCGCGCTGCGCCGCGGCGAGCACGGGCTCGGGCGTCGGAAAATCGGGCTCGCCGATCTCCATGTGCACGACGTCGCGCCCCGCCGCTTCGAGCGCGCGCGCGGCGGTCTGCACCTCCATGACGTGGAACGGCGCGATTTCCTGGTTTCGCGCAGCGGTAGAGCGACGGATATCCATCGGATGGATGAAAGACGAACGGCCCAAAAGTGCTATGGTAGCCGGATTCACCGGACGAAAGCCTCGCGATGCGCGCGCTGCTCGCTCCGATCGTGCTGTCGCTGTTGTGTGCCGCCCCGGCCCCCGCCCGCGCGGCGGTGTTCAAATGCGCGGGCGACAAGGGAAGCGTCATCTATCAGGACGTGCCTTGCAGTCCGGGCCGGGAGCTGCGCAACTTCGACATCGATCCGCCCGCGCTCAGCGTCGTTCCCGGAATTCCGACCATCGCTCCGCCGCAGGCGGCGGCAAGCCGCTCCGCACGGGCCAGCAAGCCGAGCCGCGGCGACGCGGCCCGGCAGGCCGGCGACGCCAAGGCCGCCGAGCGCAAGTTCGTGCGCAGCGGGATGAGCGAGGCCGAGATCGTGCATCGCATCGGCCGGCCCGACGTCACCTCCGGCGGCGGAAGGAAAGGCGGCCGGCGCTGGGCCTACCTGCCCGCTCCGGGCGATCCGAACACGATGACGACGCTGACCCTGCGGGACGGCAGCGTCGTCGACGTCGAGCGCAAGGTCATCCGTTAGCCGCGATGCGGACGCTGATCCAGCGGGTCCGCGAAGCCTCGGTTACCGTCGACGGCCGGCGCACGGCCGCGATCGGACCCGGATTGCTGGTGCTGTGCGGCGTCGCGCCGACCGACACGATGGCCGAGTGCGAATCGATGGCGCGCAAGATCGCGGCGCTGCGCCTCTTCGACGACGCTGCCGGCGTGATGAATCGTGCCGTGGTGGATGTCGGCGGCGAGGTGCTCGCCGTCAGCCAGTTCACCCTCTACGGCTCGACGCGCAAGGGCGCGCGCCCGTCGTATGGCGCGGCCGCGGCGCCGGAAGTCGCGAGGCCCGTGTTCGCCGCGTTCGTCCGCGCGCTGGCGCACGAGCTCGGCCACGACGTGCCCGCCGGGGTCTTCGGCGCGTCCATGCAGGTCGCGCTGGTCAACGACGGGCCGGTGACGATCTGGATCGATTCCGCAGCCCGCGACCAGTGTCCTGTCCCGTAAGCTGCGAAGATAAAGGAGCGGACGATCGGGTGGCAGGCAAGGCGCGCTGCCGACAGCGTACCCCCTGGTACGGTGAGGCCGCGCAACGCCGCGTGGCGGCCGATCTCACCGCGAACTATCGCGCGAATTTACCGGACAGGACACTGGCGCGCTCGCGCCGCGCTGTCAGTCCTTGTCGACGCTGTAGCGCCCGGGGCCGAACGCCATCACCATCAGCATGCCGCCGATGATCGCGATGTTCTTGATGAAGTTGGTCTGCTGGGCCATCGTGTCGGCCGGCGGCGCCGACCAGAAATTGTGGAAGATCGGCGTGATCACGATCAGGAAGACGACGAATGCCAGCGCCGCCCAGCGCGCCCTGAACCCGATCAGCAGCGCGAGCCCGCCGAAGAACTCGACGAAGATCGCCAGCACCGCCAGCACCTGCGGCATCGGCAGGCCGGCGCTCGCAATGTAGCCGACACTGACCTGGAACGCGGTGATCTTGCCCAAGCCCGAGTACACGAATATCCCCGCCAGCAGCGCCCGCCCGAGCAATGCCAGCACGTCCGATCCCGCATTCATGTTTGCGTCCGTCATCGGCTGCCCCCTCGTTTCGACGTTCGAGCCGCCATGATACGCGGCCGCGATCGCGGCCGCCGATCGATCCCGGGCGGCGAGCCGCTCGCGGCGGGGCCCGGCCGGCGCGATCCGCGATCAGAGCTTGTAGGCGCGCTTGGCCAGGCCGTAGGCGAGCTCCGGCGCGAGCTCGTAGGCCTCGTCCTCGTCGATCCGGTGCTCGGCGACCAGCCGCGCGAGAAACCGGCAATCGATACGCCGGGCGACGTCGTGCCGCGCCGGAATCGACAGGAAAGCGCGCGTGTCGTCGTTGAAGCCGACGGTGTTGTGGAAGCCCGCGGTCTCGGTCGTCTGCTCGCGAAACCTCAGCATGCCTTCCGGGCTGTCGTAGAACCACCAGGGCGGCCCCAGGCGAAGGATCGGATAGTGCCCGGCGAGCGGCGCCAGCTCGCGTGCGTAGCTGGTCTCGTCCAGCGTGAAAAGAATGAGCGTCAGGCCGCGCTCGTTGCCGAAGCGGTCGAGCAGCGGCTTCAGCGCATGGACATAGTCGGTGCGCATCGGCATGTCCGCGCCCTTGTCGCGGCCGAAGCGCGCGTACACCTGCGGATTGTGGTTGCGAAACGAGCCCGGATGGATCTGCATCACCAGGCCGTCGTCGAGACTCATCCTTGCCATCTCGGTCAGCATCTGGCCGCGAAACGCTTCCGCCTCAGCCGGGGTGGTCGCGCCAGCGAGCGCCTTGCGATACAGCCGCTCGCAATCGCCTGCCGGCAAGTCCGAGGTCTGCGCGGTCGGATGGCCATGGTCGGTCGACGTCGCCCCCATCGTCTTGAAAAAGGCGCGGCGCTTGCGGTGCGCGGCCAGGTAGCCCTGCCAGCCGCCAGTGTCTTCGCCGGCGAGCTCGCCCAGCCTCGCGATATTGGCGGCGAAGCCTTCGAACTCGGGATCGACGACCGGATCGGGGCGATACGCGGTGACGACTCGTCCCTTCCATCCGCTGGCGCGAATCTTCGCGTGGTGCGCCAGCGGATCGAGCGGCGACTCGGTCGTCGCGATCACCTCGATGTTGAATCGCTCGAACAGCGCGCGGGGCCGGAACCCGGGCTCCGCCAGGCGCGCGTTGATCCGGTCGAACAGGCGATCGGCGGATTCCGGCGCCAGCCGCTCGCGAATGCCGAAAACCTCGTACAAGGCATGATCGAGCCAGATGCGGGTCGGTGTGCCGCGGAACAGGTGGTAATTGGCGGCGAACGTACGCCAGATCCGGCGTGCATCCGATTCCACCGGGCCGCCGTCACGACGCGGGATCGCCAGGTCTTCGAGCGGCACACCCTGGCTGTAGAGCATGCGGAACACGTAGTGGTCGGGCGTGATGAATAGCGCGGACGCATTGCTGAACGGCGCGTTGTCGGCATACCACTGCGGGTCGGTGTGCCCGTGCGGGCTGACGATCGGCAAATCCTTGACGGTCGCGTAAAGTCTGCGTGCGAGCTCGCGCTGCTGCGGTTCGGACGCAAACAGGCGGTCGGGATGCAGCGTAAGCGAGGTCATCGGATGTCCTGAAAAAAGGCGTGGTTCGCCGTCGCACGTTTCAGCCGGCGCCCGCGGCGCGTGCGACGGTACGGCGCGCGCCGTCGGCGACCAGCATCTGCAGCGATGCGACGACCTTCGCGACGAAGCGTTCATCCGCAGGCAGGTCGTCGCCAAAGACGGCGCCCAAGCCCAGCATCGCGCGGGCGAATGCCGCCGGCTCGCCGCGGTGCCGCGCCGCGATGCGGGCGAATTCCGGCGCCAGCGGATCGGCGACGGCGATCTCGCGGCCGCGCTCGTCGACGCCGCCGACATAGCGCATCCAGCCGGCGACCGCCAGCGCGAGCAGGTCGAACGAGCGCCCTGCGGCGAGATTGTCGCGCACGGTGCCGAGAAGGCGCTGCGGGAGCTTTTGCGAGCCGTCCATCGCGATCTGCTGCGTGCGATGCGGCAACGCGGGGTTTGCAAAACGCCGGACCAGCGCCGCCTGATACGAGCGCAGGTCGACGCCCGGCGGGACCTCGAGCGTCGGCGCCACTTCCGTCTCCATCAACCGCCGCATGTACGCGACGAATTCCTGGTCGGCGGCGACCTGGTAGATGAAATCGCAACCGGCCAGGAAACCAAGGTATGCCAGCGCCGAGTGACTGCCGTTCAGCAGCCGGAGCTTCATCGCCTCGAACGGCGCCACGTCGGCGACCAGCTCGGCGCCCACCCGGTCCCAGGCCGGCCGTCCATCGACGAAATGGTCCTCGATCGCCCACTGGCGGAACGGCTCGTGGATGACCGGCGCCGCGTCGTGCAGGCCCAGCCCCGCATCGTTTTCGGCGATGTCGGAAGCGGTCGTCGCCGGGACGATGCGATCGACCATCGTCGACGGGAAGCTTGCGTGATCGGCGATCCAGCGCGCGAGCGCCGCGTCGCGCGCCTCGGCGAACGCCAGCACGAGCCCACGCACCAGCGCCCCATTGTGCGGGAGGTTGTCGCAGCACAGGACGGTGAAGGCACGCTCGTTCGACAGCCTTCGCGCGTCCAGGGCGGCCACGATCAACCCGATCGCGCTTCGCGGCTGCCCGGGATGGGCGAGGTCATGCGCGATGTCGGGATGCGCGTGATTGAGATTCCCGGTGGCAGGATCGTGGCAGTAGCCCTTCTCGGTGATCGTC
>JBOIGD010000255.1:0-17718 GCA_050742615.1 Casimicrobiaceae bacterium | reverse complement strand
CCACAGGCCCGGTCCGGAAGGCGCCTCCGCCTTGTCGAGCACGCCGTCGACGACGCACTTCCTGCCGATCTTCTGGATGTTGCCCAACGCCTTTTCCTCGATGGTCGTCAATCCGCCGGCGATGTTGCCCTTGGTCGGCTGCGAGTCCGACAGGTCGGTGGTCTTGTGCCGGTTGATGACTTCCTGGTAGCGGTCGAAGACCCGCATGAAGTCCGCGCGCACCTTCTCGTCACGGCAGCGCGCGGCGACGATCTGCTCGCCGCCGGTGAGCTCGGTCGTCTCGCCGAAGACCAGCGTGCAGCCGGCCGCGTACAGCTTGTCGAAAGCGTCGCCGACGGTCGGATTCGAGCCGCAGCCGGAAGTCGTGTCGGATTCCCCGCATTTGGTCGATACCCACAGCTCGCGAAGCTCGCACTCGAGGCGGCGCTTTTCGCTTGCGGCCTGCAGGTACTCGCGCGCGGCCTTGGACGCACGCATGATCGTATCGTGGTCGCCGTGCAGCTCGATGCCGAATCCGGCGACCGGCTTGCCGGTGGCGGCGATGCCGTCGACGACCTTCCGGGTCCAGCCCTCCTCGATGCCGATGACGACGACCGCGGCGACGTTCGGGTTGCTGCCCGCGCCGATCAGCGTTCGGAAATGCAGCTCGAGATCGGCACCGAACTGCAGCCGGCCGTACGGATGAGGGATCGCCAACACGCCCTTGATGTTGTTCGCCACCGCCTCGGCCGCCGCGTTGGACAGGTCGTCGACGGGCAGCACGATCACATGGTTGCGGACGCCGACGCGGCCATTTTCGCGCCGATAACCCCAGAACTTGTTTTGCATGAATTAGCCTTCAGGAATCCGTTGGTGCCGGCACGCTCCCGCCCCCAACGGGCTCGCGGCGAGGACGCGGTGTCTCGCAATCCCCGGCGCCCGACCCTCTCCACGCAGGAAGAGGGGCAAGGACGAGCTACCAGCGCTTGGTCTTGATGTTGTGCACGTGCGCATGCTGCCCGGTCTTGATCGGCGCGACCACCTTGCCAATGTCGACGCCGTACTTGATCACGGTGTCGCCGACAGCCATGTCCTTCAGGGCGACCTTGTGTCCGAGCGGGATGTCCTGCACGCAGGGCAGCGTTATCGTTCGATTTTCATCGAGGATCAGCCCCGTGAGCGTCTGTCCGGCCATGATGCCTTCGACGACGACGACGGCGACCGAGTCGTTGGGGTCATGCAATACGCAATGAATCAATCCGGTGTCTCCTGCCTCGAAATGCCGCTCGCATGCCGGATCGGCAGCGGCGCAGGATCAAACATATCACAACGTGCCGGATCCGTCGGGCTCGGACGGGAGCCACGAGCCGGACTTCCGGCCCGCGCCGGGTTCCGGGGCCGTTGTGCGACCGGTACGCGACTTGCGACGGCTACAATCCGAGCTGGCCGGCGAGGTCCGCGAAATCGTCGGCGTTGAGCGTGCCGCGGGGATCCGAGGAGTCGCCGCCAGGGGCCCCGGCTCCGAATTCGCGCGGGCGCCGCACATACGCGGTCTGCATGCCGCAGCGCCGCGCCGCCGCCAGATCGTCCTTGTGCGCCGCGACCAGCATGACGTCCGCCGGGCGCCGGGCGAGCAGCGCGGCCGCGCCTCGGTAGACTTCGGGATCGGGCTTATAGTGCCGGAAAAGCTCGGCCGAAAGGACGCAATCCCACGGCAGGCGCGCGGCCTTCGACAGCTCCACCAGCAACGCCATATTGCCGTTGGACAGGGTGCCGATCATGCAGCCGCGCTTGAGCCGGCGCAGGCCCGCGTGGGCGTCGCCCCAGGGCGTCAGGCGGTGCCAGACGAGATTCAGCGCGGCGACTTCGCCCGGCGCGAGATCGAGGCCGAAGCGCCGGAGGAGCCCGGGCAGCATCTGCAGATGCAGGGCGTCGAGCGGTTGCCAGGGCACTTCGCCCCGGCGAACCCGGTCCATCGCCGGCCGATATCCGGCGCGCCACGCATCGGCGAACGAGCCCCAGTCCGCGCGTACGCCATGCGAGCGCCCGATGCGCGCGAGCTCGCGGATAACGCTGCCGCGCCAATCGACGACCGTGCCGAAGACGTCGAACAGCATCGCCGCGGGCACCTTGGGCGATGCGCGCTGCATCATTCGAAGGCGAAGCGCGTCTGCCGCACCGGCGCGAACCAGCGGCGATGCGCCGCGCACGGTCCATGCAAGGCCAGCGCCGCAAGATGCTCGGGAGTCGAGTAGCCCTTGTGCCGCGCGAAACCATAAAGCGGGTAGCTGCGGTCGAGCTCCACCAGCATCGCGTCGCGCGTCGTCTTGGCCAGGATCGATGCCGCGGCAATGGCAGCCACCAGTCGATCGCCGTCGACGATCGCCCGCGACGGGTAGTCGAGTGGCGGGCACTGCGTCCCGTCGATCCAGACCACTTCGGGCGCAGTTGCCAGCCGCTCGATCGCCCGCTTCATCGCGAGCAGGGTGGCCTGCAGGATGTTCAAGGCATCGATTTCGCCGACGTCGCTTTCGGCGACCGCCCATGCCACGGCGCGGGCGCGGATCTCGACGGCGAGCAGCGCGCGGCTTTCCGGGGTCAGCAGCTTGGAATCGCGCAGTCCCTTGATCCTGCGCTGCGGGTCCAGGATGACCGCGGCCGCGACCACCGGCCCTGCCAATGGGCCTCTGCCGGCTTCATCGACTCCCGCGATCAGCACCGAATCCCCGCCATGCGCAATTCGCTCAAAACCACCTCCGCCGCGATTGTCGCACCATCCGCCTTCAACGTGTCGGCGAGGGAGGCGAACAACGCTTCGGTGCGCCGGCGCATCACGACATCGTCGTAGAGGTTGCGCGCCGCACGCGCCAGGTTTTCGACCGTGGCCTCCGACTGCAGGAACTCCGGCGCGACAAAGCGCCCGGCAAGGACGTTGGGCAGCCCGACGTAGGGAAGCAGAAGCCTGCGCTTGACGATCTGCGCCGTGAGCGCGTGTACGCGATAGAAGATAAGGTGCGGGCAGCGCGCCATCGCCGCGTCGAGGGTCGCCGTGCCCGATGCGACGATGCCGACATCGGCCGCGCGCAGCGCATCGGCGGCGTGGCCGTAGAGAAGCTTCAGCGACAGCGACTCGAGCTGCAGGCGGTACTGGACCCGCTCGAAATACTCGCGCGCGCCCCGGCTGACCAGCGGCACCACGAATCTCGCCTGCGGCTGCGCTTCGAGCAACGCCGCCGCCGTCTTCAGCAGCAGCTCGCTATGCATCTCCAGCTCGGACATGCGGCTGCCGGGAAGAAGCGCGAAGACCGGCACGCCCATCTCGAATTTCAGCAGCTCGCGCGCCTCGCGGCGGCTGGCCGGCGTCGCCGCGCTCGCCGCCAACGGATGACCGACAAACGAAACGCGAATACCGGTGTCGCGATAGAGCGCCGCCTCGAATGGAAACAGCACCAGCAGATGATCGGCCGAGCGAGCCATTCTGCCGATGCGTTCGCGCCGCCAGGCCCAAACCGAGGGGCTTACGTAGTGGATCGTGCGGACTTTCTGCTGCTTGAGCCTGGCCTCGAGCCCGAGGTTGAAATCCGGCGCGTCGACGCCGATGAATAGCGGCGCTTTCGCCGCCCGCAGGCGCTGGTGCAGGTCGCGCCGGATGCGGAACAGTCCGGGAAGGTGGGTGATCACCTCGGCGTAGCCACGCACCGCCAGCGCCGCCTGCGGATACCACAGCTCGCACCCCGCCGCTTCCATGCGCGGGCCTCCGATACCGGCAAAGCGGACTTCGGGCAAGCGCTGCCGCACCGCCCGGATCATGTCCGCGCCCAGGGCGTCGCCCGAGGCTTCGCCCGCGACGATTCCGATCGTGACCGAGCCTGGAGCGCGCTCAGCCGGCGCGTTCAACGGACGATCCCGCGTCCCGGCAACTCGAGAAACGCGGCCAGAGGCTGCAACGCGGGCGCCGCGCGGGCGGCCGCCACGATCTCCGCGCGCGCCTGGTCGAGCGGCCGGCCCTGGCGATACAGCGTCTTGTAGGCGCGCTTGATCGCGGCGATGTCGTCGCCGCTGAATCCGCAGCGGCGAAGGCCCTCGCTGTTGGTGCCGTGCGGCTTGGCGGGGGAGCCCGCCACGGTGACGAAAGGCGGCACGTCCTGCAGCACGATCGACCCGGCCGCGACCATCGCATGCGCGCCGACGCGGCAGAACTGGTGCACGCCGACGAATCCGCCGAGCACCGCATGGTCGTCGATGAAAACGTGCCCGGCAAGCTGCGCATTGTTCGAGAAGGTAGTGCTGTCGCCGATCACGCAGTCGTGTGCGACATGCGAGTACGCCAGCAGCCAGTTACCGTCGCCGACGGTCGTGACCCCCTTGTCCTGTGCCGTGCCGGCATGGATGGTGACGAACTCGCGGATGACGTTGTCGTCGCCGATGACGGTCCGCGTCGGGTCGCCCGTATATTTCCTGTCCTGCGGAATCTCGCCGATCGACGCGAACTGGAATATCCGGTTGCGGCGGCCGATCGTCGTCCTTGCAGCGATCACCACGTGCGCGCCTATCGTCGTGCCCTCGCCGATCACCGCATCGGGTCCGACGAGCGTGTACGGGCCAATGACGACATCGCCGGCCAGCCGCGCGCTGTCGGCGACGATCGCTGTCGGATGGACGTCGGCGTTCAAAGGTCGCGCAGCGCGGCCAGCAATTCGGCCTCCGCGACGAGCGCGTCGCCGACGCTGGCGCGCACGGCAAACTTGCCGACGCCGCGAACGAGCCGGAGCTCGGTCGATTCCAGCGTAAGCTGGTCGCCCGGCGTGACCTGGCGTTTGAAGCGCGCGTTGTCGATGCCGGCGAAAAAGATCAGCGACTTGTCGTCCGGCAGCCGTTGCAGCGTCTGGTAGACCAGTATCACCGACACCTGGGCGAGCGCTTCGATGATGAGCACGCCCGGCATCACCGGGTAACCGGGAAAATGGCCCTGGAAGAACGGCTCGTTGATCGTCACGTTCTTCACCGCCTTGATGCTCCGGCCGGGAACGCACTCGAGCACCCGGTCGACGAGCAGAAACGGCGGCCGGTGCGCCAGGTGCCGCATGATCTCCTTGACGTCCATCTGCATGCTCAGTCTCCCTCTTGACGCCGTTCGCGCTCGAGAGCGCGAATTCTTTCGGCGAAGCTGCGCAGCCGCCGCATGATCGACGCCACGTGCTGCCACTCCCTATGCGGCAGAGAGGGAAAGGCGCCGGTGTACACGCCGCGTTCGTGGATCGTGTCGAACACGCCCGATGCCGCGGAGATCACTGTTCCGTCGGGGATTTCCAGGTGACCGGTGATCATCGCCGCGCCGCCGATCTGACAATCGCGGCCGATCCTGACGCTGCCCGCGATTCCGACGCAACCGGCGATCGCGGTGTGCGCGCCGATGCGGCTGTTGTGCCCGATCTGGATCTGATTGTCGAGCTTGACGTCGTCCTCGATGATCGTGTCCTCGATCGCACCGCGGTCGATCGTCGTGTTGGCGCCGATCTCGACGTCCGCGCCGATGACGACGCGACCGAGTTGCGGCACCTTCAGCCACTTGCCGTCGTCCTCGGCCATCCCGAAGCCGTCTGCGCCGAGGACCGCGCCACTATGCACCAGCGTTCGCGCGCCGATGACGGTGCGCGCGTACAGGACGACGCGGGGATGAAGCAGCACGTCGTCGCCGATGCTGCAGCGCTCGCCGATGACGCACCCGGCATGAATCTGCACCCTCTCGCCGATGCCGGCCTGATCGCCGACGACGACATGCGGGCCGATCATCGCGCTCGAGGCGACGCGCGCGCTCGCCGGGACAATCGCCGTCGGGTGTATGCCGGGGGCGACCGCGGGTAGCGGCTGAAACAATGCCGCGATGCGCGCATACGCCGCGTAGGGATTCGCGGTCACCAGCTTCGGCAGCGCGGTCGCGTCGGCGTAATGCGGCGCGACGATGACGGCACTCGCCTTCGTCGACTCGAGCTGGCGCCGGTATTTGGGATTCGACAGGAACGCGATGGCGCCGGATCCCGCGCCGTCGAGCGTGGCAACGCGATCGATGACGACGTCGCCGTCTCCGACGAGCACGGCACGCGCCGGCTGGGCAAGCAGCTTGAGAGCGATGCCCGAAGCGTCGTGACCTGTGCTCATGCGCTTGAGCCGGCGGCGCCTCGACCGGGCTACTTGTCGGCTAGCGCCCTGATCACTCGATCGGTGACGTCGATGCGCGGGCTGGCGTAGATCACCGGATCCTGGATGACGAGATCGAACTTCTCGTCGACCGCGATCTGCTGTATGACCTTGTTCGCCCGTTCCTGGACGGCGGTCAGCTCCTCGTTGCGCCGCAGGTTGAGGTCCTCGCGAAATTCCCGCTGCATGCGTTGCAGATCGCGGCTCATGTTGGCCAGGTCGCGCTCCTTGCCGCGGCGGTCGGACTCGGCCATCGTGACCCCGTCCTTCTCGAGCGCCGACTGCAGGTCGCGCACCTGCTTGCTGAGCTTCTGGATCTCGGCGTCGCGGCCGGCAAATTCCTTTTCCAGCTTTTGCTGCGCGCGCTTGGCCGGTGCGGCTTCGCGGAACAGGCGTTCGCTGTTGACGAATCCGATCTTGTAGTCGGCGCCCTGCGCCTGGCCCGGGACGGCGAGCAGCGCGGCCAGGACCGCCCCGGCGGCGCAAAAAAGCAACTGCGGGATGCGATGTTTCAACATTTTCTCCTGCGCGCAACCCGGCGCCGCGTATGGCAACCCGGCCGCGCGATGCGTCGAGTCGATGCCCATGTGCACGTGCGCCACGTCGCTCCTAGAATATCGTGCCTACCTGAAACTGGAAGTTCTGGATCCGATCCCCCGGCCTCTTCTTCAGCGGGTATCCGTAGCTCAGCTTCAACGGCCCGACCGGGGAGTTCCACGCCACGCCCATCCCCACCGAATAGCGGAAGGACTCGAGCTCCGGCTGCAGGCCCGCATCGCGAATCATGCCGGCGTCGGCGAACACCGACAACCTGACCGACTGGTCGCCAGCCTTCGCGCCAGGCAACGGAAAGAACAGCTCGGCATTGCCGATGATCTTTTCCCGCCCGCCGATTGTGTTGCCCTGAACGTCCTGCGGGCCCAGCGACGCGGTCTCGTAGCCCCGGACCGATCCCACCCCACCGCCATAATACGCCTTGAAAAACGGCAGCGTCTTGTTGTTGAGGCCGCCGGCATAGCCGAAATCTCCGCGCAGCATCAGCACCGAGCTCAGCGGCATCGGCGTGAACCACTGGATCAGGTAGTTCACCTTGTAGTAGGTCAGGTCGCCGATCGGCAGCGCGACCTCGCCGAGGATGCTCTGCAACAGGCCCTTGCTCGGGAACAGGATGCTGTCCCGCGAATCGCGCGCCCAGCCGGCGCTCACGATGTAGCTGTTGGTCACAAAGCCGAAATCTTTGGCAAACTGGACGTACGCCGGCGGGCTTTGATCGAACAGCTCGATCTTGGTGTGCTCGAACCGGCCCCCGAAGTTGATCGTGTCGGTCTCCGTGATGGGTACGCCGAAGGAGACCGCGCCGCCGGCGGTCTGCGACGAGTACTGCGCGATCGGCAACGAGGACGGATCGATGTTCTTGTCGTAGAGCTCGATCGTGCGCGAGATGCCGTCCTTGGTCCAGTACGGTTCGGCGTAACTGAGATCGATGCTGCGGCCGATGCGGCTGGTGTTGATCGATGCGACCAGTGCGTTGCCCGTCCCGAAGACGTTATTCTGCGAGATCGATCCCGAGAGCACGATGCCGTCGGCGCTCGAATAACCGACGCCCGCGAGCAGGTTGCCTGTCGACTTTTCCGTCACGGTGACGTCGATGTCGACCTGATCCGGGCTACCGGGTACGGCGGGCGTCTCGATGTTGACGTCATCGAAGAAATTGAGCCGGGTGATGCGGACTTTCGAGCGCTCGATCCGCGCCGCGTCGTACCACGCGCCCTCGAGCTGGCGCATCTCGCGCCGTATCACCTCGTCGCGCGTCTTGGTGTTGCCACTGATGTTGATGCGGCGGATGTATACGCGCCGGCCCGGATCGATGTAGAAAGTGAACGCGGCCTGCCGCTTGCCGCGGTCGATTTCGGGCACCGCGTTGACGTTTGCGAATGCGTAGCCGTCGCTGCCGAGGCGGTCGGACAGCGCCTTGGTCGACTGCGTGAGCTTTTCGCGCGAGTAGACGTCACCCGGGCGAACCTGTATCAAGCGCCTCAGCTCTGGTTCGGGCAGCAGCAGCTCCCCGGCCAGCCGCACGTCCGAGATCGTGTACTTCGGCCCTTCGGTGATGTTGACCGTTATGTAGATGTCCCGCTTGTCGGGGGTGATCGACACCTGTGTCGAATCGACGACGAACTCCAGATAGCCGCGGTTGGTGTAGTAGCTGCGCAGCGTTTCGAGATCGCCTTGCAGTTTCTGCTTTGAATACTGGTCGTTTTTCGTGTACCAGGTGAGCCAGCCGGGCGTCGACAGCTGCATCTCGTTGATCAGCGTCTTTTCCGGAAATGCGCGGGCGCCGATGACATTGATGTTGGCGATCTTGGCGATCTCGCCTTCCTCTACGGTGAAGTTGATGGCGACGCGATTGCGTTCCTGCGGCGTCACCGTTGTCGTCACCTTGACCGCGTAGTCGCCACGATTGATGTATTGCCGCTTGAATTCCTGCTCGGCACGCTCGAGCGCCGAGCGGTCGAATATGCGCGATTCGGCGACGCCGATGTCCTTCAGTGCCTTCTTCAGCGTGTCCTTGTCGAATTCCTTCGTTCCCGTGATGTCGATCTGGCTGATCGTCGGCCGCTCCTGGACGATGACGACCAAAACGCCGTTCTCGGATTCGAGGCGCACGTCGCGAAAAAAGCCGGTCGCATACAGCGCTTTCACCGCAGCCGACGCCTTCTCGTCGTCGACGCGGTCGCCGACCTTGATCGGAAGGTAGTTGAACACCGTTCCCGCCTCGGTGCGCTGCACGCCTTCGACCCGGATGTCCTTGACCACGAACGGCTCGAACGCCAGCGCAGCGTGCGCGAACAGCGCGGCAAGCAGTGCCGTCAACGTCGCTACCCGCGCGCCTGCGCGCCGCGCTCGCGCGCTGCGCTCGCAGGGTTCAGAAAAGTCGGGAAAGGTCATTGAAGAGCGCCAACGCCATCAGCATGGCCAGCACGGCCATGCCAATCCGCTGGCCGACCTCGAGAACGCGGTCGGAAACCGGACCGCCCTTGATAATCTCCGCGAGATAATACATCAAGTGTCCGCCATCGAGTAAAGGGACCGGCAGCAGATTGAGCACGCCGAGACTGATGCTGATCAGCGCGAGATAGCCGATGAACGTCAACACGCCGGCCTGTGCCGACTGGCCCGCATAATTGGCCATCGTCAGCGGTCCGCTGACATTTTTCAGCGAAGCCTGCCCGGTGAGAATCCTGCCGAGCATACGTACCGTGAACAGCGACAATTCCCAGGTCTTGCGCGCACCTTGCACGACGGCCTCGCCAGGGCCGTAGCGAACCGTCGTCGAGATCTTCGCCACCGCCGCGGGGTCTACGGCAAGACGCATGCCGGCGAGTCCGATCCGGCGTCCTTCCTGTTCGCTCGCCTCGGGCGTCACCGCAACCGCCTGCTCCGCGCCGGCGCGACGCACGGTGAACGCGAGGCGCTGCTCAGGATGCGCGTTGGTGATCGCCGCGACGTCCGCCGGAGAGTGGACCGGCACGCCGTCGATCGCGACGATCGAATCGCCGGCGCGCATGCCGGCCGCCGCGGCAGGCCGGCCGGGCAGGACCTCGGCGACCCGTGGCGCGCCGAGATCGATTCTGAGGCCCAGGACGGCGACGAAGTTCCGTTCCCAGTCGTCGCGGCCCAGGCCCCGCAAGGACAACATGTGTTGCGAAATTGCGCCGGATCGATCGACGGCGACGACGGCGTCGTCGTTCCCCGACGCCTTCAACAGCCGCCAGCGCAAATCCTGCCAGGAAAGAACGCGCTCGCCGTTGACGGCGACGACCAGGTCCGCGGCGACGAGACCTGCCGCTGCTGCGGCCGAGCCCGCAGGCGGCGCCGACAGCACGGCACGCTCGCCGGGGATGCCGGCGACGTAGGTGCCGGCGAAAAGCAGCACCGCGAGCAGGAGGTTCGCCACTGGGCCCGCCACGACGATGGCGATCCGTTTCCACACCGGCTGCCGGTTGAACGCGCGCCCCAAGTCCGCGGCCGCGACTTCGCCTTCGCGTTCGTCGGCCATCTTGACGTAGCCGCCCAGCGGTACCGCCGACAGCGCCCACTCGGTACGGTCGGCACCGATGCGTCGCGACCATAGAACGCGGCCGAATCCCACCGAGAAGCGCAGCACCTTGACCCCGACCAGGCGCGCGACAAGATAGTGGCCGAGCTCGTGAAAGATGACGAGGACGCCGAGCGTCACCGCAAAGGCAAGAACCTTTTGCAGCAGCATGATCATGGCGGCAGTGTGGGCGCGCGCGCCTGATCGGGCAACCGCGGTGCAAAGACCCGGACGTCATGGCCCGCCGGAGCCGCGCTTGCGGCGGCCGCGCCTCGGACCGCGATGCCTGGTGCCGGCGAAGTCGGCATCAGCGCAGCAGATGGTGCGCGATCAACGCGGCCGGCGGCATCGCCGCCGTAAGCGCGTCGATGCGATCGAGCACGCCCCCGTGGCCGGGCAATATCGCGCCGCTGTCTTTGACACCTCGCTGCCTTTTCAACTGCGACTCGAACAGGTCCCCGACGATCGACAATGCCGCCAGCGCCAGCGCGAGCGCGACCCAGGTCACCGCAGCGCCGGCGGCGAGCGGCCCCGAATATCCGCCGGCCGATGCGAACGGCAGCAGCAACAGCGCGTAGGCGGCCACGGCGGCGAGCGCGCCGTAGACGCCTTCCCAAGTCTTGCCGGGGCTGATCGCCGGCGCGAGCTTCCTGCGCCCGAATCGTCGGCCGGCGAAATACGCGGCCGTGTCGGCGATCCACACGATCGCCATCAGCGCCAGCAAGAGGCCGGGCGAGCGGGCCTGCAGGACCACCACAGCCATCCAGGTTGCGGTCAGGACCAACCACCCGACGATCATCAGCACCGGTCGCGAGTCGACCCGCCGGCCCGAAGCGAGCCACGCCGGCGCGACCAGCAGCCAGAACGCGGTCGCGGTGCCGCAGACCCAGCCCACCACGGCATTCGGCCAGCCGCGGTCGGGCGCGAACCCGCCGGCGGGATCGAGCAGAAGGACGCACCCGATGAACAGCGTACCCCCGACGAAGAGCAGCCACGCCCGATTCCGCAGGCTCGCAAGCCTCGCCCACTCGGCGGCTGCGACGACCACGATGGCGAGCGTCAATGCGCCCCAGGCGCGCGGCGGTAGCGCAAAAAGCGCCGCCAGCGTCAGCGGAATCAGGACCAGCGCGGTGATGATGCGGGTCTTGAGCAACCGTGGCTTTAGTCGCGAACGGCTTGCAGCTGCTCGCTGGTGCGCCCGAACCGCCGCTCGCGCTGCCGATACGAATTGATCGCCGCCCGCAGAGCGTCGCCGTCGAAATCGGGCCACAGGAGGTCAGTGAAATAAAACTCGGTATACGCGAGCTGCCAGAGCAGAAAATTCGATATCCGCTGCTCGCCGCCGGTGCGGATGAACAGATCCGGTTCCGGTGCGTAGGCCATCGACAGGTAGGGTTCCAGCGCTTCGGGTGCGAAGCCGCGCACCGCTTCCGGATGCGCCGCAAGCAGCCTTTGCGCGGCCTGCGCCACGTCCCAGCGTCCGCCATAGTTGGCGGCGACGGTCAGCGTCAGGCGCGAGTTGCCCTCGGTCACGGCCTCGCCTGCGGCAATCAGGTCGCGGATGCGCGGCTCGAACCGCGAAACGTCACCGATCACCTTGAAACGTATGTCGTTGTCGTCGAGCTTCGCGACCTCCTGTTCCAGCGCGCGCAGGAAAAGCTGCATCAGGATCGACACTTCGTCCGCGGGGCGGCGCCAGTTTTCGCTGGAAAACGCGAACAGCGTCAGATATTCGACCCCTTGCTCGATGCAGGCGCGTACGGTCGCACGCACGGCCTCGACGCCCTTGCGATGGCCGGCGACGCGCGGCAGCATGCGTTGCTTCGCCCAGCGACCGTTGCCGTCCATGATGATGGCGATGTGGCGCGGAATTGCGCGCGTTTCGGGAAGGTCGCGGGTCGAGCTGGGGAACAAGGTGGGTGCGGGAAAGTGAATGCTCAGGTCAACGGGCACTGCGCGCGTTGCCGGCGGCAAGTTCCCCGCGCGCGACTCGCAATGTCCGACTCGCGCATCCGTCACACCGCCATCAGGTCCGCTTCCTTCGCGTGCAGAAGCTTGTCGACCTCGGCGATATGGCGGTCGGTGAGCTTTTGCACGTCTTCCTGCGCGCGGCGCTCGTCGTCCTCGGCGACCGCTTTGGCCTTCAGCAGATCCTTCAGGTGGCTGATCGCGTCACGCCGGATGTTGCGTATGGCAACCCGTGCGTTTTCCGCTTCGCGATGCACGACCTTGATCAGCTCCTTGCGCCGCTCCTCGGTCAGCGCCGGCATCGGGACCCGGATCAGGTCGCCGCTGGTCGCCGGGTTGAGGCCGAGATCGGAGTCCCGGATCGCCTTCTCGACCACCTGCACCATCTTCTTTTCCCACGGCTGCACGGTGATCGTGTGGGCATCGGCAAGCGTCACGTTGGCAACCTGGTTGATCGGCATCGTCGTGCCGTAATAGTCGACTTTGATGTGATCGAGCAGGCCCGCGTGCGCGCGCCCTGTCCTGACTTTGCCGAGATCGGCCTTGAGCGCCTCGACCGATTTCTGCATTTTCTGCTCCGCGGATTTTTTGACGTCAGCGATCATTGGAAGCTCCCTTGCCGGATGCCCGGGCCCGGCTAGCAATGCACCAGCGTGCCTTCGTCCTCGCCCATCACCACGCGCGTCAGCGCGCCGGGTGCGAAGATGCTGAATACCTTGAGCAGCATGTTCTGGTCGCGGCACAGCGCCAGCGCGGTGGCGTCCATCACCTTGAGGTTCTTTACGATCGCCTCGTCGAACGTGAGCGTCGGATAGCGTCTGGCCGTAGCGTCCCTGTTCGGATCCGCCGTATAGACGCCGTCGACCTTGGTCGCTTTGAGGACGATGTCGACGCCCATCTCGCGGCCGCGCAGCGCCGCCGCGGTATCGGTGGTGAAAAAGGGGTTGCCGGTGCCCGCGGCGAAGATGACGATCTTGTTCTCCTCCAGGTAGCGCAGCGCCTTGCCGCGGATATAGGGCTCGGCCACCTGCTCGATCGACAGCGCCGACTGCACGCGCGACACCAAGCCGGCGCGGCGCATCGCATCCTGCAGCGCGAGCGCGTTCATCAGAGTGGCCAGCATGCCCATGTAGTCGGCGGTGGCGCGATCCATCCCGGCCGCACCGGGGGCGACGCCGCGAAAGATGTTGCCGCCGCCGATGACGACCGCGATCTGGACGCCGAGCCGGGCGACCTCACCGATCTCGGCGACGATGCGGTCGATCACCTCTCGATTGATGCCGTACGGGTCATCGCCCATCAGCGCCTCGCCCGAGAGCTTGAGCAGGATGCGCTTGTACGCGGGCTCGGTGCGCAGCAGCGGCGCCACATTGGATGGAGGCGCGATGCTGGGCGCGATGTTTTGCGTTGTCATGGCAGTGCGTCCTCCACGATGGGTTCTCAGGCCCTGGCCATCGCCGCGACCTCCGCGGCAAAATCGTCTTTTTTCTTCTCGATGCCTTCACCGACGACGTAGAGCGCGAAGCCCCGCACCGTCGCGCCCTTCGACTTCAGATACGTTTCCACGGTCTGTTCGGGGTCCCTTGCGAAGGGCTGGCCCAGCAGTGTCACCTCGGCCAGATACTTGTTGAGCCGACCCTCGACCATTTTGGCGACGATCTCAGCCGGCTTGCCCGATTCCGCGGCCTGCGCCGCGTAGATGGCACGCTCCTTTTCGATCAGCTCGGCCGGCACCTGGTCGCGCGACACGCACAC
Organism: Casimicrobiaceae bacterium; assembly: GCA_050742615.1. Classification (GTDB taxonomy): domain Bacteria; phylum Pseudomonadota; class Gammaproteobacteria; order Burkholderiales; family Casimicrobiaceae; genus PALSA-1003. The sequence goes on along the minus strand of JBOIGD010000255.1, from coordinate 3,719 downwards.
CGGACGTACGTTGGCGACGCTCGCGGCGATATGCATTGCGACGTCCTTGCCGGTCTGCTCGTCGCCGCCGTCGATCGCGACCATCACGCCGATACGGCCGCCGTGCAGATATTGCGCGAGGCGGGCCGGCGTCGCAACGCGGGAAAAGCGTCGAGCCGAGATGTTCTCGCCGAGCTTCTGCACCATCGCCTGCCGCGCCGACTCGACGGTGCCGTCGTCGAGCCGCAGCGCGAGCAGCGCCGCGACGTCGGCCGGGTTCTTTTCGGTCACGACCTGCGCGAGAATCCCGGCAAAGCGCACGAAATCGGCGTTGCGCGCGACAAAATCGGTCTCGCAGTTGAGCTCGAGCAGCGCCCCGGTCTTGCGATCGGCGGTGATCATTGCGCCGATCACGCCCTCGGCCGCGACGCGATCGGCGGCCTTCGACGCTTTGGCACCGCTCTTGATCCGCAGCAGGTCCTCTGCCTTGGCGATGTCTCCGCCGGTCTCCAGCAGCGCCCTCTTGCACTCCATCATGCCCAGCCCGGTACGGCCGCGCAGTTCCATTACCTTGCTCGCACTCACATCCGCCATTGCTAGTCCGCTCCACGTGCCTGCGTGATCGGCCCGGCGCAGGGACAGTCCTGTGCAGCGACCGCCGACCCGGTGCCGGCCCGAGGTCCAAAACAAAGGGGGCAGTGCCCCCTTGCCGGGCCGCTTACGCGGTTGCTTCGTCGCCCGAGACCTCGACGAATTCCTCGGTCTGGACGATTTCCTGGATCACCTGGCTCCGGCCTTCGAGGATCGCGTCGGCGACGCCGCGGGCATACAGGCGGATCGCCCGGCTCGAGTCGTCGTTGCCCGGAATGACGTAGGCGATGCCTTCCGGCGAATGGTTGGTATCGACCACGCCGATGATTGGAATCGACAGCTTGTTGGCCTCCGTCACCGCGATCTTCTGGTAGCCGACGTCGATGATGAACAGCGCGTCGGGCAGCGCAGTCATCTCCTTGATGCCGCCCAGGCTGCGATTGAGCTTGTCCATCTCGCGCTGCAAGGTCAGCGCCTCGCGCTTGCTCATCTTTTCGAACGTGCCGTCCTGCCCCATCGCTTCGAGATCCTTCAGGCGCTTGATCGACACCTTGACGGTCTTGAAGTTGGTCAACATGCCACCGAGCCAGCGATGATCGACAAAGGGCATGCCGGCCCGCTGCGCCTCCTCGGCGACGATATCGCGCGCCTGGCGCTTGGTGCCGACGAACAGGATGGTGCCGCGGTTGACGGCCAGCTGGCGCACGTACCTGAGCGCCTCCTGGTACATCGCCAGGGTCTTCTCGAGGTTGATGATGTGGATCTTGTTGCGGTGGCCGAAGATGTAAGGCGCCATCTTCGGGTTCCAGTACCGGGTCTGGTGTCCGAAGTGGACCCCGGCTTCCAGCATTTCCCGCATGGTTGCAGACACTGCGCACGCTCCTTTAGGGTTGGGGACTGCCGCCCCGGACAACCGAAAACCCTTGCGGGCACCCTAACGGCCGGAGCGGGAAATTTGGCGCACGGCAAGCCGCGAGCCAGGCCGAAATTCTAGCATAATCAGGCTTTTTCCCAGCCCATGGCGGTCGTCCTCAAGCCCCCCGAAGACATCGAGCGCATGCGCGTCGCCGGCCGCCTCGCGGGCGAGGTCCTCGACTACATCGCGCCGTACGTGAAGCCGGGCGTGACCACCGGCGCGCTCAACGACCTTTGCCACGCCTACATGGTGGGCGTCCAGGGCACGACGCCGGCCCCGCTCAACTACGCGCCGCCGGGCTACAAGCCGTTCCCGAAGTCGATCTGCACCTCGGTCAACCACCAGGTCTGCCACGGCATCCCCGGCGACCGCGTGCTGAAGCCCGGCGACATCCTCAACATCGACGTCACGGTGATCAAGGATGACTTCCACGGCGATTCGAGCCGGATGTACTACGTGGGCGAGCCGAGCATCCAAGCCCGCCGCCTCGTCGACGTCACCTACGAGTGCATGTGGGCGGGCATCCGCAAGGTACGCCCGGGCGCGCACCTCGGCGACCTGGGGGCTGCGATCCAGGCCCACGCCGAGGGGCACGGCTTTTCGGTGGTGCGCGAGTTTTGCGGGCACGGCATCGGCCGGCGTTTCCACGAGGATCCGCAAGTCCTGCATTACGGCAAGCCGGGCACGGGGCTGCGCCTCGAGGCGGGCATGACCTTTACCGTGGAGCCGATGATCAATGCCGGCAAGGCGGCGATCCGCGAGCTTGCCGACGGCTGGACCATCGTCACCAAGGACCACAGCCTGTCGGCGCAGTGGGAGCACACGGTGCTGGTGACCGCCGACGGCGCCGACGTGCTGACCGTATCGGCCGGCTCGCCCGGCGCACCCGCCGCGACTTGAGATGAACGCCGGCCCCGCGCCGAGCGACCCGGGGCGCGCGTCGCTGCTTGCCGGGCGGGCGGTGCTGCACGAGTCCTACGTCCGCGACCCCTCGCCGCGCCGGCTACTCCGCGCCCACGCGCGCCTGATCGACGGCCTGCTGCGAGCCTTGTGGAAGTCGCTCGGCCCCGTGCCCGGCGCGGCGCTGGTGGCCACGGGCGGTTACGGGCGCGGCGAGCTCTTCCCGCACTCCGACATCGACGTGCTGGTGCTGCTCGGGCGCGAACCCTCCGAGCGCGAGCGCGCTCAACTCGAGCGGCTGGTCGGCTCGTTCTGGGACATCGGCCTCGAGGTCGGGCACAGCGTTCGAACCGTGGCCGAGTGCACCGAGGCGGCCGCCGGGGACATCACCATCCAGACCGCGCTGCTGGAAGCGCGCTACCTCGCCGGCCGGCGTGCCCTGTATCGCGAGCTCGCCTCGAGCGTGACTGCGGCGCTCGACGCGCGCAGCTTCTTCAAGGGCAAGCGGCTGGAGCAGGAGCAGCGCCACGCCAAGCACCAGGACACCGCGTACGCGCTCGAGCCCAACCTGAAGGAGGCGCCCGGCGGGCTGCGCGACCTGCAGACGATCCAGTGGATGGCGCGAGCCTGCGGCCTGGGCAACCGCTGGCGCGACCTCGTGCGAGACGGCCTGCTGCTGCCGGCCGAGGCGGTCCAGATCGCGCGCCGCGAAGCGGTGCTGCACGACCTGCGCATCCGCCTGCACTACTTGGCGGGCCGGCGCGAGGATCGGATCGTCTTCGACTACCAGACGTCGCTCGCCGAGCAGTGTGGTTTTCACGGCTCGCCCGCGCGGCGGGCGAGCGAGCAGCTGATGCAGCGCTACTACACGACGGCGAAGACGATCACGCAGCTGAACACGATCGTGCTGCAGAACCTCGAGGCGCGCCTGGACGGCGAGCCCGACGCCGAGCCCGAGCCGCTGAACGAGCGCTTCCAGGTCCGCGCCGAGCGCCTGGAAGCCTGCGACGAGAACCTGTTCGAGCGCAACCCGCGCGCCATCCTGGAGAGCTTTGTCCTGCTGCAGCAGCACCAGGCGCTGCGCGGCATGAGCGCGGCCACGCTGCGCGCGCTGTGGCGCGCCCGCACGCGCGTGAACGCGCGGCTGCGGCGGGATCCGGCGGCGCGGCTGCTGTTCCTGCACTTCCTGCAGCAGCCGCGCGGCATCGTGCACGAGTTCCGCCGCATGAACCAGTACGGCATCCTCGGCCGCTACCTGCCGGAGTTCGGCCGGATCGTCGGTCAGATGCAGCACGATCTCTTCCACGTCTACACGGTCGACCAGCACATCCTC
>JBOIGD010000254.1:0-7611 GCA_050742615.1 Casimicrobiaceae bacterium | reverse complement strand
GCGAATTCGCCGCGGCGACGTTCAGTGCCGAAGGTGAGATCGGCGCCGCCGCGGACCACGCCGGCGATCGACCGGTGCGGGTAAAGCTCGCGGCGACGGGGCTCCGCGCCGACACGCTGGTCGCGCGTGGCGCGCACGCGGAGCTCGACGGAACGCTTGCGCATCATCAAGCGACGATCGCCGTTACCGGAAGTGCGCAAGGCGCCGCGATCGATGCCAGCGCGCGGCTCGAGGGCGGGTGGTCGGGCGCGGCGGCTACCGGCGCCTGGAGCGGGCGCATCATCGCGCTGGAGAATCGCGGAACGTACCCTCTGGCGATCACGCAGCCGGCGTCACTCGAGGCCGGCGCCGGACAGGCGTACGTGGCGAATTTGCGCGGGACGCTCGCCGGCGGCCGCTTCACCGTCGACGAATTGCGCTGGCGCGACGGACGCTTGTCCAGCCGCGGTGAATTCGCCGCCCTGCCGGCGGCGCCGATCCTCGCGTTGACGAATGCCGCGCCGCGCGTGTCGTCGACCTTGACGCTGGCGGGACGCTGGTCGTTCGCCGCGGCACCCCGCCTGACCGGAACGCTGTCGGTGCAACGCGAAGGCGGCGACCTCGCGCCCGTCGATGCGCCCGACTTGGCACTCGGGCTCACGCGCGCCGAGCTCGCCGCCGAATTCGTCGACGACCGCGTGCACGCGACGCTGACCGCGCGCTCGCGCGTCGCCGACGCCGACGTCGTCGCCGACCTCGCGCCGACAACGGATCCCGGCGGCCGCTTCGGCGCCGGCGCGCCGCTCACTGTATCGGCCCGGCTCGATGCCGCATCGCTGCGCGCGCTGCAGGGCCTCGCCGGCACGACCGCGATCGTCGACGGACATCTGAAGCTCGACCTCTCGGGAAAGGGAACGCTCGACCTCGTGCAATTTTCCGGAAGCATCGAGGGCGACGGGCTCAAGGTCGAGGCGCCGCAATACGGCGTGGCTCTGAAGGACGGCCGGCTGCGCGCGCGTCTTGCCGACGACGCGGTCAGCGTCAGCGAATTTTCCTTCGCCGCGGGCGACGGCCGCTTCGTCGCCAGCGGCACGCTGCCGGCGGCGAACGGCGGCGAGGGCGCCCGGCTTGCCTGGAAAGCGGACAAGCTCGCGCTTTTCAATCGGCCCGACACCCGGCTCACGCTGTCGGGCGCGGGAACGCTTTTATTCGAGCACCGGAGCGTGACGCTCGCCGGCGCGCTGCGGGCCGACGAAGGCTACTTCGAGTTCCACCCGACCCGCGCCGACGTGCCGGGTGACGACGTGATCGTGCGCCGGCGGAAGCCCACGCCCGCGCGCGACCGCGTGCGCGTTCCGTTCGCCGTCGATCTCGCCCTCGATTTCGGCGAGCACCTGAAATTCGTCGGCGAAGGCTTCGACACGATGCTGGGCGGCAAGCTGCACGTCAAGACCACCGCCGACCACCAGTTGGCTGCCGAGGGCGCGATTAACGTCGCACGCGGTTCGTATACCGCGTTCGGGCAGCGGCTGACCATTCAGCGCGGCCGGCTCACGTTCGATGGTCCGCTCGACAACCCGGCGCTCGACGTGCTGGCGCTGCGCAAGAATCTACCGGTCGAGGCCGGCGTCGAGGTGACCGGCACGGCGCGCGTACCGCAGGTGCAGTTGACGTCGAACCCCCCGGTGCCCGACAACGAAAAACTCGCCTGGCTGGTGCTGGGCCACGGCCTGGACAGCACCAGCAGTGCCGACGCCGCGCTGCTGCAGGCGGCGCTGGCCGCGCTCGGCGGCGCGAACGCGGCGCCGATCGGACAACGCATCGCGCGCACGATCGGCGTCGACGACATCAGCGTCCATGCGGCGGCGGATCCGCGGCGCAGCGGAACCGCCCGCGAGGTGGTCGCGTTCAGCAAGCGCCTGAGCGACAAGCTGACGCTGGTCTACGAACAGGGAGTGTCGGTCGCGGGCAACGCGCTGAAGCTCGAGTATTCGCTGTCGCACACGGTGACGCTCCGCGTGGAAGCCGGCGTGGTCAGCGCCATCGGAGTCTACTACAGCCGTTCGTACGATTGACGGAGGCGCCGGCGCGGCGCCTCTCGCGCTGGCCGAACGCGCCACATGGGATCGAAGGTCTTGGCGCGCCCGACAGGAGTCGAACCTGTGACCTTTGGCTTCGGAAACCAACACTCTATCCAACTGAGCTACGGGCGCACGAGAGCCGATATTACCCGCTGCGCATCGGAGCGTCCATCGCCGGGCGGCGCGGGTTCCGTGCCGCGTGCGCCCGCGCTATAATGCGCGCCTTGTCTTGCGGCATCGCCGCAAATTCAGGAGCGATGCCGGCGCATTCGACCCACCCAGGCCGGCCCTTTGCAGGAATTCCGCGATGAGCGACGAGCATAGTTCACCGATAAAAACACCAAAGCAATTGGTGATCGTGCTGGTGCTCGCATTCCTGATACCGATCGCACTGTTCCTGCTGCTGTCGCAGTTGGTCACCGGCATGAAGAGCGAGAACGCAGGTGAGACCGACGCCCGCGTGCTGGCGCGCATCAAGCCGGTCGGCGAGTTGACCGTCGCCAGCGCCCCCGGCGCGCACCAGAGCATGAGCGGCGAGCAGGTCTTCGAGTCGGTCTGCAAGACCTGCCACGAGGCGGGCATCGCCGGCGCGCCCAAGGCCGGCGACAAGGCCGCGTGGGCCGCTTCGATCAAGAAAGGCTACGACACGCTGGTGCAGCACGCGCTCAACGGCTTCCAGGAGCCAGGCAAGGTCATGCCGCCCCGAGGCGGAAATTCCGACTTGTCGGATATCGAAGTCGAGCGCGCCGTCGTGTACATGGCCAACCGGGCCGGCGCGAGCTTCAAGGAACCGGTTGCGCCGGCTCCTGCAGCGACGGCGTCTGTGGCGACGTCCGCGCCGCCCGCTGCAGCGGCCGCGCCGCCGCCAAATCCGGCCGCCGCCGGGGCCCCGCCCGCCACGGCGCCGGCCGCTAAGCCCGCCGCGCCCCTGGATCTCCAAAGCGGCGAGGCGATGATGAAAAAAGACGGCTGCGCGGCATGTCACGCCGTCGACAAGAAGATCGTCGGACCGGCCTATCAGGATGTCGCGGCGAAATATCGCGGCGACAGGGGCGCGCCGGCCAGGCTCGAGGCCAAGGTCAAGACCGGCGGCTCGGGCGTCTGGGGTCCGATACCGATGCCTCCCAATGCGGTGCCGGATGCCGACATCAAGGCGCTGGTAACCTGGATCCTGACCCTCAAGAAATAGCGGCGCTCGTCGCCATGACCCAAGCCGGGCGCCCACCCGGCTTTTTTGTGAGGCCCGGCGCGAGGCCGCTCCGCGGCGATCAGCGCGCGAGCATCGCGCGCAACTGCCGCAACCGGGCGTTGCCCGCGGCCTTGTCGCGCGCCGCGTCGGCCGGTTCGCGCGGCAGGTCGGCGTGGCGCAAGTCCTCCTGGAACAGCTCGCCGATGAAGCGCGAAGGCTCGGCGGCAAGCCACGCACCCGCGCGTTTGCGTCGGCGGCACCATGACAGCCGCAGGCTGCGTTGCGCACGCGTGAGCCCGACGTACATCAGCCGTCGTTCCTCGTCGACATTGCCGGCGGCGATCGCCTCGCGGTGCGGCAGCAGACCTTCTTCCAATCCGACCAGGAACACGTGCGGGAACTCGAGTCCCTTGGCCGCGTGCAAGGTCGACAGGCGGACCGCGTCCGGCGCCTTCCCCTCCTCGCCTTCGAGCAGCGTCAGGAGCGCGATCGATTGCGTGAGCTCGAGCAGGTTGCGGCCGTCGGTTTCGCCCTTGAGGGCCAGCCAGCGCACGAAGTCGTCGATGCTGTCCCGGCGCGCCTGCGCCTGCGCCCGGTCGAACGTCGAGAACAAATGGTCCTCGTATTCGATCGACTCGACGAGCTCGTCAAGCAGCCTGCCGGCAGGTTCGCGTTCGGCGCGATACCGCAGCCCGTTGATCATCGTGCAGAACGCGAGTAGCGCGTCGCGCTGGCGCGCCGGAAGCGCGGCCGTGCGCGCGCCGTCGCACGCGGCGGCGAACAGGCCGCCGGCGCCGCCGCGTCCCAGCAGCTCCAGCGTCTGCGCCCCGACGCCGCGCCTGGGCGTCGTCACCGCGCGCACGAACGCCGGATCGTCGTCGTCGTTGGCGATCAATCGCAGATAGGCGACCAGGTCGCGAATCTCGGCGCGGTCGAACCAGGACTGGCCGCCGGCGACCACATACGGAATGTTCTGGGCGCGCAGCGCCTGCTCGAAGGCGCGCGCCTGGTGCTTGCCGCGGTACAGAATGGCGAAATCGTCGAAGCGCCCCCGCTGCTCGAACTTCTGCGCGGCGATCGAGCGCGCCACGCCGTCGGCCTCGGCTTCGTCGTCGGCCGCCGGCGTGACGTGGATCGCCTCGCCCAACCCCAGCTCGCTCCACAGGGCCTTGTCGAAGAGCTTGGCATTGTGCCCGATCAGCGCATTGGCGGAACGCAGTATCCGGATCGACGAGCGATAGTTCTGCTCGAGCTTGATCACCTTCAATGCGGGGTAGTCGCGCGGCAGCTGCTCGAGATTGGCGAGCGTTGCGCCGCGCCAGCCGTAGATCGCCTGGTCGTCGTCGCCGACGGCGGTAAAGGCGGCACGCGCGCCGGTGAGCAGCCTCAGAAGCCGGTACTGCGCCGGGTTGGTGTCCTGGTATTCGTCGATCAGCAGGTAGTGCAGCCGTTGCTGCCAATGGATCGCTGCGCTTGCGTCGCGTTCGAGCGCAGCGACCGGAAGCGCGATCAGATCGTCGAAGTCGACCGCCTGGTAGGCCGCGAGCGCCGCACCGTAACGGGCGTAGGCGCCCGCCGCCGCCGCCGCGGCTTCGGTCGATGCGAGGTCGAGGGCCCGGTCGGCGCCGATCAGCGCATTCTTCCACGCGCTGATCTGCCACTGCGCCGCGCGCACGCGTGCCCGGTCGCTGGTGGCCATCAGCTCGGCGACGATCGGTTCGATGTCGGCGGGATCGAGGATTGAAAAGCGTGGCGTGAGGCCCATCGTCGCCGCTTCGCGGCGCAGGATCCTGAGCCCGAGGGCGTGAAACGTGCAGATCGTCGGAGCGGCGCCGGCGTCGCGCTTGCGCTGCGGGGCCGCGCCGCGCTCGCGCATCTCGCGCGCCGCCTTGTTGGTGAACGTGATCGCGGCGATGCCCGCCGGATCGGTGCCCTGCTCGATCAGGTGCGCGATCTTCGTCGTGATCACGCGTGTCTTGCCGCTGCCGGCGCCCGCGAGCACCAGCAGCGGTCCGTCGACGTAGCGCACCGCGGCGCGCTGCGGATCGTTCAGTGGATATTTCATCGCGACGCGAATGTTAGAATGCGGCGGATTCTAACATCGGCGATCGTCTTGACACCTCCAGCGAAAGCGGGACACGTCCGCACGGCCGCAGGGCGCCCGTCGCGGCGGCGCCCGGCGCCATGAGTGTCTACGCGGTCGGCGACATCCAGGGCTGCTACGCCGAATTCCAGCAGCTGCTCGACCTGATCGCGTTCGAGCCGGTGCGCGACCGCCTGTGGCTGGTCGGCGACTTGGTCAACCGCGGCCCGGAGTCGCTGCAGGTCCTGCGCGCCGTGCGCAGCCTGGGCGAGAGCGCGATCACGGTGCTGGGGAATCACGACTTTCACCTGCTGACCGTTGCCGCGGGCCATCGCCGCCCCCATCACAACGACACCCTCGGCGCCATCCTCGAGGCCCCCGACCGGGACGAGCTGCTCGCGTGGCTGCGCGCGCGCCCGCTGGTCGTGCTGCACGACGAGTGGCTGCTGGTGCACGCGGGGCTTTTGCCGTCGTGGACGCCGGCAACCGCACTGATGCTGTCGCGCGAAGTCGAGGCGATGCTGGCGTCCGATCGTCACGACGACTTTTTGCGTCATCTGTATGGCGACGAGCCGGCGCGCTGGGATGACGCCTTGCGCGGTTACGATCGCCTGCGGGTGGTGGTCAACGCCTGCACGCGGCTGCGTTTCTGCACCGCCGGCGACACGATGCAGCTCGACGAAAAGCGCGGGCCGGGCTACGCGCCGGCGGGATTCGCGCCCTGGTTCATGCACCCCGAGCGCAAGTCATCCGGGGTCGGCGTGCTGTGCGGACACTGGTCGACGCTGGACCTGATGCTGGCGCCGAACGTGCTGATGCTGGATTCCGGCTGCGTCTGGGGCGGGCCGCTGACGGCGATCAGGCTCGACGATCGCCGCCTGTTTCAGGTGCCGGGGAGATCGCCGCTGGCGCCAGCACCCGCCGGATAGCCGCCTCGGCATCGCGCGCCAGATCGCGCCGGTGCCGACCATGCGCCGGCAGCGGCGGCGCCAGGTCGACCCATACGATCATCGTCCGCTCGCCGAGCACGCGCCAGAGCGAGGCGAAGAAGCTGGTCTCGCCGACGTAAGCCGGCGCGTCCTTGTGCGCGCCGTCGTGGCCGCGGTAGCGAATCGCCACCGGCTGCACGTGACCTCGCGCGTCGATCACCGGCTGCAGCAGCGAGCCGTGGAACGGCAGCAGCGCGGTACCATCGGTGGTGGTGCCCTCGGGAAAGATCGCGATCACATCGCCCGCGGCCAGCGCCGCGCGCGCGTGCTCGTTGATGCGATGCGCATCGCGGCGCCGTCCGCGCTCGATGAACAGCGTGCCGCAGTCGGCGACCAGGCGGCCGGCCAGCGGCCAGCGCCTGAGCTCGGACTTGCCGACGAAGCGCGCCGGCTGCACCGCGTCGAGCACGAAGATATCCAGCCAGGAAACGTGATTGGCGACGATCAGCAGATTGTCGGGCAAGCCGCCGGCGGGCCACCCGCTGACACGCGCCTCGACGCGCAGGATCGCGAGCAGGCGCGCGCTCCAGCGGCGGATCAGCGCCTTCCGCTGCGGCGGCGCGACCCGCGGAAACACCAGCGTGGTCGTGGCGATCCCCGCGCCGAGGTGCGCGACGAGTCGAAGGAGCCGATACACGCGAAGCGGCAGCGGCGTCGCCGGATCCGCGGTCGGCGCGGCGCGCGTCTCTACCAGAGCGAGCCGCCGAATTGCGTGTCGTACAGCGCCGCCAACTGCTCGCGGCTCAACGCATGATTCTGGCCGCCCCGCGAGGCGATCTTCACCGCGCCCAGCAGCGCGGCGAGCCGCCCGGTCCGCAGCCAGTCCCAGCGGTGCGCGATGCCGTACAGCAGGCCGGCACGGTACGCGTCGCCGCAGCCGGTCGGATCGAGCAGCACAACCGGAGGCACCGCCGGCACCGGGATCACGTCGCCGTGATGATAGATCCGCGAACCCTCGGCGCCGAGCGTCACCACCAGCGCCTCGACGCGAGCGGCGATCTCCGGCAGCGCGAGCCCCGTGCGCTCGGAGAGCAGCCGCGCTTCGTAGTCGTTGACGGCGACATAATCGGCCGCTTCGATCATCGCGATCAGCTCGTCGCCGGAAAACAGCGGCAATCCCTGGCCGGGATCGAAGACGAACGGAATGCCGGCGGCGGCGAAGCCGCGGACGTGGGCCTTCATCCCTTCCTTGCCGTCCGGGGCGACGATGCCCAGCGCGATCCCGTCGGCGTCGCCGACGTCGTTGAGCTCCGAGCGATTCATCGCGCCGGGATGAAAAGCGGTGATCTG
>JBOIGD010000253.1:0-7096 GCA_050742615.1 Casimicrobiaceae bacterium | reverse complement strand
GCCGCGGCCGGTGACGCAGTCGTTGCCGGCTCCGCCGGCAGCGTGGTCCCGCACTGGACGCAGAATCTGGCGCCCGGCTGCGTCTCGTACCCGCAGTTCGTGCATTTCATCGTCCGACCTCCGTGGGCTTTCGGCCCGCCGGCTTGCGCCAAGCGGGCGTTAGTGTACCGCGGCCTCGCACGCCATGTCGCGCGCCGGCGCCGGCCGCCACGCGTCCAGCCCCGCGGCGGCCGCATCGGGCGCGCTTCGGCTAGAGCGCAAGCCCCCAGGTTTCCGCGACGAGGTCGCGGCCGAAGCTGCGATGCGGCTTGCGACGGATCCGCCGGAAGCCGGCCTTCTCGTAGACCTGCCGCGCGCTGACGAGCTCACTCTGCGTCCACAGCACCACGCGGCGATAGCCGGCCCGGCGGGCAAAGCGAATGCACTCGCGCACCAATCGCGCGCCCAGTCCCTGCCCGCGCGCCTCCGGCTCCACCAGCAGCAGACGGAGCTTCGCCACAGCCGCCGACTGCCGGACCAGGAACACCGATCCGACAATTCTGCCGCCGCGCTCGGCGATCCAGCAACGTTCATGCCCGGCGTCGAAGTCCTGCACGAATTTCGCGGCGATCGTGGCGACCAGCGCTTCGAATTGCGCGTCGTAGCCGTACTCCCGTGCATAGACCGCGCCGTGCCGGTGCACGACCCAGCCGATGTCCCCGGGGCGCGACGCGCGAAGCCTGACCGGCTCCCGACGGGCATCGTGCGAGCCGAGCAGGTCCTGGACATCCGTGATCGCGGCGATCAGCCGCCGCTGCTCCTCGCCGGAGAGCTCGTCCAACAGCATCCCCGCCTGGTCGTGTGAACGCCGGTCGAGCGGCGCGAATGCTGCGCGTCCCTTGCGGGTCAGCGTCAACAACTGCCGGCGCCCGTCGGCCGCGCTCGGCCGGCGGCGCAGCAGCCCCTGCGCCTCGAAGCCGCGCAGGATGCGGCTCAGATAACCTTCGTCCAGGCCGAGCGCTGCCGCGAGCTCGCTCGCCGTCGGGACGCGATTGTCGCCTGCCTCCGCGCCCGCGTGCGCGAGCTCGTATAGAACGCGCACCTGCGCGAGCGAGAACGGGCTTTCGAGCAGCCCTTCCTGCAGCACGCCGATCCGCTGGGTGTAGAAGCGATTGAAACGGCGCAGCGCGGCGATGCGCGCCCCGCGCGCGCGGCCGGCCGCCGTTGCCGCCGGCGCGTTCGCCATCGTCGTCCTCCCGGCCTCGATGCGGCCGTCGGCGCCACTGTCGGCAAATCAGTTGCTTTTGTCAACCAGTTGGGCGCGACGCGCCGCTCAGCCGATGCGCTGGCGGAGGAAGTCGAGCGTGCGGCGCCGCGCCAGCGCCGCAGCGGCGGCGTCGTACGATCCGCGCTGATCGCAGTTGAAGCCGTGATCCGCGGCATAGATGTAGACGCTGATTTCGGGATGCGCATCGGCAAAGGCGCGCACGCCGGCGACGGGAATCATCGAATCGCGCTCGCCGAAATGCGCGATGACGGGGCACTGCGGCTTTTCGGCGGCCGCGTCGAGCATGCCGCCGCCGTAGTACGGCACGGCGCAGGCGAACCCCTTCAGCCGGCACGCCGCCAGCCAGGTGATCAGGCCGCCCCAGCAGTAGCCGACGACGCCGACCTTGCCTGCGGCGGCGACGTCCGCGCGGGCCGCGTCGACGTCGAGCAGCGCCGCATCGGCCGATGCCTTGGCCCGGATGTCTCGGCCGCGCGCGATATCCGCCGCGGTGTAGCCCAGGTCGACGTTCCTTTCGCAGCGATCGAACAGCGCCGGGGCGATCACCCGGTAGCCATCGGCGGCATAGCCGTCGCAGACGCTGCGGATGTGGCCGTTGACTCCGAAAATCTCCTGAACCACGACCAGCCCGCCGCGCGGCGCGCCCGCCGGCTCGGCGCGGTACGCGGCCAGTCGAAAGCCGTCGCCGGCGGACAGCTCAATCATCGTTCCCATCGCGGGCTCTCCATAGCTCCTGGTGCGGCACGCATTATCGCATCGCAGCGCCAGCGCCCGCCCGCGAGCACCGCCCGATCCGCCGCCGCTCTCCCGGGCGCCGCGGCGCAGCGGCGCAGCGGAGCGGCGTGGGATAATGCCCCGGCGTTGCGAACCGTCTGCGGGGATGCCGGCAATGAAGCTTAACACCAAGAAGATCGAGGCCCTGATCAGCGAGTTGCTGGTCGAGATCGGCGAGGACCCGCACCGGGAAGGCCTGGTCAAGACGCCGCAACGAGTCGCGGCCGCGATCGAATTTCTCACTTCGGGCAACAGGACCGATCCGCAGAAGCTGATCAACGGCGCGGTGTTCACGCAGGCGACCAACAGCATGGTGATCGTCAAGAACATCGAGGTCTACAGCCTCTGCGAGCACCACATGCTCCCGTTCTTCGGGCGGTGCCATATCGGCTACATACCGAGCGGGCGGGTGTTCGGGGTCTCCAAGCTGGCGCGCCTGGTCGACATGTACGCGCGGCGGCTGCAACTGCAGGAACGGCTGACCGAGCAGATCTCGCAGGAGGTGATGGATTCGGTCGGAGCGAAGGGCGTCGGCGTGATGATCGAGGCGCGCCACCTGTGCATGATGATGCGCGGCGTGGAGAAGCAGAACTCGGTGATGATCACCTCGTCGGTGCTGGGCACTTTCCGCGAATCGACGGCGACTCGCGAGGAGTTTCTCGCGCTGATCGGCAACCGCGCGAGCTAGCGGCGCTGCTTCGCCCGGTCCGCGCTCAGGCTTCCAGCCACCACCGATAGAGCGTACCGGCAACGCTTCGCGCACCGCTCGCGGCGACCGGCGGCAGGCGCAACGGACGCAGGAACATCTCGACCGGCAGGTCGCGCGGAGCGCAGCGCCGTGCGACCGTCGATATGCGGCGGCGGAAGACGCGATATTCGTCGTCGACCGAGCCGGCGCCGCGATGGGTGGCCTGCCACAGGTGCCGGAAAGCGATCCGGCCGTCGTCGTCCGCCGTCTGCAGCAGGCGCCGGGTCATCGTCCGGCCGACGCGCCAGCGCCCGTGCCGTTCGCGCTCCTGATAGCGCCGGAAATAGCGATAGAAATGCTTGTAGTGCCGGACCTCGTCGGCGTAGATGTGCGCAGCCAGGTCCTTGAGCACCGGCTCCTGCGCGTAGTCGCGCACCGTGCCGTACAGCGTGGCGGTTCCCATTTCGACGACGCAGCGCGCGGCCAGCTCGAGCGCCCGCGCCGGCTCGAGCTCGGGCACCGTGCAGGTCTGGCGGTATTCGTCGAAAAAGCGGTCGTAGGTGCCTTGCCAGTCGAAGTCGGGCCAGACGCGCTCGACGTAGGCGCGCAGCGCCGCGCCGTGCTGCACTTCTTCGTGTTCCCAGGACTCGGCAAGCCAGCCAGCGACCGTATCGTCGTCGTCGAAGTACGAGACCAGGTTGTGTGCGTAGAGATCCGATCCGGTTTCGACGAACGACGCCATCGTCAGCATCTGGAACAGCGTTTTATCGTCCGCGGCGCGCGCCCGGTCGGCGGCGGCGTAGTCGATGTCGCCCAGGCGCCAAGCGCCGCGCGCACGCCAACCGGGAATCGGGGCGCCCGCAGGCGGTTCCGGCGTTTGTGCTTTACGCATCGCGTTTCTCCCTGTCTTTTGAATAAGACAGCATCCAGCCGATAAATTCCCCTGTTGCAGTCAACAACATGCCTCGCGGCCGCGAAACTTGCAAGAGTCACTTCCCCGCAAGTTCACCGCCGCCGGCAACCGCAGTCCGCGGGGAGTGACCCTTTCTGCCCCGCCGGTGCACCGCTGGCGCCCGGCGGCGGCATCGACTGCCCGGGGCCGCCCGGCCAGCGGGCCTCCCTCGGACGCATCCGGCGTCGGCGCCGGGACCGCGTGCGATAATCGACCGGGCGCAAGCGGCTTCCCGAGGACAAACGATGCCCGAACCGCTGCGCCGAGTCGCGGTCATCGGCAGCGCGCGGATTCCCTTCGCGCGGAGCAATACCCGTTACGTCGGCGCCGATAACCAGCAGATGCTCACGGCGGCCCTCACCGCCCTGGTCGAGCGTTTCGGCCTGAAGGGCATGACGCTGGGGGAAGTCGCTGCCGGCGCCGTCATCAAGCACCCGCGCGACTGGAACCTGACCCGCGAGGCGGCGCTGGGCGCCGGCCTGCATCCGCAGACCCCCGCCTACGACGTCCAGCGCGCCTGCGCTACCAGCCTGACGGCGGCGGTGCAACTCGCCCAGCGGATCGCACGCGGCGAAATCGAGGCCGGTATCGCCGGTGGCGTCGACACGGCCAGCGACGTGCCGCTCGGCTACGGGAGCGCGCTGACCCGCATCGTGCTCGACAGTGCGCGCGCCGGGACGCTGGCGGGTCGCCTGCGGCCGTGGCTGCGCGTGCGTCCGGCCGACCTGAGACCGGCGACGCCAGGAGTCGTCGAGTCGCGCACCGGCCTGTCGATGGGCGAGCACTGCGAGTTGATGGCCAAGGAATGGCGGATCGGCCGCGTCGAGCAGGACGAGCTCGCCTACCAGAGCCACATGAAGGCCGCGGCGGCATGGCGCGAAGGATTCTACGAGGAGATCGTCGTTCCGTTCGCCGGCTTGGCGAGCGACAACAATGTGCGTGCCGACACGAGCCCGGCCCGACTCGCGGCGCTGAAGCCGGTCTACGACCGGACCGCGACCGGGACGCTGACCGCGGGCAACAGCACGCCGCTGACCGACGGCGCATCGTGCGCGCTGCTGGCGTCCGATGCCTGGGCCGACGCGCACGGGCACGCGGTGCAGGCATACCTCACGCATTGGGCGGTCGCCGCCGTCGACTTCGCCGGCATGGCCGGTCCGGCGGAAGGTCTGCTGATGGCGCCTGCGTACGCGGTCCCGGAGATGCTCGACCGCGCCGGCCTGCGACTGCAGGACTTCGACGTCTACGAGATTCACGAAGCGTTCGCGGCGCAGGTCCTGTGCACGCTGGCGGCCTGGGAGTCCGACGACTATTGCCGAACCAAGCTCAAGCGCAACGCGGCGCTGGGCGCGATCGATCGCGCCAGGCTCAATCCCCGCGGCGGCAGCGTCGCGCTCGGACATCCGTTCGCGGCGACCGGCACGCGCATCATCGGCACGCTGGCGCGAGAGCTGCAGCAGCGCGGCGCCGGCCGCGGGCTGATCTCGATCTGCACCGCCGGCGGCATGGGCGTCACCGCGATACTCGAGCGCTGAGCGCGAACGTCTGCGCTACAATTTCGCCTCCGCAACTTCACGAGGCAGCGCATGGCGCTCAAACGCCGCAAGGGCCCGGCCGGCACGCTGGTGGTGGTCGAGCACACGTCGAAAATCCTCGCCGACAATGCGTTGGGCGACCCGCACGTGCGCAAGCTCGGCGTCTGGTTGCCGCCGCAGTACGACGCCAGAGCCGGCCATGGCCGCGGCCGGCGCTTCCCGGTGCTCTGGGACATGGTCGGGTTCACCGGATCCGGGCTGGCGCACGTCAACTGGAAGCCGTTTTCCGACAACGTGCCCGAGCGCGTCGCGCGGCTGATCCACGAGCGCAGGATGGGGCCGGCGATCGTAGTCTTTCCCGATTGTTTCACGGCGCTCGGCGGCAACCAGTACGTTAACTCCTCGGCGATCGGCAACTACGCCGACTATCTGACGCGCGAGCTGATTCCTTTCGTCGACCGCGAGTTCCGCACCCTCGCCTCCCGCGAGCACCGCGGCTGCTTCGGCAAGTCGTCGGGCGGCTACGGCGCGATCATTCACGGCATGAAATACGCGCAGCATTGGGGGGCGGTCGCCGATCATTCGGGCGATTCGTATTTCGATTTCGTCTACTGGCACGATTGGCCGAACACGCTGAACGACCTGGCGCGATTCCGCCCGGTCAAGCGCAAGCCCGGAGGCTACGACGCGCTGCGCGAAGGCCGCCGCCCGCGCCTCTCCGAAGGCTGCGACGACGGGCGTGTCAAGCGCTTTCTCGACCACGTCTGGGCAGCCGAAAAGTTGTCGCTGGCCGAGGGTCACACGATCATGAACCTATGCATGGCCGCAACCTACGACCCCGATCCCAAGGCACCGCTCGGGTTCCGGCTGCCGTTCAACCTGGAGACCGGCGAGCCGATCAAGGCGCGCTGGAAAAAGTGGCTCGCGCACGATCCGATCAATCTCGTCACCCGCTACCGGTCCGCGCTGAAGTCGCTGCGCGGCGTCTACATCGATTGCGGCTGGCGCGACCAGTACCACATTCACTACGGGACCAGGATCCTGTCGGCACGGCTGGCGCAGGCCGGCGTCAAGCACGTCTACGAGGAATACGACGACAACCATTCCGATGTCGACTACCGGATGAACGTCAGCCTGCCCTTTTTGTACCGCGCGCTAAAGCCGTAGGCGACGGCGCGCTCACGACCGCCCGCCTCGCGCAAAATGCGCCGCGAACGGCGTGACCGAACGGAGCTCTGATGGCCGACGACAAGAACGTCCTGGGAACGACACTGGCTGCGTGCTCGAACGCGCCGCGCACCGGCTTCTATCGCGACGGCTGCTGCAATACCGGATCCGAGGACGTGGGGCTGCACGTGATCTGTGCGCAGATGACCGCGGCGTTCCTGGATTTCTCCCGGGCGCACGGCAACGATCTGTCGACGCCGGCGCCCGAGCAGGGATTCGCGGGCTTGCGGCCGGGCGATCGCTGGTGCCTGTGCGCGGGGCGATGGCGCGAAGCGTTCGAGGCGGGCTGCGCGCCGCCGGTCGTCCTCTCCGCCACGCACGAGGAGACGCTGGCGATCGTCTCGCTCGAGGTGCTCAAGCGCCATGCGATCGATGCCAACTGATTGCCCCGCCGGCGCGGGCGGCCGATGACCGCCGCGATGCGCGCCGAGCCAATCCCGGGCGACGCCCGGCCGGCGCCGTCGCGCCGCGGCCTTTTCCTGGGCTTCCTGATCGTCGGCGTGCAGGGATTCGGCGGCGTCATGCCGTTCGCGCGCCGCATGCTGGTCGAGCAGCGCCGCTGGCTCGGCGAACGCGAATTCATCGAGGTGCTTTCGCTGGCGCAGTTCCTGCCGGGACCGAACATCGTCAACGTGTCGATCATCGTCGGCAGC
>JBOIGD010000252.1:0-10156 GCA_050742615.1 Casimicrobiaceae bacterium | reverse complement strand
CCATTGCGTCAGCTGCTCGAAGTAGGTGTAGACGACCGGCGTGATGTAGAGCGTCAGCGCCTGCGAGACGACCAGGCCGCCGACGACCGCGAGCCCGAGCGGCCGGCGCGCTTCGCCTCCCGCGCCGAGCGCGAGCGCTATCGGCAGGCTGCCCATCAGCGCCGCCATCGTCGTCATCATGATCGGCCGGAACCGGGTCATACATGCCTCGAAAATCGCGTCGTCCGGTGACTTACCCTCGGTACGCCGCGCTTCAATTGCGAAATCGATCATGATGATCGCGTTCTTCTTGACTATCCCGACCAGCATGATCATGCCGACGAATGCGTACATGTTGAGATCGATATGGAACAGCCAGAGCGTCAGCAGCGCGCCGAACGCCGCGGTCGGCAACCCTGACAGGATGGTAATCGGGTGGATGAAACTCTCGTAGAGAATGCCGAGTACGAGGTAGATGACGAAGATGGCCAGAGCCAGCAGGACGCCCATTCCGGCGAGCGACGAGCGAAACGCCTGTGCGTTGCCCTGGAAGGTGCCGTTGATCGTGGGCGGAAGCCGCATCGCCGCGGTCGCCGTCTGGATCTCGTCGATCGCCTGGGAAAGCGCAACGCCTGGCGTCAGGTCGAACGAGATCGTAACCGCGGGCAGCTGACCCAGGTGGGCGATCGCAAGCGGGCCGATCGTGGGCTTAAGCGAAGCCACCGCGTTGAGCGGCACCAGCGCGCCGCTGTCCGAGCGGACGTACAGCAGGGACAGTGCCGAGGCATCGGTCTGGTAGCGCGGCAACAGCTCCATGACGACCCAGTATTGATCGGTCGGCGCGTAGATCGTCGAGACCTGACGCGATCCGTATGCGTCATAGAGCGTGTTCTCGATCGACTGCGCGGACACACCCAGCGCGGAAGCGCGGTTACGGTCGATCGCGACGGTCACCTGCGGCTGCGTGATCTGGAGATCGGACGTCACATCGACGAGGCCGGGCAGCGTGCGCAGCTTGTCTTCGATCTTAGGCGCCCACTCGTAGAGCTCGTTCGTGTCGGTAGCCTGCAGCGTGTACTGGTAGAGACTCTTGGTCAGCTGGCCGAGGCGGATCGCCGGCACGTTCTGCACGAAAGCCTTGATACCGGGCACCTTGGCGATCGCCGGCCGCAGCTCCTGCACCACGACGTCGGCAATCGGTCGTTGGTTGCGCGGCTTCAAGGTGATGAACATCCGGCCATTGTTGAGCGAAGAGGCGCCGCCACCGCCGCCGACGAACGACATCACGCTCTCGACATGCGGGTTCTGGCGGACGATTGCCGCGACCTGCCCCTGCAACTTGGACATCGCGTCGAACGAGATATCCTGCGCGGCCTCGGTGAATGCGAATAGCTGCCCAACGTCGTCGCTGGGCAGGAACCCCTTGGGCATATGGGTGAACAGGAATCCGGTCGCGACGAACAGCATGGCGAAGCCGAGCATCGAAAGCCGGCGGTGCGCAAGGACCAGGGCCAGGCTCCTGCGATAACCCGCCAAAAGGTAGTCGAACATGCGGCCCGCGAACGCATAGATGCGGCCATGCGACTCTTCGCGCTCGAGTCTCAGCATCCGGCTGCACAGCAGCGGCGTCAGCGTGAGCGACACGAGGCCCGAGAGCAACACCGCGACGATGATCGTCACCGCGAACTCGTGCAGCAGCCGGCCGAGGATGCCGCTCATGAACAGGACCGGGATGAACACCGCTACCAGCGACAGAGTCATCGATATGATCGTGAAACCGATCTCCTTCGCGCCGTCCAGCGTCGCCTGCATGCGCGGCTTGCCCATCTCCATGTGCCGGGTGATGTTCTCAAGCATCACGATCGCGTCGTCGACGACGAAGCCGACGCACAAGGTAAGCGCCATCAGCGAAAGATTGTCGAGGTTGTAGCCGAACACGTACATCAGCGCGAAGGTGCCGATGATCGACATCGGCAGCGCGAGACTCGGGATCAGCGTTGCGCGGGCGCTGCGCAGGAACACGAATATGACGCCGACCACCAGAGACAGCGCGAGAACGAGCGTGAACTGCACGTCACGGACCGATTCGCGGATCGACTGGGACCGGTCGTAGAGCACCGACAGCTTGATCGACGGCGGAAGCTGGGCCTGGAATGCCGGGATCACCGCCTTGATGCCGTCCACCACTTCGATCGTATTGGTGCCCGGCTGCCGCTGCACGCCCAGGACGACCCCGCGCGAGCCGTTGTACCAGGCGGCGATCTTGTCGTTCTGCACGCTGTCGAGCACCTGTCCGATCTGGTCGAGCCGCACCGGCGCGCCGTTGCGGTAGGCCACGATCAGCGGTCTGTACGCGGTGGCATCCTCGAGCTGGCCGGTCGCCATCACCGAGGTGGCGCGATCGCGGCCGGACAACGAGCCGGTCGGCAGGTTCACGTTGGCGTTGCCGATCGCCTGCTCGACATCGATGAGCGCGAGTCCCCGCGTCGCGAGAGCGTTCGGATCGAGCTGGATGCGCACGGCGTATTTCTGCGAGCCGAACACCTGGACCTGCGCCACGCCGCTGATGGTCGAGATCCGCTGCGCCAGGTTGTTCTCGCCGTAGTCGTCGACCACCGAAAGCGGTTGCGTTTCCGACGTGAGCGCGAGCAGCAGTATGGAAAAGTCGGCCGGGTTCACCTTGCGCAGGGTCGGCGGCGTCGGCATTCCCGCCGGCAGCGATCGCGACGCCGCGGAGATCGCCGATTGAACGTCCTGTGCGGCGGCGTCGATGTTGCGCTCGAGCGCGAATTGCAGCGTGATCGACGTCGTTCCGCTGGTCGACGTCGACGTCATCGAGTCGATGCCGGCAATGGTCGAGAGTTGCTTTTCCAGCGGGGTAGCAACCGCGGACGCCATCGTATCCGGGCTCGCGCCCGGCAGACTCGCGGAAATCTGTATCGTCGGGAAGTCGACGTTGGGCAGCGCATTGACCGGCAGGAGCCGATAGCCGATCAGGCCGAAGATCAGAATGCCGATCATGACCAGCAAGGTCATCACCGGCCGGCGGACGAAAAGGGCGGCGATGTTCACGACTGGGCCGCGCTGCTGGCGTCGATCCGCATCCCCGGCGCGAGCCGGAGCTGACCCACGGTCACGACCCGGTCGCCCGGCTTGAGGCCGCTGGAAACGACCGCATCGTCGCCCTCGGTACGCGTGACCTGGATCGGGCGCATTTCGACCGTCTGATCGGGCTTGACGACAAAGACGTACTGGCCATTCGGACCGTTCTGCACCGACGTCGCGGGGGTCACGACGGCGTCGGGCTGATCGTAGAGGGTGAGCGCTATGTTGACGAATTGCCCGGGCCACATCGTCTTGTCGGTGTTCGCGAACGTCGCCTTGAGCTTGATCGTACCGGTCGTGACGTCGGCACTGTTGTCGATGAAGGTCAGCTTGCCCTCGATCGGCGCCGGCGCATGGGGAATGTTCGCCTGGACGTGCAGGTCGCCCTTCGCCTGGTGCAGGCGCACGTCGCTCAGGCTGCGCTCGGGAACCGAAAACGAGACGTAGATCGGGACAACCTGGTTGATCGTCACCAGCGGATTGGTGTCGTTGGCCTTCACCAGATTGCCGCGCTGGATCGCGATCTTGCCGACATAGCCGGTCACCGGCGACCGAATCGAGCAGTAGTCGAGCTGCACCTTGGCGCTTACCACGGCGGCCTCGTCGGCGCGGATCGTGGCCGCGGCGCTGTCGAGGTTGGTCTTCACCTGCCCGTAGGCGTCGGGCGAGATGAACTTCTTTTGCAGCAGCTCCTTGTAGCGCTTTTCCTGGTCCGCGGCACGGTCGACCAGCGCCCTGTCGCGCAGCAGATTCGCCTGCACCTGCTGCAGAGCGGCGGCAAACGGCCTAGGATCGATCTCGAACAGCAGTTGGCCCTGGCGGACCTGGTCACCCTCGTTGAAATGAACGCTGTCGATCTGGCCGTCGACGCGGGCCTTGACCGCTACCGTGGTGAACGGCTCGACGTTGCCTATCGCGTAGAGTCGGACCGGAACCGTCTTGGTGACCACCGCGGCGACGGTGACCGGGATCGCGGCGGGTGCCTTTCGCACCGCGGCGCGCGACTCCTTGTTGTATTGCGCGACCAGTCCGATGGCCATGGCCACTGCGGCCAGCGCCACGACTATCGCGAAGAGCTTCTTGCGTCTTGCCATGTGCGTTGTCGTCGGTCAGTACGTGCCGAGGTTCCGGCGGTCCATATCACCTTACTGCATTGCCGCAATCCGTCGCCCCGGCGGGCAACGCCGGTTCGCCCTGCCGGGCAGCCCTCCATTGTGGCGCAATTGGGGCGCGCCGTGCATCCCGGACACATCCTGTAACAACGCCCCGCGTGGCGGGCGGCGGTGTAGCCTACGGCGCTGGGGCGCGCATTCGCTATAATCCTGCGGGCTCCGGCGCAGCTTTGGGGCGCGGTGCGGCCCGACAGTCCGGCGGGTGTAGCTCAATGGCAGAGCAGAAGCTTCCCAAGCTTACGACGAGGGTTCGATTCCCTTCACCCGCTCCAATCCGCGACGGCCGCTCGCCGCCGGCATTCGATCGAAAGCCCCGCCATGTCCAGCGCCCGAGCCGCCGCGATCGCCGCCGCAACCGCATGGTTCGATGCCGGCACGCTGCAGGCCGAGCTGCGGCGCCGCGTGGCTTTCCGGACCGAAAGCCAGGACGAGTCCAGCGGCGACACGCTCCGCAGCTACCTGACCGACGACATCGGCCCGAGCGTCGCGCGCTGCGGCTTCGACTGGTCGGTATGGCCCAATCCGGTTGCCGGTGCCCCGCCGCTTTTGTTCGCCGAACGCCGCGAGGATGCCGCGCTGCCGACGGTGCTGGTCTACGGCCATGGCGATGTCGTCGCCGGCTACGACGAGCAATGGTCGGGCGAGCGCTCGCCGTGGGAGCTGTCGGTCGCGGACGGCAAGTGGTACGGACGCGGAACCGCCGACAACAAGGGCCAGCACACAATCAATCTCGCGGCGCTGGCCCGGGTGATCGAGCGGCGCGGCCGGCTTGGCTTCAACGCCAAGCTGTTGCTGGAAATGGGCGAGGAGATCGGCTCGCCGGGGCTCCGCGCGACCTGCAGCCGGCGGGCGAGCGACTTGCGCGCGGACGTGCTGATCGCCTCGGACGGACCGCGGCTGCGGGCCGCTCGGCCGACGATCTTCCTGGGCTCGCGCGGCGTGTTCAATTTCGATCTCGTCGTCGCGCTGCGCGACGGCGCCCACCATTCGGGCAACTGGGGCGGCCTTTTGGCCAACCCGGGAACGATGCTAGCCGGCGCGATCGCGTCGCTGGTCGACGCGCGCGGCCGCATTCTGGTCGACGCGTTGCGGCCGCCGCCGATTCCGGCGTCGGTCAAGGACGCGCTGGCGGCGATCGAACCGGGCGAGCCCGGAGGCCCGGCGATCGACGAAGCGTGGGGTGAGCCCGCGCTCTCGCCGGCCGAACGCGTCTTCGGCTGGAACGCGCTCGAAGTGCTGGCGTTTCGGACCGGCAACCCCGACCGTCCCGTCAACGCGATTCCGCCGCGCGCGATCGCGCACATGCAGTTGCGCTTCGTGGCCGGCTGCGATTGGCGCGACTTCATTCCGGCGCTGCGCGCCCACCTCGACCACATGGGATTGGATCGGGTCGAGGTCCGGCCGGCGACGATGGAACCGATGGAGGCGACGCGGCTCGATCCGGCCGATCCGTGGGTGCGCTGGGCGAGCGCCTCGATCGAAGCGACCACCGGCGCGGCCCCGGCGATCCTCCCCAACCTGGGCGGCGCATTACCGAACGATTGCTTCGCCAACGTGCTCGGCTTGCCGACGATCTGGGTGCCGCACTCCTATCCGGCGTGCTCGCAGCATGCCGCGGACGAGCACATGCTGGCGGCGGTCGCGCGCGAAGGCCTGCAGATCATGACAGGCCTGTTCTGGGATCTGGGCGAGGCGGGAACCCCGCCGCGGCGGGCGAGCTAGGGCCTAATGTAGGCCCAGCCCTGCTGCTGGCGCTGCATCAACTCGACCACGCCGGCCGGCACGTACCCGATCCCGTCGAGCATGTCGGCGTGCGTGAGCTTCTGCCCGCGCATCGTGTTCTCGCAGGCGACGACCTTGACGCCGGCCTTCCCGGCGTCCTCGATGCGGTTGCCGACGACCGAATCGGCCTTCAGCATGCCGATGCCCGGCCCGTACGCGACGAGCTCGATGTCGACGTTGGCGGCGCCGACGTCGCTCTGGATGTTCCGCGCATTGTTGAGCGCGAGGTTCCACTTGGCCGGATCGGCGTCGCTCACCTGGATGACGACCTTGCTACGTTGCGCCGCGGGCTGCTGCCCCTGCGCCGGCGCGATTCCGGCGCTCGAAAAGCAGACGGCGGCGGCCAGCGCCGCGAGGAACGGGGTCGAATGCTTGATGCTCATCGCGTCTCCTGGAAGGCAATCGCCCGGCGAGGCGTCGGGCGCGGTGCGAAGCATCCATTATCGGCGTTTCGGCGACGTTTGACTTCACGTCTGGCGGGCCGGGACCGCGGCGGTTAAAATGGCGGCGTTCTAGCGGCGAGTGCTCGCCGCCCGTTCCGCGGGAACCGGGCCGACGCGGTTCCATCCCCTTTTTGCCTGGGCGAGCATTCGTTGCGATCCTCCGATGCGGAAGTCGATGGCGCGCCTGCCGCCGAGGCGGCGTCAGCGAACGCGCCGCTGCCGCGGCCGGCGCACATGCCGCTCGCCGCGGTCGTGCTGATCGTTGCCGCGTCCGCCTGCTTCACCAGCATCGACGTCACGGTCAAGCACCTGAGCCAGCGCTACCCGGTGCCGCTGCTGGTGTGGGCGCGCTGGGGCGTGCAGGCGCTGCTGATGTTCGCGCTGCTCGCGCCGACAATGCGCTGGAATCTCGTTCGCACCGGCAGGCCGGCGCTGCACCTGGTGCGCGGAACGGTGCTGATCGCCTCGTCGCTTTGCTTTTTCAGCGCGGTCAAGTATCTGCCGCTGGCCGAGGCCACCGCGCTCAATTACACCAGCCCGATCCTGGTCACGCTGCTCGCCGGCTGGCTACTGCGCGAACGCATCACGCTGCCGCGATGGGGCTTCGCCGCCGCCGGGTTCGTCGGCATGCTGCTGATCGTCCGTCCCGGCACCCGGATGCTCGACAGCGCATCGCTTTTCGCGCTCGCCGCGGCGGCGGCCTACGCCAGCTACCAGATCTTGACCCGCAAGCTCGCCGGCGAGGACTTGCGCGTGCTGCTGTTCTATCCGAGTCTCTGCGGCGCGGTGCTGATGTCGATCGTGGTCTCGTTCTACCACGACGACGCCTGGTACCCGACGTCCGACCTGGTGCTTTTCCTGGGCATCGGCGCCATGGGCTCGTTCGGCCATTGGCTGTTCACGCGGGCATTCCGGCTTGCCTCGGCGTCGGCCATAGCGCCGTTCACTTACATTCAGCTCGTCTTTTCGACCATCGCGGCCTGGTTCCTGTTCGGGACGTTTCCCGACCGCTGGGCGCTCACCGGCATGGTCGTGATCGCCGGCAGCGGCGTCGTCCTCACCTGGTACGAGCGCTGGCGCGCGAGTCTCGCGCCGGCGGAGCCTGCCGCAGTCGACTGAACGCGCATCGATCGGCTAGAATTGGCCTGACCGTCTTACCAGTTTGGCGGCATCCGGACCGGCCACCCTCGAGGAACCACAACGTGAGCAACGCATCGTGAGCAACGCCGCGCCGCGCATCGGCTTCATCGGTCTCGGCCTGATGGGCCACGGCATGGCGAAAAGCATCCTCGCCAAAGGATTCCCGCTGACGGTGCGCGTGCACCGCAACCGCAAGCCGGCCGAGGACATACTCGCCGCCGGCGCCCGGGAGGTCAAAACCAACGCCGAGGTGGCGCGTGCCTCCGACATCGTGATCCTCTGCGTCACCGGCTCGCCGCAGGTCGAGGAGATC
This sequence comes from Casimicrobiaceae bacterium, assembly GCA_050742615.1. Taxonomy (GTDB): domain Bacteria; phylum Pseudomonadota; class Gammaproteobacteria; order Burkholderiales; family Casimicrobiaceae; genus PALSA-1003. The sequence continues at coordinate 2,222 of JBOIGD010000252.1, read as the reverse complement.
GTCTACGGAGCCGACGGCATCCTCGGCGCCGCGCGCGACGGGCTCATCGTCGTGGACGCCTCGACCGCGGAGCCGTCGTCGACGGCAAAAATCCGCGCCGATCTCGCCGCGAACGGAACGAACTACGTCGACGCGCCGCTGGCGCGTACGCCGAAGGAAGCCGAGGAAGGGCGCCTCAATACCATGGTCGGCGCCGACGACGCGACGTTCGCCCGGTTGAAGCCCGTTCTGTCCGCGTACTGCGAGAACATCGTCCATGCCGGCGGCCCGGGAAGCGGCCACACCTTGAAGCTGATCAACAATTTCATGGCGATGTCGATTGCCACGACGGCGGCCGAAGCCTGCGCGGCCTGCGCCAAGGCCGGTGTGCCGGTCGCCAAGCTGCACGAGATCATCTCCGCCGGCGGCGTCAACTCCGGGGTGTTCCAGGCGATGGTCGGGAAGATGCTCGAAAGCGGCGACCTCTCCGGGCTCAAATTCACGCTGGTCAACGCGATGAAGGATCTGCGCTACTACACGCATCTCGCCGAGTCGCTGCCGACGCCGGCGATCGTCGGCGGGGCCGTGCATCAGAGTCTGGTGCACGCGAACCTGCTCGGCTTCGGCGACAAGTACATTGCATCGCTGATCGAGGCGCAGGAGAAGCTCGCCGGCGTAAGCATCGTGCCGCCGCGCCGGTAAGCAACGTCGCCGCCGGCGTGACGCGCTCGCGCGGACGCTGCGGAAGCCGAGCCGCGATCGGCGCTTGGTGCGCCTCCGCCCGCCAGGCGGTATCCTTGAACTCATCAGCGATGGAGCAGGAGCAATCGGCCATGGCCGCCCCCGCCCTCTGGGACAATCCGCTCGGGACCGACGGCTTCGAGTTCGTCGAGTATGCCGCGCCGGATCCGGCGGCGCTGGGCCGGCTGTTCGAGCAGATGGGTTTTTCCGCCGTCGCCAGGCACCGGTCGAAGAACGTGCTCCTGTACCGGCAGGGCGACGTGAACTTCATCGTCAACGCCGAGCCCGGCAGCTTCGCGCAGGGATTCGCCCGCGTGCACGGGCCGTCGATCTGCGCGATGGCGTTCCGCGTCAAGGACGCCGCGCGCGCCTACGCGAGGCTGATCGAGCAGGGCGCCTGGGGCGTCGAGGCGCATCCCGGCCCGATGGAGCTCAACATTCCCGCGATCAAGGGCATCGGCGACTCGCTGATCTACCTGGTCGATCGTTACCCGGTCGACGGCGCCGGCGTGTCGATCTACGATATCGATTTCGTGCCGATCGCCGGCGCGGCGCAGCATCCACCGGGGGCGGGGCTCGCCAGCATCGATCACCTGACGCACAACGTGCATCGCGGCCGGATGAACGAATGGGCAAGCTTCTATGAGAGGCTGTTCAATTTCCGCGAAGTCCGCTACTTCGACATCGAGGGCAAGCTGACCGGGCTCAAGTCCAAGGCGATGACCAGCCCGTGCGGCCGCATCCGCATCCCGATCAACGAGTCGGCCGACGAGCGCTCGCAGATCCAGGAGTACCTCGACCTGTACCACGGCGAAGGCATCCAGCACATCGCCCTGCACACGCACGACATCTACCGCACGGTGGACGCGCTGCGCGCCGGCGGCATCGAGCTGCTCGACGCACCCGACACGTACTACGAGCTCGTCGAGCAGCGCCTGCCCGGCCACGGCGAGCCGCTCGAGGAACTGCAGCGGCGCAAGATCCTCGTTGACGGCGCGCCCGGCGGCGGCCGGCTGCTGCAGATCTTCACCAAGACGATGATCGGCCCGATCTTCTTCGAGATCATCCAGAGAAAGGGCGACGAAGGGTTCGGCGAGGGTAATTTCCGCGCCCTGTTCGAATCGATGGAGCTCGACCAGGTGCGCCGCGGCGTGCTCAAGCCTGCGGCATGAACCCTGAATTAAGGGGAGATTATTCAAAAGCCGGTCCCGGCTACGCGGTCGAGCAGGCGTGGTCGGGCTACACGCCCGAAGAGCACGCGCTCTACCGGCGCCTCTTCGAGCGGCAGGCGAAGCTGGTGCCGCGCTATGCTTGTCCGGAATGGATCGCGGCGATCGCCGGAACACCTGAGACGATGTTGTCGAGGTTGTGGGTGCTGGCGCTGCCGATGTCACCGTGCGACACCGGGTAGCCCTGGATCACGAGATAGGCCCAGAACACCGCAAACAGCCCCGTGAAGACGAGCATTGTGCGCTCGGGGCTCGTTGCGCCCAGCATGGAGG